>NZ_CP076718.1:2215792-2446544 GCF_011682235.2 Rhodocaloribacter litoris | reverse complement strand
GCGCGGTAGAGCACGGCCGCCAGCGCCGCCGCCGCGTCGAGCGCGGGGTCGTCCGGCGCAAGGTGCTTCGGGTCGAAGTGCTCGGCGACGAAATGGGTGGAGAAGCGGCCGCTGCAGAAGGCCTCGTGGTCCATCACGAAGCGGCAGAAGGGGATGGTGGTGCGCACGCCGGCGACCTCGTACTCGTCCAGGGCGCGACGCATGCGGCGGATGGCTTCCTCGCGCGTGCGGCCCCACGTGGTCAGCTTCGAGATCATGGGGTCGTAGTGGATGAGCACCTCGCCCCCCTGCTCCACGCCCGCATCCACGCGCACGCCGAAGCCCGAGGGCGGCACGTGCCGGTGCAGCGGGCCGGGCGCCGGGAGGAAGTTGTTCTCCGGGTCCTCGGCGTAGACGCGACACTCGATGGCGTGGCCGTGGATCGACAGGTCGGCCTGCGTGTAGCCCAGCGGCGCCCCCTCGGCGATGCGGATCTGCTCGGCCACCAAGTCCAGCCCCGTGATCCACTCCGTCACCGGGTGCTCCACCTGCAGGCGCGTGTTCATCTCCATGAAGTAGAAGTTCAGGTCGCGGTCGACCAGGAACTCGACGGTGCCGGCGTTGACGTAGCCGCACGAGCGGGCGGCCTGCACGGCGGCCTCGCCCATCCGCGCCCGCACCTCGGGTGTGAGCACCGACGAGGGGGCCTCCTCGATGACCTTCTGGTGGCGCCGCTGGATGGAGCACTCACGCTCGAACAGGTGCACCACGTTGCCGTGCGCGTCGGCCAGGATCTGGAACTCGATGTGCCGGGGCTCCACGATGTATTTCTCGATGAAGACGCGCCCGTCGCCGAAGGCGGCCTGGGCCTCGCGGCGGGCGGCCTCCATCGTCCGGCGGAACTCCGACGGCGTCTCCACGATGCGCATGCCCTTGCCCCCGCCCCCGGCCGCCGCCTTGATGAGCACCGGGTAGCCGATGGCCTCGGCGATGCGGGCGGCCTCGTCCGGGTCGTCGATGGCGTCGGTGGTGCCGGGGGCCATCGGGACGCCGGCCTTCTCCATGAGCCGCCGGGCCGCCGTCTTGTCGCCCATGGCCCGGATGGCCGCCGGGGGGGGACCGATGAAGACGAGGCCCGCCGCCGCGCACGCCTCGGCGAAGTCCGCATTCTCCGAGAGGAAGCCGTAGCCGGGGTGGACGGCGTCGGCGCCGCTGCGGCGGGCCACCTCCAGGATCTTCTCCTGCACCAGGTACGACTGTGCCGAGGGCGCCGGCCCCAGCAGGTAGGCCTCGTCGGCCAGGCGCACGTGCGGCGCGGTGCGGTCGGGCTCGCTGAAGACGGCCACCGTGGCCAGCCCCAGCTCCCGGCACGTGCGGATGACCCGGACGGCGATCTCGCCCCGGTTGGCAATGAGAACCTTTTGGATGGGCCGGTGTGTCATGGCTGAAGAAAGGAATCGGCTCGCGGTGGATCGGACGGCTGCAAGATACGACACCGGCCACGCGGCTGCGCACCCCTCCGGTGAAACCGGCACCCCCGAAGCCCCGTCTGCCTCAAAAAACCTGCTTCCGACGGGCCATGCCTGACGTCAAAGATTATTACAAGATCCTCGGGGTGAGTGAGGACGCCGACGCGGAGGCCATCAAGAAGGCCTACCGCAAGCGGGCGCGTATTTATCACCCGGACCGGAACCCGGACGACCCGAAGGCCGAGGAGCGCTTCAAGGAGGTGCAGGAGGCCTACGAGGTGCTCTCCAACCCGCAGAAGCGCCAGGCCTACGACCGGATGCGGAAAAACCCCTTCGGGAGCTTCTTCGGCGACGCGTACACCACCCGCAACGGAGGGCGCTATTACCGGGCGCCGGACGGCAGCTACGTGCGGGTGGATCCCGAGGGCGGCGGCGAGTCGTTCGGCTTCGGCGACCTGTTCGGCGGGCTGGGCGAGCTGTTCAAGGGCGTCTTCGGGGGCGGGGAAGCCGCTTCGGGCAAGGCCCGTGCCGACCTCGACCGGCACCTGACCGTGAACCTCCCGTTTGAACAAGCCCTCCGGGGCGGCAAGGTCGAGATCACGTTGCCCGGCGGCCAGAAGGGCCGCATCGCCTACCCGAAGGGCGTGCGCGACGGCTTCCGCGTGCGGCTGCGCGGGCGGGGGGCCGCCGGCCCCACCGGCCGGCGCGGCGACGTCTACGTGACGTTCAAGGTGGCCGAGGACCCGCGCTTCCGCCGCGAGGGGAACGACCTGCACACGCGCGTCCGGATCGGCCTCTTCGAAGCCCTCTTCGGCACGACCCGCTCCCTCGAACATCCCACGGGGAAGCGCATCAAGGTGACGATCCCGAAGGGCACCCAGCCGGGCGAACGGCTCCGCCTGCGCGGGCAGGGCGTAGCCACGGACGAGGGCACGGGCGACCTCTACGTGGAGGTGGAGGTGACGCTCCCGAAGCACCTGACGCCCGAACAGGAAGCCACGCTCCGCGATGCCGCCCGCCGCGCCGGGCTGCTGTGAGCGGGGGCGTTTTCCGGGACTACGGATCGGATGCGTTACTCTTTCGGCTGTAGACCAGAGAGCCGATGAGTGCGGAGATGCCGAGTAACAATGTTCCCAGGCCGCCGATGTTTTGTCCATGCAGCACCCAGGGGGCCGGCCGGTTGGCCGGGAGGATTTTCCAGGCCACCGGCACGGCACTGCCGCGAAGCACGACGCTAAGGGCGAGCACCGCCAGGCGATCGCGGCACAGCGTCACATCGAGCGCCAGGACGAGTTCCCGGGGCTGCTGCAGCGAGAGGATCCAGCGCAGCAGCGGCGCAAAGCACGCTTGTACGGGCAGCGTACGGCGATGCGTACCCCGCTTCTGATCGGCTTCCCAGTAGAACTCGCGCAGTCGTTGGCGCATGTTCGTGTAGGGTTGATCAAACAGACGCGCCAGGAAGAGGGCACACGTGGACGAGGCGATGCGTTGCGTCAGCGTGGCGGCAAAGCTCCAAAGCGCCAGGGTGCGCACCTGTGTGCGGGAGAGCACGGGCAAATGGGTTGCCAGCATGTCGAACCAACGCGTACATTCTTCGAGAGGGTGTTCTGCGTGCATGGTGGCGTCATCATTTGCTGGATGAGGGACGCTTTACCATACAACGGAACACCCTCTTTGTGAATACCTACCCCTGTCAACTTCGCAAGGGGAGGTGAGGCCGGCTGAAGCGAAGATCCGCGCCGGAAGCCTCGTCTTTCGCCGGGTGTCAGCGCCTTCGCTTGCCGAGAATTTTTGCGAACGACCAGCCCGCAAGTCCCAGAACGAACATCCAGCTCAGGATCATGAAGATGGCCGCACCGATTGTCATAGGTTTAACCCCGTTGAGGTGGTGCTGGAGGATGCAAGCTCTTCTACTTCTGTGAATCCGGCCCGGTCATCATAGCGGTTCCTTTTCCAGGCGATTCGGATCAGGATGAGGAATGCCGCAAAGAGGAGGAGGATCACAAGGCGAGCGATGATGATGTAGGGCCTGGCTTCCGGCGCATAGGGGTCTCCGGTAGGGGTTTTGTCCATTGCCAGAATCGGCAGGGCATCCGAAATGCTCCACCAGAGGAAGATGGCAAAGAGGTAAGCGGGTGTGATGTACGTCATGATGAACTTGAAGACGCCTGGCAGTCGGATGTCGGCGCCTTCGTGGATCGTGTGCCAGGCGTTCTCGGGTTTGAAGATCCACATGAAGATGATGACTTCGGCCACCGCGAAAAGCGAAAGGCCGAACGTGCCGCCCCAGTAGTCCCATTCATCCAGGAAGCCATAGTCCAGCCAGGCGATGTGAAAGAGGCCGAACAGGAGCACGGCGGCCCCGAGTCCCCATGCGACCGGTTCGCGGCGCAGGCCGAACTCTTCCCGGAAGAAGGCCATCATCGGCGTTGCCATGGCGACAGAGGAGGTGATTCCTGCGAAGAACAGCAGGCCGAACCACATGAAGGCCAGCACGTGGCCGAAGGGGAGCTGCTGAAACACTACGGGCATGGTGGCGAACCCGAGGTTGAACGCGCCCGACGCGGCGATCTGGGTGGCACCCGTAACCCCGAAGAAGACCACGGCGGCTGGAATGGCGATCGAGCCGCCGAGCACAACCTCGGCGGTTTCGTTTGTGGCTGAGGTGGCAAGACCGGAAAGCAGGATGTCGTCTTTGGAGCGCAGGTAGGAGGCATACGTCTGGAGCGTTCCCATGCCGACGGAAAGCGTGAAGAAGATCTGGCCGGCTGAGGCCAGCCAGACCGCAGGGCTTTTGAGCCCGGACAGGTCCGGCCGGTAGATGAACTGGAAACCATCGGCGGGGGTTGCTCCGATGTCCGGGCGTGCAGGCATCGTACAGACCACGATGGCCAGCACGAGGGCGAAGAGAAAGAGGAGCGGCATGCCGATTTTCGCAAGCCGCTCGATGCCTCCCGAGATGCCTTTCGAGACGATCCATATGTTGATGGAGAGCGTGGCGAGGAAGAAGACGAACGGCATGAAGGCCCCGTGCATGCTCGGGTCGCCGACGGATTGAAAGGATCGCAGGTAGCCGATCATGGCTTCCTGTGTTTCGAGGCCCCAGTAATCCTTCGTGATGGAGAAGAAGGTGAAAGCCAGGGTCCAGCTCTCGATACAGGTGTAATAGGTCAGAACCACGAACGGGATGACCAGGCCCAGGACCCCCACGTACTTTGCCGCCGGATGTCGCCAGACGGAGGCGAACATGCCGGGGATATGTCCCTTGCGGTATCGCCCCCCATGACGGCCGAGTCCCCATTCGATCCACATAAGCGGGATGCCGAGCAGGAGGAGCGCGATGAAATACGTGATCATAAAGGATCCTCCGCCGTGGTTGGTGGCCTGCGTCGGGAAGCGGAGGAAGTTGCCGAGTCCCACGGCATTTCCCGCCATGGCCAGGATCAGCCCGAGGCGAGTCCCCCAGGCTTCATGGGCGCTGCTTTGCTTCATGGTATGATGAACCTGTGCTGGGTTGAAGCGAGGTAACCACGGATGGGAAAAGGCGGTGCATGTCCGTTGCGCCGGGCCATGGGGACCTGCAGTTGCAGGTCCCCATGGCCCGAAGCGCGTCAGGTGCAGGCACCCGGCATGATGATGAAGAGCAAGCCGAAGAAAAGGAGGAGCAGCGCGACCAGGGTGGCATATAGCAGGGCGATGAACGTCTTGCTCTCGGCGCTGTCCTTGTGCCGGCGAGGTCTTGCAGGGAGGCGCCTGCCCGGTCGCGCCATGCCCGGTCCATGCGATGAAAGGGTATGCACCTCACTTGCCGCCGCCGCAGCATGCCGGCCTTTGCGAGGTGCCGTCGCAGAAGGTTCCATAGGAGGGGATGGTCTCGTTTCTGCCGTGCCCGGGGCACGACGAATCCAGCGGATACAGGGGGTATGCCTGGCTTCAGTCGGTTGAGGCACGACGAGAGAAGCAGGCACAGGTCGGGCGCAGCGGTTTGCCGGCCCGATCTGCCCGGCTAGATCCGAAAGACACGGCAGAGACGATGCCTGGGAGATGAGGCCGGCGCGAAAACACCTTCAGGCGTTCGGCACCCCCGGGTGCGATGCGGTCTGTCTGGCCGGTGTCCGCTGGAGTCGGGTGAAGCCGAGCCGGTTTCCGGTGTTTTGGGTAGCCACGTTCCTGATCCAGCAGGTTCGCGCAGCATCCATACCGGCAAGAAGGAGGTGCAACGTGTGAGAACCGGGGCCTCCGTATCGAACGTGTGACGCGTCCTGAGAGGAGCTTGTCTGATGTCCGCCTGGTGTTTCAGCGGATTCCACGGTGGCAGTGGCACATCGCCCGCCTGTGCCGGGTTACAGGCTCCCAGGAGAGCCAGGCAAAGCACAGGGAGCCACCGGGTACGATCGTTTCTCGCACCAGGAGAGCACGGAGCCGCCCGATGTTGAGGAGGCGTAGACACGTTCCGGATCCGGCAGGCGAGGTGAGATGAGCCCGTAACCTCGACAGCCTGCAGAGGTTTCTGCCGTGTCGTACGGCTGAGAAAAAAAACCCTGATCCACCCGGTGCAGGTCCTCACCCCGGCGGAGTAAGCACGACGAGAGCGCCTCCGTCAGCGGGGCACGCCCACCCCGAGGCGCCGGAGCACGTCGCCGTCGACGCCGCGCCCGGCACAGCAGTCAGCCAGGCGCCCGTCGACGGCGACCGCCGGCAGGCTGCGGATGCCCAGCGCCGCGGCCCGCTCGGCCACGGCCGGGTCGTGCACGTCCGCCACCGTTACCTCGCACGAGGGGCAGGCCAGCGCCCGCACCTGCGCGATGGTCTCGGCACAGACCGGGCAGCCCGCGGAATAGATCTCTACTTTGCGTGTCGTGGTCATGGCTTCGTGTTTCGCTGTGTTTTGGGAAACGATTCACGGGGGGTTACGCCCGGCACCCTGGTGCGGGGTTTCCAGAGGAATTAATTTTTCCGATCCTTCTGCCAGGGCCTCCAGGATGGGGCAGGCAGCCGTGGACCCCGCGCCGGCACACGCCCCGACGAGTTCGAGGAGGACGGCCCGCAGGGCCTCCAGGTCCCGGATCCGGGCCTCCACGTCCTCGAGCTTCCGGACGACCCGGCGGCGCACGTCGCCGGCCCGGCCTTCCGGCTCGACCCGCAGTGCCATCAGTTCCCCGATCTCGGCCAGGGTAAAGCCCAGGGCCTGCGCCCGGCGGATGAAGCGGAGCCGGCGGACGTGCTCTTCGGTGTACTCGCGGTATCCGGAGCGGCGCCGCGCGGGGGCCGGCAGCAGCCCCCGGCGTTCGTAGTACCGCACCGTAGAGCGCTTTACCCCGGCGCGTTTTGCCAGCGTGCCAATGGTCATGGTATCGTCTCCCGAGATGGATCTTCTGCCGGGCCGGGGCACGGCGCCCCGCGTTCTGGTTCAAGATAAGGCCGGCACCATGGTGCCGGGTCAAGTCCCATGATCCACCCGAAGCAGCCCGTCACCCCGGCGGAGGTGGCCCGGCACTACGACACGCTCGACATCTTCTACCGGGAGGTGTGGGGCGAGCACCTGCACCACGGCCTGTGGCGGCGCCGGTTCGAGGCACCCGGGCGGGCCGTGGAGCACCTGGTCGACCACGTGGCCGGGGCCGCCGGCCTGCAGCCGGGCGAAGTCGTCTGCGACGTCGGGTGCGGCTATGGCGCCACGGCCCGCTACCTGGCCCGGCACTACGACGCGCACGTCACCGGCTGGACGGTCTCAAAGGTGCAGTTCATCCAGGCCGTGGCCCGCGACGCCCGCAACGAGAACCTCCGGTACCGCCACGGCGACTGGCTGGCGAACAACCACCCGGACGGGACTTTCGACGTGGTGCTGGCCATCGAGAGCCTGGCCCACCTGCCCGACAAGGCCGCGTTCTTCCGCGAGGCATACCGGGTGCTGCGGCCCGGCGGGCGGCTGGCGGTGTGCGCCTGGCTGGCCGCCGACGGCGCCCGCCCCTGGGCCGTGCGCCACCTGCTCGAGCCCATCTGCCGCGAGGGACGCCTGCCGGGTCTGGGCACCCTGACGGACTACGCGGCGATGGCGGAGGCGGCCGGCTTCCGGAACGTGCGGCACGAGGACCTGAGCCGGCGCGTCGCCCGCACCTGGTCCGTGGTGCTGCGGCGGCTGGCGTGGAGGCTGCTCACCCGCCCCCGCTACGCCCGTTTCCTCCTCGACGGCCGGCACGCGGACCGCGTCTTCCTGCGCACCGTCGTGCGCCTGCGCCTGGCCTATGCGCTGGGTGCCTTCCGCTACGGCCTGCTGGTGGCCGAGAAGCCGCCGGTCAGTTCGAGGGCGGGCTGATCATGATGTGTGCCGAGGGGGTGCCGGGCCGCATGATCCACGGCGCCCCGGGACCGGGCGGGCGATCCGGCAGGCCCGTCGTCTCCGGCGTGGCATACGGGATGTAGACGGCATAGAGGCGGCGCGGCGCCGTCACCGTGCCCGTGGCCGGGTCGAAGGCGTCACCCGAGAGGTTGTACACGGTGGCCGGCGCCTCCGGCATCTTGAGCTTCCCCTCTTCCGCCTCCCGGTGGCGAACCTCGAACGACTCGACGCCCGTGATGCCCTGCGCCCGCAGTTCGCGGCCCCGGGCCATGTAGGGCTCCAGCGAAGCATGGTAGCAGGCCGCATGGAAGCCCTCACGGTTCGGGTCGTCGGCCAGGCAGATCAGGCCGTTGGCGCCCTCACGGAGGGTGACCAGGTTGCCGTCGGCGTCGTAGCCTCGTACCGTGGCGCCGTCGCGCAGGTCCTCCGGCAGCGGGCTGACGGCCCCGGCGATCTGGACGGCGGCGTCCGGGACTTGCGCCCGGCATCCGGCTGCCGGAAGGAGTCCCCACAGCAGCAACGCGAAGGCAGGCAGGTGTCGGGTGGTGCGCATGGGCTTTTCGGAGGCGGGGCGTGATTGAACGACAACATACGACGTACCGGCAGGCAGGGCAAGGCCGGGACGGGCCCCGGCCCTTCGCCCCGATACGCGACGGCAGCGGGTCATTTTTTCGTCCCCGGGAAACCCCTCGGGCTTCGCATCATAGGAACCATAACCTGTGCCGTGTAGATCTCTCGAAAAATAGCCGCGCTTTTTCCCCTTCGTTGCAAAAGACGACGGGGGCCCGTACGATCCTCCCTTCGTTTTGTCGCCGCGGCGGCGGTACGATCTCCCCTTCTTGCCCCCCCGACAGTTCTCCGCCCCACCGGTCTGCCGCGCCCTTTCGCGCACCGAGTTCGTATGATTCCTCCAGAACGATACGCGACCCCTTCGCTGGTCCGGCCCTTTCTGCACGCCCTCGACCGGTTGCAGCAGCGGGAGATGCTTCGGCCGGTACAGTTGACGGAACGGGCCGTGAGCCTGCTGGCGGAGTATTTTGGTGCGAAGACGGTTCCGGTGGAGGCCGCCTTCGCGCACGGTAGCCTGGCGCTCATTGGCGACCACACGCACCATGTCGGCGGCTTTGCGCTGATGCGCTCGGTCGCTCACGGGATGGCCGTGGCAGTCCGTGGGACGGAGGAGGCGGGGGTGCGCGTTGCCCTGGAAGGGGAGGGGGCGTGGGCGTTTGGGCCGGACCGGGCCTCCGGGTCGCCGGCGGGGGCGCCGCGGCTCGCCCGGGCGGTGGGGACGCTGCTGCGATGCCTGGCGCCGCCGGGGTACGGGGTCGAGGCAGTGGTCGTCGGTACGGTGCCGCAGGCGGTGGCGGAGGCGCGACTGGGGGCGTCCGGGGTGGCGGCTGCCCGCGCCCTGCAGGCCCTGCTCGCCCGTGCCGACGACACCACCACGCTGATACGGGCCGTCCGCACGACGCTCTCCGAGGTGATGGAGCAGCCCTTCAGCGCCGCCTACCTGCTGGCCAGCGACGCCGGCCGTGCCGAAGCGTTTATCCTGGTCGATACCCATACACTCGAGTCCCTGCCCGTCATGACGGCGGGGCAGGAGAAGCCGGGGTGGGGGCTCGTGGCCATGCCCGAACCGCCTCCGGACGCCGCCGAGCACGACCGGCACCGGGTCGAAAAGGCCGGGGCCGCCCTGGAACTGCTCCGGCGCAAGGGGTTTGCCACGCTGGCTTCGTTCCGGGAACTCGAGCACCGGGATCTGCAGCGGGCGCTGGATGTGCTTCCGCGTCGCTACCGTCCCGTCGTCCGCTACCTGGTCACCGCAAACCGGCTCGTGCCCAAGCTGGTCGGGGCCGTGCGGCGGGGCGACTGGCAGATGTTCGGAGCGCTGTTGCTGATGTCACACGCCGCACAGCGCAACGACTGGGGCAACGTGACACCCGAGGCCGACTTCGTCGTGGAGCAGGTGCGGGCGATGAGCCTCGAAGGGCTCTACGGGGCCCACATCACCGGTCGCGGGGGCGGGGTGTTGCTCGTCGGCCAGCCGTTTGCGCTCCCGGCAGCCCTCGACCGTATCCAGGCGGCCTTCGAAGACCGCTTCGGCCTCCTGCCGGAGACCCTCTTGCTCTGAGGGGCGGCCGGGCCGCCGGGTGGATCCTCGACGGAGGAAAGGGGGTATGACCTGTTTCACGGGCCGCCGTGCCGGCCGTCGTCGTACGTCAACCGGAAACCCGCCTCCTTCATGAGCGAATTTGATCTGGCGCTCGTCAACGAACGCATTACCCGGGAGAGTGCTTTCATCGACGACCTGATGGCCGAGATCGGCCGCGTGGTCGTCGGGCAGCGGTATATGGTGGAGCGCCTGCTCATCGGCCTGCTGGCCGACGGGCACGTGTTGCTCGAAGGGGTGCCGGGGCTGGCCAAGACCCTCACGGTCAGCTCGCTGGCCCGGGCCATCGGCACCCGGTTCCAGCGCATCCAGTTCACCCCGGATCTCCTGCCGGCCGACCTGCTGGGCACGCTCGTCTACAACCAGAAGGAGGGGGAGTTTTTCATCAAGAAGGGTCCCATCTTCGCCAACCTCATCCTGGCCGACGAGATCAACCGTTCCCCGGCCAAGGTGCAGAGCGCCCTGCTCGAAAGCATGCAGGAACGCCAGGTCACCATCGGCGAGACGACGTTCCCGCTGGAGCAACCCTTCCTGGTGCTCGCCACCCAGAACCCGATCGAACAGGAAGGGACGTACCCGCTCCCGGAGGCGCAGGTGGATCGTTTCATGATGAAGATCAAGGTGGGCTATCCGACGCGGGAAGAGGAACTGGAGATCATGCGCCGCATGGCCCGCACCGGCGACAAGGCAGCCATCCGGCCGGTCGTCCGGCCCGCCCAGATCCTCTCGGCCCGGCGTGTCCTCAACGAGCTCTACATCGACGAGCGGGTGGAGCACTACATCATCGACCTGGTGATGGCCTCCCGCGATCCGGCATCCTACCGGCTGGCGACCCTCCGGCCGCTGATCGAGTACGGCGCCTCCCCGCGGGCGTCGATCTACCTGAACCTGGCCGCACGAGCCCACGCCTTTCTGCAACACCGGGCCTACGTCACGCCGGAAGACGTCCGCTCGGTCGCCATGGACGTGCTGCGCCACCGCATCGCCATCACCTACGAAGCCGAGGCCGAGGAGGTCACCAGCGAAGACATCGTCCGGCGCATCCTGGAAACCGTCGAGGTGCCCTGAGCCGACCATGCCACACCAGCCGAAAATTTTTCAGAAAGAGTCGATCACGGTGGCCTTCATGGTGGAGCAGTTGCGCCACACGGTGGGGCTGCCGGTCGAAGCGGTCAACGAGGTCGAAGCCGGTAATCGCCTCGTGGTCGAGAGCACGCTGCACCGGCCGGGCCTGGTGCTGGCCGGGTTCGTCGAGGTGTTCACGCACCAGCGCGTGCAGATCCTGGGCAACACCGAGAACGCCTACCTGCGCCATCTCGACCCGGCGGCGCGGCGGGCCGCCTTTGAGACCCTCCTCCGCTTTCCCATTCCCTGTCTTTTCCTGACCGAGAACAACGAGCTGGACCCGGTGCTGGTCGAGATGGCCACGGAGCGGGGGGTTCCGGTGTATCGAACCCCGTTGCCGACGGTCAACTTCATGACGGTGCTGCGGGACTTTCTGCTGGACCAGTTCGCCCCGCAGCAGTCCATTCACGGCGCCCTCGTCGACGTCTACGGCATCGGCCTGCTCATCACGGGCAAGGCCGGCATCGGCAAGAGTGAGGTAGCCCTCGACCTGGTCGAGCGCGGGCACCGCCTGGTGGCCGACGACGTGGTGATCGTGACAAAGAAGGACGAGCAGGTGCTGATGGGTTCGGGGACGGACCTGGTGCAGCACTTCATGGAGATCCGCGGGCTGGGGCTGATCGACGTGCGGGCCATGTTCGGTATCCGCGCCATCCGCTTTCAAAAACGGGTGGAGGTGGTCGTGAGCCTGCACGAGTGGGACCCGACCGAGGAGTACACACGCCTCGGCATGGTGGACGAGACGCGGGACATCCTGGGCGTGGCGCTGCCGCTGGTGAAGCTCCCGATCACGCCGGGCAAGAACGTGACCGTGCTCTGCGAGGTCATCGCCATGAACCACCTGCTGCGCCACTACGGCTACGACCCGGCCGAGGTCTTCGCCGAACGCCTGGCCGAGCGTATCCGCCAGAAGAAAAGCGATGTCCCCGCCCGCGGCATCGAGTATTTCGAGCACGACTACGAGTGAGCCGGTAAGCACAAGGGCCGTGGTAGCCGGCGCCGCGGTGAGGTAAAGGTACAGGCACCTGGAAGGCGTAGACAGGCATCAGAGCGTGTGGAGGCGCCGGTGCAGATCCTCCTTGTAGGAGGCACCGATGGGAATGACCCTGCGCCCGACCACCAGCGAGGTCGCCGAGACGTCATCGATCCGGTCGAGGCGGACGATGAAGGAGCGGTGCACGCGGGCAAAGTCGTTCTCCGGCAGGCGATCGATCATCGCTTTCATGGTGGAATGGACCAGGTAGCGCCCGGTGTCGGTGTGGATCAGGACGTAATCTCCCTGGGCTTCGATCCACTGCACGGCGGCCAGTTCGAGCCTGACCAGGCGGCCCTCCGTCTTGATGAAAACGTGCTCGGCCTGCAGGCGCTCGGCCCGCGCCCGGCGCTCCGCCCGCTCGACGGCCTTCAGAAAACGGGCATACTTGACCGGTTTGAGCAGGTAGTCGGTCACCTCGACTTCGAACGCGTCGATGGCGTATTCCTCTTTGGCCGTTACGAGGATGACCTGGGGACGCCGGGTGAGCCGCTGGATCAGTTCCAGGCCGTTCATCTCCGGCATTTCGATGTCGAGAAACACCAGGTCGACGCGCTCATGCTTGAGTATGCCGCTGGCTTCGAGGGCGCTTTCGCACGAGCCGATCAGTTCCAGCGCGCCGTGCCGGGCGATGAAGTGCTCCATGAATGCCCGTGCAAGCGCATCGTCGTCTACGACAAGGCACCGCATCATAATCCTTCTCCTTGTATCCGGCCCTCGCCACCGGTTCCGGCAGCGGGAGGGGTCGTGCGGACGCGCCGGGGAGATGCAAACGCCCGGCCGGCTTCCCGTCGATGACCTGTGTCGCTGACGGCCAGACGCGATCCTATACGTATTTCCGTCGCACGGCTTCCAGTTCGTGAAGGGCTGTTTCGTAAAGGGTGGCTACCTGGTCGATCCGGAGCGGGAGGGTCTCGTGGGCGTCGGGGCGGGCCGCCTGCCGCTCCACACAGGCCAGCGCCTGCGCAAGCGTCTCGCTTCCCAGAATCCGTGCGGACGACTTCATCTTGTGTACCACGAAGCGGACCTGCTCCCAGTCCGACCGGGCCCGGCCCTGTCGCAGCATCGCGAGCAGGCCGGGGGCCTGCGCCATGAACAGATCGATCATCTTGACGATGAACCCGGTGTTGCCGAAGGCATGGGCTTCGAGAAACGCCAGGTTGACGGAGAGGTGCTCGTTCGCCTCGGGTAGTTGCCGATCCGGCGTCGTTTCCGAATCGAGGGTGAGGAATATACGCTTTTGCTCCACGATAGCCCCTTCTCCTTCATAGCGTGGGTGTCACCGGCGGCCCGGCCGGTGGTTCGGGTGGGGGCTAAATATAACGCGCCGTGATGTCCCTCGCCACCAGGGTTATCCGGAAGCGGGTTCAACGTCGCCATTTGAAGAAATAGCCGGCAAACAAGGCCGGTCCGGCGGGCAGGTTGCGTCCCGAGAGCGGGATGCGCCCGCCGAGCTCGATCACACCCGGTCCGATGGTCCATCCCAGGCCCGGCAGGATCTGTACGAGGCGCCGGCGGGAGGAGGGGATTTCCAGCCCCAGGAACCGCGGGGTGCGCCCGTGCAGCCCGTCGAGCGAAAGTTTCCAGTGGAGGCGCCGGTCCGGGGCATGGGCCCGCCGGCGGCTTCATCGTCTTTAGAGTGCCTGATCCCAACCGCGTTACGCTCTTCCTCCCGTTTGGTCGTTATAACGATTTTTGAGGTGTAACCCGTTGAAATTCTTTCTCCGAATGGTTAATTATTCCGTCGCCTGGAGAGGACCGGCCGGTAACCGATACCGGGGAGGGGTTGGCTTCACCCGTTTCTAACCAACCTGACGGAGGGTGTCATGAACTTCCTGAACAATCTCGCCCCACACGCCCACTGGTTTTTGCGCATTGCGCTGGCAAGCGTGTTTCTGTACCACGGGCTGGGCAAGTTTGGTAACCTGAGCGGGATGGCGGAGCAGATGCAGATGCCGGTCTTTCTGGTGGCGCTGCTCGGTGCTGCGGAGTCGCTGGGAGGTATCTTCATCCTGGCCGGGGGTGTTTCGAAAGAGTGGATGACCCGGGTGGCCGGTCTCATCTTCGCCGTGGTGATGGTTGGCGCTATTCTGATCGTTCACCTTCCGCACGGCTGGAACTCCATCGGCAATCTGGGTATGGAATTCCAGTTCACCCTCTTGATGATCGCCCTGTTCTTCCTTGTCAGGGGGAACAGTGTCGGTGGCGGTACGACCCGGCAGGAGCCGGTACAAACGCAGGCTGAGGCAGGCCTGTGAGCGTCAATACCGGTACCCGCCGGCCTCTTCGGGGGAGAAGTCTACGCCGAGGCCCGAGGCGATCCGGTTGACGAAGTTGAAATAGCTGACGATCAGGTTGATGTCCAGGATGTCGCGGTCGGAGAAGCCGGCCTCGCGGAGGGCCGCCACGTCGGCCTCGGTCATGGCGTGCGGGGTGCGGTTGACACTCCCACGGCTCTGGGCACGTGGGATTCCTGCTTCATCGACAGTCGCCTTCGCTAACCGAGGCTAGCGCCGGTCTTACACCGTCTCCACAAGCATTGCCGAACGATCGTTCGGCTACGGTCTGCCCGACCGCCAGAACGTTCTGTGCCGCGTTTACGTCGCGGTCGTGTTCTGCCCCGCAGCGGGGGCATACCCATGCCCGCACACCCAGCGGGAGGGTTTCCATCGTGTAGTTACAACCCGAGCAGGTCTTGCTACTCGGATACCAGCGGTCGATCTGCACAAAGCGTTTGCAGTACAACGTCGCCTTGTACTCCAGCATCCCGACGAACGCGCTCCAACCGGCATCGCTGATCGCCCGGGCGAGGCTGTGGTTCTTAACCATGCCCCGGATGCAGAGCGATTCGGTGTAGATGGTGTCGTACCGCCGCACGAGCCGCGTCGAAAGCTGGTGCAAGAAATCCTGCCGCTGGTTCCTGACCTTCGCGTGCAGCTTCGCCACCTTCCGGCGCTGCTTGTGCCAGTTCTTGGAACCCTTCTGCTTGCGGGCGAGCCTTTTCTGCTCCAGAGCAAGGCGATCCAGAGCGCGTTTGAGATGCTTCGGATTACCGCTGCGCCACCCATCCGACGTGACGACCACATCCTTCACGCCGAGGTCGATACCCCCCTCTCTCTTGGTTTTCGGGAGAGGTTGATAATCCACTTCGACAACGAAGGAGATGTAGTACTTCCCGTCGGGCTCCTGAACCACCGTCAGCGAAGACGGAGCGGATGGAAGCGGGCGGCTCCACCGAATCTTGAGCGGGGTGCGCATTTTGGCGAGCTTCACGACAGGCTGCCCCGGCACTCCGCTGTCTCTGAGCGAGAAGCCGCGCCGGGTGTACGTGGCACTCTGACGGTGCTTCTTTGCCTTGAAGCGAGGAAACCGGGCGGTGCCCCGGAAGAACGCCGTGTAGGCTTTGTCGAGATGCCGAAGGGCTTGCTGAAGCGGGACGCTGGAGACGTCGTTAAGCCACGCATGATCAGGCTCCCGCTTCAGCGCCGTCAGCCGCTTGTCCGTCTCGGCGTAGCCGATCTTCTCGCCTCGCTCACGGAACGCATCGCGCTTGAGTGCCAGCGCCCAGTTGTAGACGTACCGAACGCAGCCGAACTGCCGGGCGAGCATCTGTCGCTGCTCGGCGTTGGGATAGAAGCGGTATCGGTAACGTAGGGTGGGCATGTGGGCGTTGAATCTTTACGAGACATTCAGTGTCGTTGCGAAAGTTCCTGCTCTCAGCCTGAACGTTGTGCGCCGGGCAAAGGCGCATTCCTCCCACATGGGCTATCTCATGGGGCCGTCCGGCCGCGTCACGCGGCCCTACACGGCCAACATAGCCCTGAAGCCGCGGGCTTCCTGCGCTCGCCATCCTGCATCCTTTCTCGTGAGCTTCTCGGCGTAGGCGAGCATGGCCCGCTGGGCGGGCGTCAGGTCGGGGTCGGCGCGGAAGTCGGCGGCGACCCGCTGCACCCGGTCGCGGTCTTTCCAGTAGAAGTTGAGCGCCTCGGCGTGGTGGTGCACGCAGTAGGCACAGCCGTTGGCCGCCGAGACCACCGTGGCCAGCAGCTCGCGGTCGGCCCGGTGCAAGCCGGAGCGACCGAACATGATCTTCAGGTACAGGGCCAGGTGCGCCCGCATCGTGGGCGGGTTGAGGCTGTGGATGCGCATGATGTTCGAGAGCTTGCCCCGGCTCCCGATGATCTCGTCGTAGATCTCCCTGAGTTCACCCGAGGCGTCCGCCTCGTCAATCATGTCGATCCAGGCCATCGTGCGTTTCGGGTTTCTCGTTACAGGTTTGCCGGCCGCGATGCGCCAGGCTCGTCGCACGTCCGTGCCGCCTGTGATACGGGACGTTACGCCAGGTGGGCCAGCAGGCGTTCGGCGGCCAAGCGGCCCACGTTGAGCGCGGCGGTGGCCGCCGGTGAGGGCGCATTGCACACGTGCACCGCCCGGTCGGTCTCGGCAAAGAGGAAATCATCGACCAGGGTGCCGTCGGGGCGGACGGCCTGGGCCCGCACGCCGGCCACGCGGGGTGCCAGGTCGTCGAGCGTGACGTCGGGGATGAGGCGCCGGAGCGCGCGCAGGTAGACGCGCTTCGAGAGCGACTGCCGCAGCTCGTGCCAGCCGGTGCGGGCATGCCGGGCCGCCAGCCGCCGGAAGCCGGGATAGGTCACCATCTCGGCCAGGTCGCGCAGGTTCACCGTGCCGAAGGTGTATCCCTCGCGGGCGAAGGCCAGGACGGCGCTCGGCCCGCACTCGACCCGCCCGTCGATCATCCGGGTGAAATGGACGCCCAGGAACGGAAAGGCCGGGTCGGGCACGGGGTAGATGAGGTGACGGCACAGGGCGCGGGCGGGCGGCTTCAATTCGAAGTACTCGCCCCGGAACGGGATGATGCGCACGCCCGGCTCGAGGCCGCACATCCGGGCGAGGCGGTCGGCGTAGAGGCCGGCGCACCCGACCAGGTAGCGTGCCCGGACCTCGCCGGCCTCGGTTGCCAGCGTGAACCCGTCGGAGCGCACGGCCACGTCGCGGACGGCGGCGTTCGTTCGTACCTCGTGCCCGCGCTCGCGGACGCGCTCGGCCAGACGGAGCGTCACGGCCCGGAAGTCGACGATGCCGGCCTCGGGCACCAGGATGGCCTCGACGCCCCGCACGTGCGGCTCGCGCGCGCGCAGTGCCTCCGGCCCGATGAGCCGGGCCGCGATGCCGTTGGCCCGTCCCCGCTCCAGGATGGCGTGCAGGCGCGGCCGCTCCGCTTCCGTCACCGCCACGATCACCTTGCCGCACACCTCGAACGGCAGCCCTTCCCGCTCACAGAACGCCACCAGCGCCTTGCGGCCCTCCCGGCAGTTCTCGGCCTTGAGCGAGCCGGGACGGTAGTAGATGCCCGAGTGGATGACACCCGAGTTGCGGCCCGTCTGGTGGGTGGCCAGCGCCGCCTCTTTCTCGAGCACGATGATCGACCGGCCGGGGGCCTGCCGGGCGAGCTGGTAGGCCGTCGCCAGCCCCACGATGCCGCCTCCCACGATGGCAACGTCGTGCGTCATCGCGCCGCCGTCATCATGATCTCGACGCGGGCGTCACGGGGGAGGCGGGCCACCTCTACGGCGGCGCGGGCCGGCGGTGGTCCGTCGAAGAAGGAAGCGTAGACCTCATTCATGGCGGCGTAGTCGTTCAGGTCGGCCAGGAAGACCTGGGCCTGCACCACATCGGCCATCGAGAAGCCGGCGGCTTCGAGGACGGCCCGGAGGTTCTCCATGGCCTGCCGCGTCTCGGCCACTACGCCGCCCTCGACGAGTTGCCCGGTGGCCGGGTCCAGCCCGATCTGCCCGGCCAGAAAGAGCAGGTTACCCACCCGGACGGCCTGCGAGTACGGCCCGACGGCGGCCGGCGCGGCCCCGGTGGCGACGACGCTGCGGCCTCCGTCCGGCACCGTCTCCGGCGCGGGCGTGGTGCATCCGGCCAGCACGGCCATCCAGGCGACGACGAGGGTTCGGGTCATAGGTCATTTGGAGGTTTCAGGTTGCACGTTTCACGTGGTACGTTGTGAAAAAACCGGCGCTATCCCTCGGAGGCACAGCGAGCTCGATCCGATCAGGGCACACGGATGGACACGGATCGAAGATCGATCATGACGGACTGTCGGGGCACAAAGACCCATGGGTTCTGGGACGATGGCTTCATATTTTCGTTCGGGAAAAACGCGCAACGTGCAACGCGCAACGTGCAACGCGCAACGCGCAACGCGCAACGCAGAACGCTCAACCCTCCGGCAAGCCGTGGCGGAGGACGTGCTCCATCGCCTCGACGAAGCGGTCGAGCTCTTCCAGCGTCGTATACACGCTCGGGGTGATGCGCAGCCCCTCGAACTCGGGATGCTGGATGGGGGTGACGATGATGCGGTGTCGTTCCCACAGGTACTCCCCGAGCCGGACCGGGTCGATGCCTTCGATCTGGACGGTGGCGATGCCGCAGTAGAAGGCCGGCTTGCGGCTGGTGTGCAGGCGCACGCGGTCGTGGGCGAGGAGGCGTTCGGCCCAGTAGTCGGTCAGATACCGCAGGCGGGCCTCCTTGCGCCGGCTGCCGATGCCCTGGTGGAACGTGAGCGCCTCGGCCACGGCCAGGTAGTTGGCGGCCGGATGCGTGCCGATCTCCTCGAACTTGCGGATGTCGTCGTCGAGCGTATCCGGAGCCGGCGTCATCGGCCAGAGGTCGCGGATCTTGTCCCGGCGGACGTAGAGCATGCCGGTGCCGTGCGGGGCGAAGAGCCACTTGTGCAGGCTCGTGGCGTAGTAGTCGCAGTCGAGGTCGGCGTGCGTGAAGTCGAAGTGGGCGAACGCGTGGGCCCCGTCGACGATGACGGGGATGCCCTTCGCCCGGGCCATCTGCACCACCGGCTTGACGGGCAGGATCTGCCCGGTGATGTTGACGATGTGGCACATGAGGATGAGCCGGGTGCGCGGGGTGATGTGCTCCTCGAACAGCCGCACCACCTCGTCGGGGTCCTCGGCGGGGATGGGCAGGGGGAACTGGACCAGCCGGATCCCTTCGCGGCGCGCGCGTTGCCGGAAGGTGGTGATCATGCGCGGGTAGTCGTGCGTGGTGGTGAGCACCTCGTCGCCGGGCTTCAGGTCGAAGCCGAGCTGGCAGATCTGGAGCCCTTCGGAGGCGTTGCGGGTGAGGGCGATCTCCTCGGCGTCGCAGCCGAAGGCGCGCGCCAGGCGCTGCCGGACGCCCTCGCGCTGGGGCTCCAGGATGCGCCACATCGTGTAGACGGGTGCCTCGTTCGAGTAGTCGAGGTGGCGCTTCATGGCCTCCTGCACGATGGCCGGCGCCGGGCTGACGCCGCCGTTGTTCAGGTTGATGAGGCTGCGGTCCACCGTGAAAGCCTGCTGCACCTCGGCCCAGAAGTCCTCGTCCCGGGCGATCTCCTCGGGGGGACCCGCATAGCCGGCGAGCACGTCGAGCAGGCGGGGCAGGGCGGCGGGCTGGAACGTGGCGGCCACCATCGTGGCGGCGGCCGGGCGCCCGAGGGCGCCGAAGAACTGGCGACGGGTGTACATGGCGGCGACCTCCCTGATGCGACGGGCGGCGGCAAAAGGCTCCGCTTTTATCTTGCAAGTTCGCTAAATCTAACAGATTTTGCGGGCCGGACAAAACGGAGTCCGGTATCGCTGGATCCTGCCGCCGAGGTGCGCGATGACGAACCTGCGTTTTCTTCTGACGGCCGGCCTGGGCGGGGTGCTCGTGGCCGGCCTCGTCGCGGCGTTCGGATGGGCGCCTTTCCGGCAGGAGGACGGGGCCGCCCGGCCGGATGCACGGATCCGCGCCGTCACGCTCGACGCCCGCCATCCTCCCGCCGACAGCCTCCTCGACCGCCTCGCCGGGCTCGGCGTCACCCACGTCGCCGTCATCCCCTATGCGTTCCAGCCGGACCCTCAGACGCCCGCGCTGCGCCACAACCCGGACGGCCACTGGTACGCCGAGAGCGACGCCGGCATCCGTGACCTGGCCGGACGGCTCCGCGCCCGCGGGCTCGGCCTGATCCTCAAGCCGCAACTCTGGATGCGCGGCGCGTGGACGGCCGACCTTACCTTCGACTCCGAAGCCGCCTGGACGGCCTGGGAGCGCGCCTACCGCGACTTCATCCTGCACTACGCCCGTCTCGCCGCCGGGACGGACGCCGCGTTGCTCGTCGTCGGCACGGAGCTGGCCCGGGCCGTCCGCACGCGCGAGGCCTTCTGGCGCCGCCTCATCGCCGACGTGCGGACCCTCTACGGCGGTCCCCTCACCTATGCCGCCAACTGGCACGACGACTTCGAGCACGTGCCCTTCTGGGATGCGCTCGACTACGTGGGCGTCCAGGCCTATTTCCCCCTCGCTGAGACGGACAGTCCTTCCCTCGCGACGCTCCGGGCCGGCTGGGCGCCCCATCGCGCGGCGCTCGAGCGCATCGCCCGTCGCACCGGCAGGCCCGTCCTTCTGACCGAGCTCGGCTACCGGAGCGTCTCCTACGCTGCCGCCGAACCCTGGCGCTGGCCCTCTCGCGACGAGTACGGCCACCTCGCCCCCGACTTCGACCTGCAGGCCCGGCTCTTTCAGGCCTTCTTCGATGCGTGCTGGGACGCGCCCTGGCTCGCCGGCGTCATTATCTGGAAATGGCAGGCCGACCCCGGACGACGCCCCCGCGACCTCGACTTCACCCCCCAGGACAAACCCGCCGAGCAGGTCCTCCGCGCCTGGTTCCGGAGCACCGGTTGAAACGCGGGCAGCCAGCCCGCTCCGCCTTCAACCGGCTCATTGGCCCTTCTTTGCCACGAAGGCCCGGAGCGCGTTGTGGACGAAAGGCCCTGCATCCTCAACGCGCCACGCCGTCGACCTGGCAGCCGAGTTCGGTGGGGTGGTCGCGGACGAGGGTGGCGCCGTCGAGCGGGGCGAGCAGCCGGAGCATGACCGCGTCGCCGAGCGAGGAGACGAGCATGACGTAGCCGTAGAGCAGGAGCCAGCCGTTCCCGTAGAAAAGGCCGGCCAGCGCGGGGAGCACGCCCTGGAGAAGGCCGGGCACAGCCAGCACGACGCGGTAGGCCCGCGCCGTCATCGGCCGGTCGGTGTGGACGTACGCCACGCCGTCGCGCCACCGCACGCCGAACCGGATCGACCGCCACGGCACGCCGGCCGTCACCATGACGAGCGCGTGAAGCCCCTCGTGGAGGACCGCGCTCACCGCGTAGACCGCAACGAACCCCGCCACGCCGGCCGGCACCGTGAGCAACGCCGACGGCCAGTCGAGGTGGATCGCGGGCCAGCCCCAGACCAGCACGTAGGGCACGAAAAGCAATACGCCCAGGTAGACCGTCCACCGCAGTACCGGGCGGAGCAGCGCATCGAGCGGCAGGGTCAGGTCACGCCAGGCCGCTTCGGAGGGAAGAAGATCGGGCATCGGCTTGAGGATGGCGGCTTACCGGATTACCTTGTGGCGTAATGGTCCTGGCTTTTTCGCCGTGGGGCGGGATGCCTGATGCACAATCACCCCGATCAAAACATGCTTCGTCGCACGTTCGGAACGATCGTCCCGGTGCTGGTTGCCGGTTGCGTGTTCGTCGCCTGTGAGGCGGGGGACGGAGCGGCGGATCGTCTCATCGTCCCCGGGGAGCGCCTGGGACCGGTTCGGCTCCAGGCTACGCGGGCCGAGGTGCGGCGCCTGCTGGGCGAGCCCGACGGCACCTGGGTGGTGCCGAACGACAGCGGCGTGGAGCTGGACCTCTGGGGGCCTCCGGGCTCGCCGCACCTGGTGGTCTACTACCGGGACGACCGGGCGGTGCAGATCCATGCCACCGATCCCGCCTATGAGACCGCCGACGGCTTCTCCACCCGCAGCACCATCGACGCCATCCGGGCCCGGTTTGCCCCCCTGCAGGTCTTCGTCAACCCGTACGAGGAGAACACCGCCTACTATGACGCCACCGGCCAGGGCATTGCCTTCGTGGTGACGTACGCCGAGGACGTCGCGACGGGGAAGCTCCTCGGCACGACGGCGGCCGTCTTCGTCCATCTGCCGGGTACCGAGGTGCTGATCTACTGAGCCGGCTCACGGCTGCCTGAAGAGTGCCGCCCGCAGCCGTTTGATCATCCGGGCCCCGTGCTCGTTCTCCGGGTTGAGCTCGACGGACTTCTGGTAGTTTTCGAGGGCACGCCGGAGATCGCCCTGGACCATGTAGGCCTCGCCGAGGCTGTCGTACGGATTGTAGGCGTTCGGAAACATCTCGACGTTGAGCTTGAAGATTTCGATGGCGTCTTCGACGCGGCCGGTGCGCAGCAGGCGGTAGCCCAGGGTGTTGAGCATATCCTCTTCGAAGGCGACGGGCGGATAGGCGGCTTCGGCCTTCAGCTCATGGTAACGGGCGATGGCGGCGGCCACATCCTGTTTCAGGAGGACGTCGTAGAGTTCGGCCCGGATCTGGTACTGCGGGTCGTCGTAGCGGTCGTAGCCGAGCCAGTCGGCGGCGGGCTGGTCCTGGCCGAAGGTCTCCTTCAGGAGGGCGTGGAGCAGGAGCATGCCGTTGTTGCTGTTGGAGAGGAAGACGAGGCCGCGCCGGCTCCGGGGGAAGGCGATGGCGAAGGATTTGTAGCCCACGTTGTCGCCCCAGTGCCAGAAGGCAAGGTCGTCCCCGGCGGGCTGGAGCCCCCATCCGAGCCCCCACCTCATGCCCGCCTCGGCGTCGGCCTGCGGGCTGAGCATGGCCCGGTGCAGGGTGGTGCTGAGCCCTTCCCCGTTCATCACGGCGATCATGAAACGGGCATAGTCCTGCACGGTGGTGTGCAGGCTCCAGGCCGCATTGCCCACCTGCGGGACGAACTTGTCGAAGGCGACGCCGTCCTCCCGGTGCCCGGCGGCGACGGCCGGCCCGAACCGGTCCTCCCACACGAAGCTGCTCTGCGTCATGCCCAGCGGCTCGAAGACGCGCCGGACGGCGAGCACCCGGAGCGGCATGCCCGTCAGGTGTTCGACGACCTTTTGCAGGTAGACGAACCCTTCTCCGGAGTACTGGAAGCGGGTACCGGGGTCGAAGTCGAGGCGCAGGGAGTCGCCGGGGGGGCGCCAGTTCGGAAAGCCCGTCGTGTGGTTGAGCACCATACGGGCCGTGATCTTGCGGTAGCGCGGGTCGTGCGCGATGTCCGCGTAGGGCAGGTATTCGGCCAGCGGGCGATCGAGGTCGAGCGCGCCTTCGTCGACGAGCTGGAGGGTGAGGTAGGCGAAGACGGGTTTGCTCAGCGAGGCGGCTTCGAAGACGGTGCCGGCTTCGACGGGCGGGTTCGTCACGGTGCTGCGCACCCCGAAGCCCCGGGCCCAGGCGACGGTGCCGTCTTCGATCACGGCCAGCGCCAGGCCGGGGACGCCGGCGGCCGCCATCATCCCGGGCACGGTGTCCGCCAGCGCCTCGAAGCGGGCTTCCTGCGCCCACGCACGGGCGACGGGCAAGATCAACAGACCCCACAGCACCGGAACGATCAGCCGGCGACTCCACACGGCAACATTCATCACGACAGGGAGAAAATGGGAAGGGCGATTTTTCGATCCGGACTATGATACGAACCAGGCCGCCGGGGTTTCCGGCCCACGCCGTTCTGCCCTGACGCCCTCCCCTTTGCGGTTGGGGCGCCCGTGGACGTATTGTTGCGAATCCGCGGCAGGCTCAATGCTGTTTGCGCTTCGAATCCCCTTCGTGGCAAAGATCTTCGCCGGTTCCTCTCTGGCCGGTCTCCGGTTCGCCACAACCGGCGAGGAGGTGGCAGGCGTTGCGGGAAGGGCGGTCCGGTGGCCGTCATCCCGCGCCGGCCGAATCCGGCGTCGGGGGCCGAACGCCGCATCGGGTACCGGCGTTAACCCGGTGGACGGGACAGCGGGTTCAACCATCGACGTAGATGAAATTCGTCAGCACACAGCTTTCCTACTTTTTCAGCGACCCCCAGGTCCGGCGCAACGTGCGGTCGCTGCTGAAGTACCTGGCGTTTCTGGGGGTGGTGATTGCGGTCTATGCCGTGCTCTTCCACGTCATCATGCTGGAGGTGGAGGGGCAGCAGCACTCCTGGATCACCGGGCTGTACTGGACGCTGACGGTGATGAGCACGCTCGGCTTCGGGGACATCACGTTTCACAGCGACCTCGGGCGCGTCTTCAGCATCGTCGTGCTGCTCTCGGGCATTGTGCTGCTTCTGATCGTGTTGCCCTTTGCCTTTATCCGTTTCTTCTACGCGCCCTGGCTGGAGTCACAGTTGCGGATGCGCGCGCCGCGCCGCGTTCCGCCCGGCACGGAGGGGCACGTCGTCCTTTGCGCCTACGACAGCATTGCGCCGGGCCTCATCCGGCGGCTGGAGCAGGAGGGCGTTCCCTATTTCGTTCTGGAGCCGGACCCGGCGGTCGCGGCGTCCCGGCATTTCGACGGGGTGTCGGTGGTCACGGGCGAGCTTGACAGCCGGACGACCTACGAGGCGCTCCACCTGAACCGCGCCCGCCTGGTCTTCGCCAACCGGGAGGATACGACGAACACCAACCTGATCCTTACGGTGCGGGAGCTGGAGCCGTCGGTTCCGGTGGTCGCCGTGGCCAGCGAGGAAGACGCCGTGGACGTGCTACAGCTCAGCGGGGCCACGCACGTGCTGCCGCTGAAGAAGTGGCTGGGCGAGCAGCTTGCCAGCCGGGTCAATGCCCTGCACGCGCACGCGCACCCCGTCGGCCGGTACGGGGACCTGCTCATTGCGGAGTTGCCCGTGCACCGGACCCCGCTGGCCGGGAAGACGGTGCGGGAGACGCGCCTGCGCCAGATCTCGGGGGTGAGCATCATCGGCGTGTGGGAGCGTGGGCGGCTGCTGGCGGCCCGGCCGGAGCTGCGGCTGGGTTCTGCCAGCGTGCTCGTCGTCATCGGCACCGAGGAGCAGTTGAGCACCCTGGACGACCTGTTCTTCATCTACGACGTCAACCCGAACCCCGTGCTGGTCATCGGCGGCGGGCGGGTCGGGGCGGCCGCCGCCCGGGCCCTGCGCGAACGGGAGGTTCCCGTCCACCTGGTCGAGCGGGATGCCGCCGTGAGCAAGCGCGTCCGGGCCGTGTGTGACCGGGTCTTCACCGGCGATGCCTCGGACTACGACCTGCTCCGGCGCGCCGGGATTCTGGAGGCCCCGTCCGTGGTGCTGACCACGAACGACGATGCAATGAACATCTACCTGGCCGCCTACTGCCGTAAGCTGAACCCGGAGCTGCGCATCGTCAGCCGCATCACGCACGAGCGCAACCTCGAGGCCATCCACCGGGCCGGTGCCGATTTCGTCCTCAGCTATGCCTCGCTGGGCGTCGAGGCCGTCTATTCGATCCTCAAGGGGAAAGAGTTGCTCGTGCTGGGGGAGGGGATCGACCTGTTCGCGTTGCCGCTGCCCCGGTCACTTGCCGGCAAGACCCTGGCCGAGACCGGGATCGGCGCGCGTACCGGGCTCACCGTGATCGCCCTGCGGCGCAACGGGGAACTGAACACCCGCCTTTCGGCCTCGACCGTGCTCACCCCGGACACGGAACTCCTGATGCTGGGCGACCTGCAGCAGCGCCAGGAGTTCGAAGCGCTCTTTGGCAACGGACCGTGAACCGTTCCGGATGAGGGAGCGGGTGGACACGCGGCGTTTCGTTGCTTAAACTGGGACGTCCCGGCCCACCATGACCTGCATCGATCATGTTGCTTCGCCTCGCTCCGCTGCTGCTCGTCGTGGCCTCCCCGGCCTTCGCACAGGTTCCCGACAGGCTGCTCCAGAACGTCTACGCGCGCGACCCCCTGGTGCTCGACGGGCGCTGGGGCGTCGTCATCGATCCCTTCGAGACCGGCTATTACAACCACCGCTACGAGATCGCCTCCGACGGCTTCTTCCGTGACCGGAAGATGACCCGGCCCTGGGAGCTGATCGAGTACGACTTCGACGCGGGACCGGCGCTGCACGTCCCCGGCGACTGGAACACCCAGGACGACCGCCTCTTCTTCTACGAAGGCACCGTCTGGTACAAACGGGCCTTCCCCTACACCCCGGCCTCCGACCGGCGCGCCTTCCTCTACTTCGGCGCGGCCAACTACGAGGCGCACGTCTACCTCAACGGGGAACGGATCGGCCATCACGTGGGCGGCTTCACGCCGTTCAACATTGAGGTCACGGAACACCTGCGCGACGGCGAGAACGTGCTCATCGTGAAGGTGGACAACCGGCGCCGACACGACGGCGTGCCGACAGTCAACTTCGACTGGTGGAACTACGGTGGGCTGACCCGCTCGGTGCTACTCGTCACGACACCCGCCACGTTCATCCGGGACTACGTTCTCCAGCTGGACCCGGACACCCCCGAGGTGATCCGCGGGGGGGTCCAGCTGGACGGGCCGGAGGCCGCCGGCCGCCCCGTGACCGTCGCGATCCCCGAAGCAAACCTGCACCGGCGCTTCACGACCGACGCGCAGGGCTACGCTGCCGTCGAACTGCCGGCCACGGGGCTGGCACGCTGGTCGCCCGCCGACCCGAAACGCTACGAGGTGATCCTCCAGGCCGGCGAAGACACCCTCACCGACGAGATCGGGTTTCGGACGATCGAGCGGCGGGGGGAGGACATCCTGCTCAACGGCAAGCCGATCTTCCTGCGGGGCGTCAGCCTCCATGAGGAACGTCCCTTCGGCGGGGGGCGGGCCGCCACGCCGGAAGCGGCCGCCGTCCTGCTCGGCTGGGCCCGGGAGATGAACTGCAACTTCGTCCGCCTGGCGCACTACCCGCACAACGAGCACATGGTGCGCACCGCCGAGCGCCTGGGCCTGCTCGTGTGGGCCGAGGTCCCCGTCTACTGGACGGTGCAGTTCGAGAACCCGGCCGTCTACGCCCTCGCCGAGCAACAGGTGACGGAGATGGTGATGCGGGACCGCAACCGGGCGGCGGTCATCCTGTGGTCGGTGGCCAACGAGACGCCCCTCAGCGAGGCCCGCCTCGCCTTCCTCTCCCGGCTTGCCGCCACCATCCGCCGCCTCGACCCGACGCGGCTGGTCACGGCGGCCCTCGACACCCAGCGGCATGAGGAGGGCATCCTCTACATCGACGACCCGCTGGCCGGCGTGGTGGACGTCATCGGCATCAACAGCTACTGTGGCTGGTACGGCCCGGCCCTGCCGGAGGCGTGCGCCGGCCTCCGCTGGCAGTCGGATTACGGCAAGCCCGTCATCATGAGCGAGTTCGGCGGCGGGGCCCTGCAGGGCTACCACGGCACGGCACTGGACCGCTGGACGGAGACGTACCAGGCCTCCGTCTACGAACACAACCTGGCCATGCTCGACCGGATCCCCTTCCTCCGGGGCACGTCGCCATGGATCCTGAAGGACTTCCGCTCGCCGCGTCGTCCCCTGCCGCGCATTCAGGATTTCTGGAACCGTAAGGGGCTGGTGTCCGACGCCGGCCTGCGCAAAAAAGCCTTTTACCTCATGCAGGCCTGGTACCGCGACAAGGCGGCCGAATGGGGGTGGTGAGGGGTCCGTCCGGGTGGATGACCCTGCGCCGTCACGCCGGATCTTCGCCCGGCTCGCGGATCACGAGCGTGTCCGGCAGGTCGTTGCGCTGGGGGTTGGGGTTGACGAGTGGGCCGGTCAGGGGCAGCTCGAACGCCGTGACGAAGTGGGCGATGGTGGCGAACCAGAAGTCCTGCTGGAACTCGAAGAAGTCGTCGGTGAAGCCGTGGCGGGGCCCGGCATGCCCCCGGATGTCGACGTAGAAGACGCGGGGCCATCCGGGATAGGCGGCCTCGGCCTGCTTGAGCAGGGCGAAGACGTCGGAGGCGGCCTTCACGAAGTCGTCCTCCGGCTCGACGATGTGGTAGAGCGACACCGTGTTGTCGAAGTTCATGGCGATGCCGGGGGCATCGGGCTTGTTGTATTCGGGGATGAACGGTGGTTCCATGCGGGTCTGCGGGGAAGGGTTCGTCGGCGCGGGTGGCGGTCAGGGGCCGGCTTCGCGGCGGGCGAAGGCGAGGATGAGGCGCAGGTGCGTCACAAGCACGGGCACGAGGTCGAGGCGTTCGAGGCGGCGGGTGGGGGATTCCGGGAGGCGCGGGGGGCTGATACGGCCCATCCAGAGGGCCATCTTGTCGGAGAGCGCCGTGGGGCCGGGGAACTGGTTCGGGGGGAGGTGGGCTTCGTAGAAGGCCCGCATGCGCTGCAGGCGCCCCGTGACGGCTTCGGCGGCTTCCTGCAGCGCGGCGTGCTGCGTCTCGATCATGGCCCCCCCGACGAGGTAGTCGCGGTAGGTGAAGGGCAGGTCGAGCAGGGCGGGGAGGACGGCCCCGGCGAGGTCGGGCGCAGCCCGCAGGCCGACCCCGGCGGCGCGGGCCGTCGCCGTGGCGACCAGGCACAGCGTCTCCTCGGCCACCTGCTCCGGATCGGCGCCCTCCATGGCGGCCAGGGCCCGCCCGGCCAGCTCCTGGGTGGTGCTCAGGGTGCCCAGCGTGGCGAACGATACCATCCGGGCCGTGCGGGCGGGCAGGCCGGCCGGTGCATGCGCTTCCATCGGTCCTGTCGGGGGTTGGCTGCGGGAAGACGGGGGAGCGGGGCGCTCCTACCGGTAAGCCGGGTCTCCGGTTGCCGGAGCGCGCGCGTTTTCGCGGAAAAGCAACAGGCGGGACGCGCTTCAGAGGGCTTCGATCCGGGTCAGCCGCACGGGACGGCCCCATTGCTGGAGCGTCAGCACCTGTGCCGGCTCCGCCTCGAAGCGGACGCGGAGGCCGTTTTGCTGAAACGCTTCGTCCAGGTCGAGCGGCAGGTAGCGGGTGCCGTCGTCGGCCACGAGGCCGTAGAAGCCGCCTTCGATGTCGAGGTGCAGGATGGTGCCGGTCATGGGAACAGGGGGAAGGACCGCGGTCGTGTCTGCCTCCCCATACGCCGTGCCTGCCTCCGCGTTTCGGCGCCCCGCCGGGGTCACTCCTGGCCCGAGGGAGGCGTTTCGCCCCCGCCCAGGGCATCGCGCATGCGGGTGTCCGCCTGGATGTTGCGGAGGTTGTAGTAGTCCATCACGCCCAGGTTGCCCTTGCGGAAGGCCTCGGCGATGGCGAGCGGGATCTCGGCCTCGGCCGCTACGACGCGCGCCCGCTGCTCCTGGACGGCCGCGCGCATCTCCTGCTCGCGGGCGACGGCGGCGGCCCGCCGTTCCTCGGCCTTGGCGCGGGCGATCTTGAGGTCCGCCTCGGCCTGATCGGCCTGCAGCTTCGCCCCGATGTTTTCCCCGACGTCCACGTCGGCGATGTCGATGGAGAGGATCTCGAAGGCGGTGCCGGAGTCGAGGCCTTTCGAGAGGACGACCTTGGAGATGGAGTCCGGGTTTTCCAGCACGGCCTTGTGCGAATCCGCCGAACCGATGGTGGTGACGATGCCTTCGCCGACGCGGGCCAGGATGGTCTCCTCGCCGGCGCCGCCGACGAGCCGGTCGATGTTGGCGCGCACGGTCACGCGGGCGATGGCGCGGACCTGAATGCCGTCCTTCGCCATGGCCGTCACCGGCGGCGTCTCGATGACTTTGGGGTTGACCGACACCTGCACGGCCTCGAACACGTCGCGCCCGGCCAGGTCGATGGCCGCCGCGCGTTCGAACGTCAGGTCGATGTTGGCCTTGTCGGCCGAGATGAGGGCCCGCACGACGTTCTGCACGTGCCCGCCGGCCAGGTAGTGGGCCTCCAGCTGCGGCGGGCTCAGCTCCAGCCCGGCCTTGTAGGCGGTGATGAGCGGGCGCACGATCAGGTGGGGCGGCACCTTGCGCAGGCGCATGCCGACCAGGTCCCGCACGAGCCGGAGCCGCACGCCCGAGAAGAAGGCCGTGATCCACAGCCCGACCGGGATGAAGTAGAGGAAAATGATGAGGCCGAGCACGATCGCGAGGATCACGAGCAGCCCGGCAGTGCTGAGGAGTGCTTCCATCGGCCTTTGTTATGCCCGTTGTCAGGGGTTCTCGCCCTTGCGGTAGTCGCCACTCTGCCCGCCCGTCTTGGCCAGCAGGTGGATGTCGGTGATCTGGATCTCTTTCGAGACGGATTTGCACATGTCGTAGATCGTCAGAGCGGCCACCGAGACGGCCGTCAGGGCCTCCATCTCGACACCCGTCGGCCCGACGCTCTTCGTGTAGGCCCGGATCTCGACGGCGTGCTCGGCTTCGTTGAGCGTCAGGTCGACGTCGACGCCGCGGAGCAGGACGTCGTGGCAGAGCGGGATGAGCTTGCTCGTCTGTTTGGCGCCCATGATGCCGGCGATCTGGGCCAGCGTCAGCACGTCGCCCTTGCGGATCTTGTTTTCGGCGACGAGCCGGAAGGCGGTTTCCCCCAGGAGCACACGGCCGGCCGCCACCGCGGTGCGCACCGTTGCGGTTTTTTCGCCAACATCCACCATCTGCACCCCCCCGGCGGGGGTCACGTGCGTCAGCGCAGGTACATCAGTCATGACTTCAGATTCGGTCTGGGTTGACGGTCGTTCGGCTTCTCGGGGTGGATGAACGCCGCAAGATAGGAGCCTTCCGGGCGAAGGGCAAGCACCCTGCCCGCGGCCGGACGAGCCGGTTCCGGTTCATCCCCCGATCAGGATCATCGGCCGGTTTTCGGCTTTCGCAAGCGTGTGCATGCCGGCATGGGCCGCTTTTTTGCGGCGGACGGCCGCCCGGATGATCGCTCCGAGCTCGTCGTCCGTGGCGCCGGCCCGCAGGGCGTCGCGGAGGCTGACCTCGGCCCGGCCGAAGAGGCACACCTTCAGGTTGCCGTCGGCCGTGAGGCGCAGGCGGTTACATCCGTCGCAGAAATGCTCGCTCATCGAGGTGATGAAGCCGATCCGTCCCCGGAAGCCCGGCACCCGATAGGTCTTCGCCGTGGCGTTCGGCCCGTCGTCGAGCCGTTCCAGCACCGGGAAGCGCTCGCCGAGGCGGGCGAGCATGTCGCGGTAGGGCATGAAGCGGGCATCCTGCCACCCGTTGCCCGCGAACGGCATGTACTCGATGAAGCGCACCTCGATGGGCTTCGTCTCGGTCAGGGCCACGAAGTCGGCCAGCTCGTCGTCGTTGAAGCCGCGCATCACCACGCAGTTGACCTTCACCGGGTCGTAGCCGTAGGCGATGGCCAGGTCGATGGCGTGCAGGACGAGGGCCAGCCCCTGCCGGCGGGTGATGTGGTCGAACCGCTCGGGCCGGAGCGTGTCCAGGCTGATGTTGAGCAGGTTGACGCCGGCGGCGTGCAGGCGCGGGAGCTTTTTGGGCAGGAGGAGGCCGTTCGTGGTGAGGGCCAGCGTCCGGAGGCCGGGGAGCGCGCCGAGGGCTTCGACGAGGGCCTCCATGCCGGTGCGGACGAGCGGCTCACCGCCGGTCAGCCGGATCTTCTCGACCCCGGCACGCACGAAAAGCCGGGCCAGGCGCTCGATCTCCTCGAAGGTGAGGATCTCCTCGCGCGGGCGCAGCGGGACCCCCCCGGCCGGCATGCAGTACCGGCAGCGCAGGTTGCACCGCTCCGTCAGCGAGATGCGAAGGTACGTGTGCCGGCGGCCGAAGGTGTCGGTGAGCAGGTCGGTCATGGCGCCTTTCCGGACGAGAGGCGACGCCCCGTGCGTCGCTCTTTCCCTTCTACGCGCGGCCCATCGTACGTTCCGCGCCGGGCGAATCAAACCGGGAGCGTGACCGTACATCCGGCCGGTGCGGCTATGCAGAAAGCCGCGCTGTACCAACCAACCGCACGGACGGATGCGTCGTTCACGTGTTCTCGGGCTGTGGGTGATCCTGGCGACGGGGCTGGCCGGTACGCTGCACGCGCAGGTGCCCGAGCCGACCCTGCGCCGGGGCGTGCTCCACGTCATGGACTGGCCCGCCGCACTCCTGGCGGAAGGCCGCACGCTCGAGCCGTGGGCCGGCCTCGACCTGCTGCCTTTCCTCGACACGCTCGCCCTCGAATATGCTTACGGCGTCGAGGCGGGACGCCCGGCCATGACTTTCACCCTCTGGTGGGTCCCCGGCGACGAAGCCATCCTCGACGGCCGCCGCGTGCCGGCCGACCGCCTGCCCGCCGGCGTGCGCCTGACGGCCCTGGACCTCCGCGCCGGCGTCTATGCCGGCGGCCGCCGCGTCACCGAACTCGTCGTGTCGGTGGACAGCTTCGCCCTCGAACCCGCCCCGTTCGTCTACCGCTTCGACGGCCTCGACCTGGACTGGGCCACCCTCTTCGCCGACGTACCGGCGGACACCGCCCGGTGGCTCTTCGAGACGGGCTTCGAGCTGCGCGAGCCGGAGATCCTCCGCATCGCCTTCGCCGAGCACGTGCCGCCGGAGCGCGAGCCGGAGGTGGTCCCGCGGCCGCCGGCCCGCACCACGGTCTACATCCCGGACCGGACGATCTGGATCGTGATCCGCACCGGGCGGCCCTACCCGCGCGTGGCCACCGGCCCCCGTCGCCCGCGCGGCGACACCATCGGCCGCACCGACCCCGCTCCCTCGGACCGCACCCGCAGCCGCCCCCGCGACGATGCGGACGACGACCCGGACGAAGGCGAGAAAAAGGGCGGCCACGCCGGGCGCGACGGCAAACGCGGCGGCCTGCTCGACGGCCCGGGCAAAGGGAAGAAGGACGACGACGATGACGACGAGCAGCTGCTGCCGGCGGCGCTTGCCGGAGCGGCGGCCGTGGGGCTCATCGCCGTGGCGGGCGGGACGGCCGGCTACTTCGGCCACGAACGCGCGCCGATCGGGCTGGCCTCCGGGTTCGTGCGGCCCCGCTGGGGCGGGCTGTTGCAGGTGGCCGTCAACGGCGCCGTCCTCGGCGCGGGCGACGAGCCGGAGCGCCTGGTGGGCACGCTGTTCTTCTTCTTCGACGCCTTCGACGCCCCCGTGCAGCCCGGCGTGGGACTGGGCATCTGGGCCGAGGAGGACGGCGACGACATCCACCTCACCTCCACACTCTCGCTCGGCGCCGTGGCCCGCCTGGGCTTCGTGCTCGTGCAGGGCGGCTACGACCTGGTCGAAGGCGGCGTGCAGTTCGGGCTGGCCTTCACCTTCCGCCGGCCGTGAGGGCCGTCACAGCAGCCCGGCGCGGCGGGCGGCATCGCGGAGGAGAAGGCACACACGCCTCCCGATCATCGGCCGGGAGATCGAGCGTGCGGGCGAAATAGTAGGTGCTCATGAGCGTCTCCTGGCTGGTTACATGGACGTGCGCGACGAGTTGGTGTACGACGGGCGGGGCGGGAGGCTCCGGCCGCCTCAATGGTCGTGGCCGGCGTCCTGTGCGGGGCGGAGGTTCTGCACGGTGAGGTGGTCGAGGAGGACGGTGCCGGTGCCGTCGAGGCGGAGGCCGGCGGGGCCGGGGGAGGGGGCCGGGCCGTGCCCGTGCACGACGAGCCGCCCGTCCACGTAGGCGCGGAAGTGGGTGCCGTCGGCCACCACGCGGAGGGCCAGCCAGGCGGAGGGGGCCAGCGGGGCCTCGTCCATCACCTCCTCGCGGCCGCCGGCCACGCGCCCCTGCCGGATGTGCCCGTCTTCGAGGGCCACGAAGTGGTGGTTCTGGGCGTCCTGCCAGTGGTGAACGAACCGGAATGCGCCGGTGAAGTCGTCGAGGTGCACGGCGAGGTCGGCCTGGAGGCTGCCGATCGGTTGTTGGTGGAGGAAAGTGACGGGGCCGGAAGCGGCTTCGAGGGCGAGCACGTCGCCCCGGGGCCCGCCGTCGACGAGGGCGGTGTGGAGGGCGTCCGGCGGGCCCTCGGGCCAGGCGAAGCGGGCCTTCCATGCGGCGGCCCGGGCGGGCTTCCAGGCCCAGCCCCCGTCGCCCGTGGGCACCGGGCCGGCCGTGGTGTCGGCGGGGAGGACGAGCGGGGCGGCCGGTTCGGCGGCGGCCCGTACGCCCACGCCGTACGCGAACACCAGTTCGGCGCCGTGCTCGCCCGTCTCGTAGAGCAGCACCAGCCCGCCCGCGCCCACCAGGAAGAGCGCCCATGCAACGGCAGGTGTCGCCGTGCGGTCGAAGCGGTGGGCGACGAGCCGCACCACGGCGTAGACGCCGAAGAACCAGACGGTCCACAGCGCCAGGTCGGCGTGCTCGGTCAGGACCGGGTTGGCCGCCGCCGGGGGAAGCACGCTGTCGGCGGCGGCGCGCCCGCTGAAGAAGGCGGCTACGGCCCCGGCCGCACCCAGGACGAACAGCGTGGTGGCCCCCCGCCGCCAGAAGGGGTTCGTGCGCAGCAACAACCCGGCCGCGTCGAGCAGCACGGCCGTGCACAGCAGCGCGATGGGGAAGTGGACGAGGAGCGGGTGCACGTTCGGTGCCCATTCGGGGAGCAGGTCCATATGGGGCTACGGGTGGATGCAGTGGAACGATCACGGCAAAACCTACGGCATCGGCCGGCGCCTTACAAGGGGCCGTGGCGCAAGGCGCGGGGCGGCCCGGATCGGCAGGGGGCCTGCGGGTTGCTGTCCAGCTCGCTTCGTGCAGGAAAAGGCTATCCAACGGTATGATTCAAAGGAGGGCATGGTGTTGGTTTTTGGGGTATCGTTTGTTGCGATTTGCGCAAAAGGCTGTAGATAAGAAGCGTAGTGTTGGCTATCGTGGAGATCATTATTGGCGACCCATTGCCCGACGCCACCACCGCGTAGCCGCGGATCTGGACGCGTTGCACGTCCCGTCAGCCCGGGCTCTCCAGAACAAGGGGCGCACCCGTGAAGCCCGTCCCTGGCCAAAGAAAGAACCCTTTTCAACGACCGGCTCCGGCCAGTTCGAGGAGACACCCGAAGTACATCACCCACCCGTTCATTGCTTTCGCGGAGGACGCCATGCGTATCGTTTCGCTCGTCCTGGCCCTGTTCGTCGCCGGGGTCGCACCCGCCCGGGCACAACCCATCCCCGACACGCTCGACTGGCACCGGTACTACCCCCTCGAGGTCGGCAACATCTGGGTCTATGGCGGCCTCGACGCCCACGTCCGCACGATCGTAGGAGATACGCTGGTCCGGGGCCGGCGGTACTTCATCCGCCGCGATTCCGTCCCGGCCGTCGGCACGGTGGGCCCGTTCGTCGACACCCTCTACGTCCGCTACGACACCGCCGGCACCGTGGTGACCGTGCGAGACCCGGCGGCCGACACCCTGGCCGCGCCGTTGCCCCTGAACGCCTGGGAAGACGCCCCGGACTTCCTGGCGCACTTCGACATGCGCGCGGCCTTCGGCGACACGCTCTACCACGTGCCGCCCGACACGCTGTACTTCGTTCGGGGAGGCTACAACGAGCGGCTACGGATCGGCAACGAGGTGGTGGAGACCGCCGCGCTGAAGTGCTTCGTCGCCGCCGGCCCCGTATTGCACGAGGCGTGCTATGCCGCGGACATCGGCCCGGTGCGGACCGGCAACCTGTTCGGCGCCGAACTGACCTATGCCCGGGTGGGCGGGGTCACGTACGGAAACGTGCCGACACCGGCGGAGGCGGCGGACGTGCCTGCGCCATGGGGCATCGAGGCGATCTATCCGAACCCGTTCCGGGACCACGCGACGGTCGCCTACCGCCTGCCGGCACCGTCGCCCCTCACCGTGGAGGTGTTCGACGTGCTCGGCCGGCGGATCTGGCGGGAACGGCTGCCCGTGCAGGCCGCCGGGCGCGGCCGGTATGTGTTGCACGCCCGCGCCTGGCCGGCAGGACGCTACTTCGTTCGCCTGACCACCCCACACGGAGCCCAGGCAGTACGACCGGTGGTGATCGACGGGTAGCCCGGCGCCGGGGCGGCGAGGCAACATCGCCGCATGCCCGGTCCCCACGCCGGCCGTACACGGGCGGGTGGAGACGAGGGCACCCCTTGTGCGGGACGTGCTCCGGGCGTATGCTTGAGCGAGATGCGGCGGCAGTCCTCGCCTTACCCGCTCCGGACCCCCCGCCGCTCGTGCCGAGTACAAAGCACGGCACACATGGAGGAAACAGAATGAACCGGGAAGAAAAAAGGCGGGTGCTCCGGGTGAAGCGGTTGCATGATGAGGACTGGGAAGACGATCTGCTTCAGACGACCGCAGCCGAACGCCTGGCGATGGTCTGGCCGCTGACGGTCGATGCCTGGACCTTCCTCGAGGGCACCCTTGCTCAATCCCGACTACAGAGACATATTGTCCGCCTTCAGCGACGAGAAGGTTGAGTTCCTGCTCGTGGGGGCGTATGCGCTGGCCGTGCACGGACGTCCCCGGGCCACGGGAGACATCGACCTGTGGATTCGCCGCTCCGAAGAAAACGCACGCAAGGTTCTCCGGGCCCTGACGACCTTTGGTGCGCCCATATCGGGCCTGTCTGAAGCAGATCTCACGGCGCCGGACATGGTGTTTCAGATCGGCGTTGCGCCCCGGCGGATCGATATTCTGACAACGATCAGTGGCGTCGAATTCGACGAGGCATGGGAGGCACGTGAAGAGGTCGAGATCGAGGGGCTTCGTATTCCCGTGATCAGCCGGCAGCACCTGATACAGAACAAGCGATCGGTGGGGCGTCTGAAGGATGCGGCGGATGCGGAATGGCTGCAGAGGAAGCCGGAATGAGCCACGTTCCGCCCCGTGCCCCGAGGAAGTCGGCGGAGCACGCGAGGACGAAAGCATTCCTCCCTTACCCTTAGCCCCCCTTTCCCTACCGGCCTCAGGTGGCGTCGTCGCCCGGGGCGGGGGTCGACCGCCGGCGCAGGGCGTAGTCCTTCCAGAGGTAATGGATCACGGGCAGCACCACAGGGTCAGCACGGTGGAGGTGACCATGCCGCCGATCATGGGGGCGGCGATGCGGCGCATCACCTCCGAGCCCGTGCCGTGCCCCCACATGATGGGCAGCAGGCCGGCCATGATGGCGGTGACGGTCATCATCTTGGGCCGCACGCGCTCCACCGCCCCTCGACGACGGCCTCGTAGAGGTCGCCCAGCGAGCGCATCTGCCTGGTGCGCCGCCGCCGGGGCGGCGAGGCAACATCGCCGCATGCCCGGTCCCCACGTCGGCCGGCACGGGCGGGCCTCACCGCCCGCCCGGTGCGGGGACGGCCACCCCGGCGGCAGCCTCCTCGGGGAGATCGTCGCCGGCGGGCGGCGTGAACGTGCGGCGCAGCTGGAAACCGCGCACTACGGCATAGAGCGCCGGAATGACGACGAGCGTCAGCAGCGTCGAACTGACGAGCCCGCCGACCATCGGCGCGGCGATGCGCTTCATCACCTCGGAGCCCGTCTCGGTACCGACCATGATCGGGAGCAGGCCGATAAGGGTGGTGAAGACGGTCATCAGCTTGGGCCGGACGCGATCCACGGCCCCCTCTTCGAGCGCCTGGTGCAGCCGCGCCCTCGAGGTGAGACGCCCCTCCCGCCCGTACCGGCGCACCGCCTCGTCCAGGTAGACCTGCATGACGATGCCCGTCTCGGCGGCCAGGCCCGCCACGGCGATCAGGCCCACGCCGGCGGCCAGGCTCCAGTTGAAGCCCAGCCAGGCCATCAGCCAGACCGCGCCCACCGCCGCAAACGGCAGGGTCACCATCAGGATCAGCGTCTCGGTCAGGTTGCGGAAATGCAGGTAGAGCAGCAGGAAGATGATCGCCAGCGTCAGGGGCACGAGCACGCCGAGGCGCCGGTTGACCCGCTCGATGTACTCGAACTGCCCGCTCCAGCGGAGTGAATAGCCCGGCGGGAGGGCCACCGCCTCGGCCACCACCCGGCGGGCCCGCTGCACGTACGAGCCCACGTCCACCCCCTGCTCGAGGTCGACGTAGACCCAGGCGTTCGGGCGGGCGTTCTCGCTCTTGATCATCGGCGGCCCCTCGACCAGGCGGAAGCGGGCCAGCTGGCCGAGCGGCACCTGTGCCCCCGAGGGAATGGGCACGAGCACGGCCCGCAGGGCGGGCAGGTCCTCCCGCAGCGCGGGCGGGTAGCGGACGTTCACCGGGTAGCGCTCCAGCCCCTCGACCGTCGTCGTCACGTTCATCCCCCCTACGGCCATGGCGACGACGTCCAGCACGTCGTCGGTGGTCAGGCCGTAGCGAGCCGCCTCGAAGCGGTCGACCTCGACGTCGAGGAACGACCCGCCCACGGTCCGGTCGGAGAAGACGGAGCGGGTGCCCTCAAGCGGGCGCAGCACGGCCTCGATCTCCCGGCCGAGACGTTCGAGCGTCGTCAGATCCGGCCCGGCCAGCTTGAGCCCGACGGGCGTGCGGATGCCGGTGGCCAGCATGTCGTTCCGGTTGCGGATGGGCTGCGTCCAGGCATTCGAAAGGCCGGGGAGCCGGAGCGCCCGGTCCATCTCCTCGATGAGCCGATCCTTCGTCATCCCCGGCCGCCACTGGTCCGCCGGCTTGAGGCGGATGGTGGTCTCGACCATCGAGAGCGGGGCGGGGTCGGTGGCCGTCTCGGCCCGGCCGATTTTCCCGAAGACGTTCTCCACTTCGGGAAAGCGCTTGAGGATGCGGTCGGTCTGCTGGAGGATCTCCCTTGCTTTCTGGGGTGAGACGCCGGGCAGCGTCGTGGGCATGTAGAGCAGGTCCCCCTCGTCCAGGGGCGGCATGAACTCGGACCCGATCTGGGGGAAAGGAACATACGTGGTGCCGAAGAGCAGGCGCTGCACGGGCAGGAGCGAGCCGGCGAGCAGCACCAGGCTCACGCCGAGCACGAGATACGGGTGCCGGAGCGTGCCGCGGATGACCGGGCGGTATGCCCGGATGAAGAACTGCGCCACCGGGTTGCGCGCCTCCGGCCGGATCTTCCCCCGGATGAACACCACCATGAGCGCGGGCACCAGCGTCACGGCCAGGAGCGAGGCGGCGGCCATCGCAAAGGTCTTCGTGAGCGCCAGCGGGCGAAACAGCCGGCCTTCGACCTGCCCCAGGGCAAAGACCGGCAGGAAGCTCACCGTCACGATCAGCAGGGAGAAGAACAGGCTCGGCCCGACCTCCCGGGCGGCATCCAGCACCACACGCACGCGCTCCTCCCGCTCCGGTGCCCGTCCCAGGGCCGCCCGGGCCCGCTCGAGGTGCTTGTGGGCATTCTCGACCATCACGAGCGACGCGTCGACCATGACGCCGATGGCGATGGCGATCCCCCCCAGGCTCATGATGTTGGCGTTGATGCCCAGGTAGTACATCACAAGCAGCGAGACGAGGATACCCACGGGCACGCTGACGAGGGCGACGAAGGCGCTGCGGGCATGCAGCAGGAAGACGAGGACGATGAGGGCCACGACGGCCAGCTCCTGCCACAGCTTCGTCGTCAGCGTACCGACGGCCCGCCGGATGAGGGCGGAACGGTCATACTCGGTCGTGATCTCGACGCCGGGAGGCAGCCCCGGCCTGAGCTCTTCGAGGCGGGCCTTGACCCGGTCGATGACGCGCTGCGCGTTCTCCCCGTAGCGCATCACCACGATCCCGCCGACGACCTCGCCCTCGCCGTTCTTCTCGGCGATGCCCCGCCGGATCTCGGGGCCGAGGCGGACGGTGGCCACGTCGCCGACGGTGACGGTCGCGCCGTCGCGCGTCTTCAGCGGAACGGCGCGGATGTCGTCGAGGCCCCGCAGGTAGCCCCGGCCGCGCACGAAGAACTCCCGCTCGCCGAGCTCGAGCAACCGCCCGCCGACATCCCGGTTGGACGCCCGGAGCTGCTGCCTCACGTGCGCGAGCGGAATCCCGTAGGCGGCCAGCTTCTGCGGGTCTACGACCACCTGATACTGCTTCACAAAGCCCCCCACCGTGGCCACTTCGGCGACCCCTTCGAGCGATTGCAACTCGTATTTGAGGAAGAAATCCTGGAGCGAGCGCAACTCGGCCAGGTCGGTCCGCCCCGTCGTGTCGACCAGGGCGTACTGGTAGACCCAGCCGACGCCGGTGGCATCCGGGCCGAGCGCCGGCCGCACGCCCTCGGGCAACTGCCCGGTCACCGTGCTCAGGTACTCCAGCACCCGGCTGCGGGCCCAGTACATGTCGGTGCCGTCCTCGAAGATGACGTAGACGAACGAGGTCCCGAACATGGAGTAGCCCCGCACCGTGCGGGCGAAGGGAACGGCGAGCATGGCCGTGGCCAGCGGGTAGGTCACCTGCTCCTCGACGATCTGCGGGCTCTGACCGGGGTATTCGGTCTTGATGATCACCTGCACGTCGGACAGGTCCGGGAGGGCGTCGACGGGGGTGTTCAGCGTGGCCCATACGCCGAGACCGGCCACGAGCAGGGTCGTCAGGAGGACGAGCAGCCGGTTCTCGGCGCTCCACGCGATGAGACGTGCCAGCATGGTTCTCTGCAACGGGTTGAATCAGCGGGTGACGACGAGGGTGCCCTTGAGCATCTCCATCCCGCAGGCGAAGGTGAACGTCCCCGCCTCCGACGGCGTGAAGTCGAGGGCGGCCTCCCGGTGAAGCGGCAGATCGACCGGCCCGAGGCCGAGGCCCGGGAGGACGACCTGCGTGGCGCACGTGCCGTCGGTGGTCCGCACGAAGACGAGCCGTGCGGGCCGGCCCGCCTGCAGGGTGATGCGCTGCGGCTCGAAGCCGGCGGCACCCACGGTGACGCGCACCACCTGCACGCCGCCCTCCGCCTGCATGCCGGCCGCCGGGGCGTGACCGGCATGACCGGACTCGGCCGGGGCCGCCCCATGGTTGTGATGCCCGGCCAGCGCACCGAGGGCGCTCCTGAGCCGGGCCTCGGAGTCGATGAGGAACTGGGCACGGATGACCACCTCCTCCCCGCCCTGCAGGCCGTCGAGGATCTGCACCTGCCCGCCGGCCCGGAGCCCCACCCGCACCTCGACGGGGCGGAAGCGCCCCCCGCCCAGGGCCAGGACGACGAAAGCCTGCTCCCCGGTCTGGAGCACCGCTTCCTCCGGCACCACCGGCGACGGGGCCGTCGGCGCCCCCTCCAGGGTGACGGTGGCGTACATGCCGGGCTTGAGCGGCGCGTGATGCCCGCCGGGCAGCACGATGCGGGCCCGCGCCGCCCGCGTCTCCCCGTCGAGCATGTGGTAGATGTGATCGACCCGGGCCGTGTAGGTCACGCCCGGCGCATACGGCAGCGCGACCTGCGCAGGCGTGCCCGGCCTCACCCAGGCCAGGTCCTGCTCGTAGACGTCGACGATGAGCCAGATCCTGCTGATGTCGACGATGTCCATGAGCGGCTGCCCGGGCGCGACGTACTGCCCTTCGACCACCTGCTTGTTCATGACCTCGCCGGCGGCAGGGGTGAAGAAGGTGATCGTCCGCTGCGGGATACCGGTCGTCTCGAGGCGGCGGATCTGCTCCTCGCTCAGGTCCCAGTAGGCGAGGCGACGACGGGCGGCTTCGAGGACGCGGCGGGCATCGGCCTGCACCCCGGGCCGGCTGCTCCCGGCGGCCTGCCGCGCATTCCGAAAAGCGAGGAGGTATTCCTCCTGCGTCGTCACCAGGTCCGGGCTGTAGAGCTCGAGCAGGGGCTGGCCCGCCCGGACGACGGCGCCGTTGAAGTCCACATACAGCTTCTCGACCCAGCCGCCCACCTTGAGCGAGACGGTATGCGCCCCCTGCTCATCCATGACGAAGCGGCCCGTCGTGCGGATCGCCCGCCGCAGCGCCGTCACCTCGACGCGCGCGGTGCGCACCCCGATGTTCTGCATCGTTACCGGGTCGATGGTGACCGTACCCTCCCCCGCCACCTCGTCTTCGTAGACGGGGATGAGGTCCATGCCCATTTTGGACTTGCCGGGCCGGTCGTAGATCTCGTTCGGATCCATGGGCGCACGCCAGTAGAGGATCTTGCGCTCCGCTGCCGCCGGTCCGGCCGAGGTGTCCGGTGCTGCCGGCGGGGCTTCGTGGCCGGTGCCCGGGTGGGTCAGGCGGCCCAGCAGAAAGCCGCCGGCCGTCAGGATCAGCAGCGCGGTGAAGAGCATCAGCTTTTTCATGACGTTCATCGGAAGAGCGATTCATCGAGGTCGGCGAGGCGATCCAGGCCGAGGGCGCGTTCGAGGGCGGCGGCGGCCTGGAGGTAGCGGGCGTAAGCGTCCTCGTAGCCCGTCTGCAGCGTGAACAGCACGCGTTCGGCGTCGAGCAGGTCGAGGAAGCCGGTGCGGCCGGTGGTGTAGGCGCTGAGGGTGGCTTCCAGGGTGGCTTCGGCCTGGGGGAGGAGGACGTCGCGGTAGAGGTCGAGCTGGTCGCGCTCGCGTTCGAGGCGGCTGCGCAGGTCCGCGATGGTGGTGCGGAAGGAGGCCTCCAGCGCTTCGCGGCGGGCCTCGACCCGGTGCTGCCGCAGGCGGGCCTCTTCGAGACGGGCGCGGAGGCGTCCCCGCTGGAGCGGCACCTTCACCGAGACGCCGAGGGCCAGCGCGTCGCGCCCCGTGGCCGTGGGCGGCATGTCGGCGGCGGCGATGTCGAAGTAGGTGAGGCTGAGGCCGAAGTCGGGGAGGAAGTCGCGGCGAGCCAGGGCGATCTCGGCGCGGGCCCGCTCCAGGTCGGCATCGAGGGCGGCGGCCTCGGGACGAGCGCGACGGGCCACCTGCACGAGGGTTTCGTCGGGCAGCGAAGGAAGAGCGGGCAGGGACAGGGCCGGCAGCGTGTCGAGCGCGACGGGCCGGTCGAGCAGGCGGCTCAGGGCTTCGAGGGCCGTGCGGCGCTGCCGTGCCAGGTCGAGCAGCCGCTGGTCGAGGGTGTTGCGTTCGAGCTGGGCCTTGAGGATGGCCTGTTGCATCCCCTCGCCGACGGCATAGCGGGTGGCGGCCACCGCCTCATAGTCGCGCAGGCGGTCCTGGAAGGCGCGGAGGAGCGCCTCCTGCCGCTGGAGACGGTACAGCTCGTAATAGGCCTCCTTGACCTGGAAGGCAAGGTCCTGGGCCAGGGCGTCGGCCTCGTAGCCGGCGACCTCGGCCCCCAGGCCCGCAACCTCGCCGCCCAGGCCCAGCTTGCCGGGAAACGGGATCGACTGCTCGAGGCGGAGCTGGGTGCGCTGCGTGCCCCGCGCCGTCAGCACGGGAAACGGCTGGTACGTGAACATGACCATCGGGTCGGGCAGCGCGGCCACCTGATCGCGGCGCGTCCCGAGGGCTTCGGCCTGCAGGCGGGCCGCCCGCAAAGCCGGATTCTCGGCCCGGACGACGGCCAGCAGGGTGGGCAGGTCGTGCACCCGCACGGTGTCCGGAACCTGGGCCCGAACATGCACCGGCCCGGCAAAGAGCAAAGCAAGCAGGAGCACCGGGCTCCGGCCAGACAAAGGGAAAGGCATAGCCTGACAGCGTTGAGACGGGAATCAAACCAACGGGCATACCGAACGACACCCCCCGCTCTCGGGGTGCGGCGTCAGGCAGGGCGGCGTGCAACGGTTCGGCCGGGATGTGCGGAGGGCCGAACCGGAAGGGTCTCAACGCAAAAAGACCGCGTACAACAGGTGCAGGGCGAAGGGCGGAGCGGGCGGATCCTCACCGCTGGCGCGAAGCGAGGGGACGGCCGGCGGCGGTGCGGGCGGCACCCCAAGAACTCCGGGCACAACCGGAGGCACCGGCACCCCGGAGGACTTCGTCATCGTGGCCGTGCCGGGGTCGTCGCCCGCCATCGACATGAAGCAGCAGGGCGGGAGGGACGGCTGCATCGCCGCCGGACCCTGATCGGCGTGCACGCACGCAGGCACGGCACCGTCGTGCGTCGCCGCGGGCGGAACCGGCATCGCATGGGCCGGCGCCTCGTGGGAGCGATCCGCCGTAGCCTCCATGGCCGCCCGGTGCGCCTGCGCACACGCCTGCCGGATCAGCGGCGCGGCGACGCCGACGAGCAGCAACGCGGCCATCGCGGCGGCCGCAACGCGAAGAGTCCGGCGGATAACGAGCATGATGCCTCAAAAGAGAAAGGACGGGGCCGGTTACGACGTAGCAAAAGGCAGGTTCCTGGAGGCCCGGCCGCCGCCCGCCGGCCACCTTGCGCGTATCGCGCCGGGTAGCCGGTTCCGCTCGAAACCGGCTACCCCGCTTTCGCCGAAATTCTCGCTGACCCGGCGCGAACCCGCCGGTACCCGCCGCGTTGACCCCCCATCCGGCCACCAGAGAACCTGGAGGCCCCGCCCCCCGAAACCACCTTCGTGCCTTTGTGTCTCCGTGGCAAGAAACGCAACAGGCACCTGACAGGCTCAGACACACAAGACGGTCATCTCCATGTCCCGCTTCTTCCGCCTCCTGCTGATCTCGGCCGCCTTCACGGGCGGCCTGGCCCTGGCGCTGCACTACACGCGCCGCCGTCCCACCCCGCACCCGGCCACCGCTCCCGCCCCTGACGCGCCGCCGCAGTCGCTCCAGGTGGAGGCCGACGACCTGCCCGAAACCGAACGCGAGGCCCTCCTCCGCGAGCTGGCCGGTCAGCTGTGACGGGCACCCTCCGGAAGGGGCAATTGTGGTTGCCGCGCGGGATTCGTTTTTTCCTGACCTGAACGAAACGCCCTCAGACCGCGTCGCGCCATGAAGCTCTTCCTCCGCCTCCCCGTCTTTCTGCTCCTGACCCTCGCCGTGACGGCGGGGGCGCAGCCGGTGCCCGCCCCGCCCGCGACGGCGCCGGCCCCGTCCCGCTACGCGGGCGTCGTGGCCGAGGCCCGGGCGCTGGCCTGGCGGCACTACCTCGAACAGGGCTGGCCCGGCCTCTCCATCGCCGTCTCGGTCGACGGCCAGACGGTCTGGGCCGAGGGCTTCGGGTACGCCGACCTGGAGCAGCGCGTGCCGGTCTGGCCCACGACGAAGTTCCGTATCGGCTCCATCTCGAAGCCGCTCACGGCGGCGGCCGCGGCCCTGCTCTACGCCGAGGGCCGGCTGGACGTGGACGCGCCCGTGCAGCGCTACGTCCCCGCCTTTCCCGAGAAGCGGTGGCCGATCACCACGCGCCAGCTCGGCGGCCACCTGGCCGGCATCCGCCACTACCGCGGCGACGAGTTCCTCCTGCGGGAGCACTTCGCCACGGTGGCCGACGGCCTGGCGATCTTCGCCGCCGACACGCTCCTCTTCGAGCCGGGCACGCGCTACAGCTACACGAGCTACGGCTGGAACCTGATCAGCGCCGTCATCGAAGGGGCGGCCGGGCAGGACTTCCTCCGCGTCATGCAGGAGCGCGTCTTCGACCCGCTCGGCATGCGCCATACCGTCGCCGACCATGTGGACAGCCTCATCGCGCAGCGCGTCCGCTTCTACGTGCGGGACGAGGCCGGGCGGCTCGTCAACGCGCCGTTCGTGGACAACAGCTATAAGTGGGCCGGCGGCGGCTTCCTCTCGACCACCGAGGACCTGCTCCGCTTCGCCAACGCCCACCTGAGCGGCGACTTCCTCCCGACGGAGGCCCGGGCGCTCCTGTTCACCGAACAGCGGACGAGGGCCGGCGAGGGGGTCGGCTACGGGTTTGGCTGGGCCCTGGGCACGGACGACGTCGGACGGCGCATCGTCTCTCACAGCGGCGGCTCCGTCGGCGGCACGTCGATCCTGCTCATCCAGCCCGAGACAAGCGTCGTGGTGGTGGCCCTGGTCAACCTCTCGGGGGCCGACCTGCGCCTGGGCCGGGAGGTGCTTGCCCTGTTCGTCGAGGCCGTCGAGGAACCCTGAGCGCCGCTCACCGGATCAACCGGTCGAAAACCACCGGCTCGACGGTCGCGGCGTGACGGCGGAGCGTCTCGAAGCCGAGCCGCGCCCGGGCCTCGGACCACGGCACCCAGGCCACCGCCTCGATGTCTTCCTCGGCCTGCGGCGTGAACGCCGTGGCGACGGTCTCCATCAGATACCAGTGCGTCGTCTTGACCTCGTAGCGCCCGTCCCGGGGATAACCGTGCCGCGTGACGCCCAGCGGACAGACGATACGCAGGTCGCCGGCACCGACCTCTTCACGTACCTCCCGCAACGCGCAGTCCGGGGGGCACTCGCCGGGATCGCACTTGCCCTTGGGGAGATCCCAGACGCCGCGCCGGAAGATGAGCAGCAATGCAGGCTCGGGCGTTCCGGCGCGTACCACGTAGCCGCCCGCGGCCGTCACCGGCTCCGGCGGCAGGTAGGGCGTAACGTTGCACAGCGCTCCGGGCGGCACCTGCGGCACCCGCACCTGACCGTCACCCACCTCAACCGGCGCCTCCGCCAGCCGCGTCGCGTCGACCACGACCAGCGCGTCGCGGCAGGCCTGCCGGGCGGCGTCAAGCGTGGTCCACAGGCGCGCCTCCTCCTCGATGCCCCGCTCCCGAAGCACGTCCAGCCTGCCCTTCTCTGTACAATAAAACAGCAACACGTTGTCCTCCGTACGAACGATCCGGCTCATCCCGTTGCGCTCCCCACGCAGCGCACAACATATCCCACGAAACGCGAACTCTCCAACCCGGCGGGACCGCTCATTTTTCGATCTCGATTCGCCGTATGGAGGTGGCGGAGCGATCCGTCCGCCGGTCGGTGACGGTGACGGCCAGCACGTAGGCCCCCGGCTCCACCCGGCCGGCATCGATCTCGGTGTACTCGACGGCCGTGCTCCCCGGCACCTCATGGTCGACCCGGAGGGTGAGCGACGCCCTGGCCCGCCGCTTTCCCCGCTCGGGCGTGAGCGTGTATTCGAGCGTGTAGCGCGCCCGTCCGTCGTCGCCGGGGGTGAGGTGGTAGATTTCGAAGTAGACGAAGAAGGGACGGCGGCGCGGGAAACGGAGCGTGGGAGCGGCCTTTACGCGCAGGTCGTGGTGGGTGCCCGTCTCGCCGGGCGGTACCGGTGCGATGTCATGGGCCAGGAGCAGGTCGCTCACGGCGAGCCCCGGGCCGGAGAAGCCGGGCAGGCGGCGGTCGAGGCGGGCGGTGCCGAGGACGCGCCCGTCCTCCGTGCGCACGTGGAGGTCAACGCGGTACGAGTCCGGCGGAGCCGTGACGGCGAGAGCGTCGAGGACGCCGCCGGTGGGATCGGCGGAGCGGGGCACGCGCCGCCGGACGCGCTCCGTGGCGACGTCGTCGAAGGTCGTCGTGCGCAGGCTCAGGCCGGCCTCCACGTTCACATGGCGCGCGTGCGCGGGGGCGTGCCGGGCCAGGGTCGCTGCCGGGAAGGCAAAATGCACCTCCAGGCGCGTACGGCCGTCCCCGTCGCGGAACGCCGCCGTCACGGCGGGCAGGTCGAGCCGCTCGACGGGCGGCACCCAGGTGTGCCGGTCGGTGGTGAGGCCGCGGTCGACGTCGGCCTGGCTCTGCGCGCGCATCTCCTGCTCGAAGCCGAGCAGGTCGAGCTCGCGCCGCCGGGGCTCGTCCTGGTAGATCAGGTAGCCGCGCATGAAGGGGGCGCCCCAGTCGAGGCGGTCGTTCATGACCTCAGCGCCGAGGAGCACCGGCACGAGCCGCCAGGCAGCTCCGCCGAGCGTGGCGAAGTGGAAAATCATCGGGGGTTCGTCGCCCGTGGCCGCGTAGCGCCACGATTCGTTCGGCGTCTCGGCTTCGAGCGTGGCGACCCGGTCGTCCGGCGGGCCGTGGCGCAGGTAGATCAGCCCTTTGTCGTTGAAGTCGCGGGGCAGGCGGTAGACCTCGGCGAACGCGAGCCGGTTGACCTTGTCGGGGTCGTTCCACCAGGCCAGGCGTCCGTGGTAGGCGAACTGTTCTTCGACGTAGACGAGCCGGCGGTAGTGCTCGGCGAGGCGCGGGTTCTCCGGGGCGGCGGGCAGCGGGTCGCGCCGGGCCCACACGCGCCGGAAGAAGGCACGGAGGGCGGCGGGGTCGGCGAGCCGGCGGTAGGCCCGCAACTCGTCCGGCGCGAGGATGTAGCCGGTGTCAGCAAAGACGAAGGCCGCCTCGACGGGCGAGGCGATCCCGTCGACGGCGCGGAGGTACCAGGCCTCGCAGCGGTCCGGGTGGCCGCGGGCAGCCTCCACGCGCGCCAGCGCCAGCAGCACGAGCGTGCGGGGCATCGGACCGGTCCGGCCGAGCAGATCGAGGTACGCCGCCGCCGCGGCGGCGAGGTCTCCCGCCCGGCGCAGGCGCTCCGCCCGGAAGAAGGCGGCATAGGGGTCCTCGTGCGCGGCGAGCCAGGCCGTCGCCGTGTCCTCGTCTTCGCGAAGGAAGCGCCGGTAGAGGACGACGAGCCCGAGGTGGACTTCGGGGAGTTCGGGGCGGAGGCGAAGCCCGGCATAGCCGAGGCCGATCGCCCTTTCGTGGTTGCCCCGATAGGCTTCGAGCCGGGCGTACTGCACGAGCACGTCCTGAAACGCGGAGTCGCGCGCAAGCACGTGTTCGAAGTGGGCTTCGGCCTTCCGCCATGCGAGCGCCTCGCGCAACGGACCGAAGGGTGGGCGAAAGAGGCCGGCCTCGCGGTGGGCGATGGCGCGGTAGTAGTGGGCGGCCAGGTGGTCGGGGTCGCGTTCGAGCACCTCGTCGAAGCGGTCGCCGGCCTCACCCCAGCGGCCCAGGTCGAGGGCGAGCGTGCCGAGGCGGAGCGTCGCCTCGACGAAGCGGGCATCGCGGGCCCGCTCGTAGGCCTTGCGGGCCAGCTCGTAGGCCCCGGCGTCCCGGAGCGAGTCGCCCCGGACCAGCCAGCCGCCGGCGGGCTGCGCCCGCACGGCCGCCGGCACGGCGAGCACAAGCATCACGGCAAGGAGCCGGCACACGGGCAACAGGGCGTAACGGGCTACCATACCGAAAAAACGGCACGCCCCGCCAATTGTTGCCGCCGTGTCAATCCTGCGTGCGGCGGATGGTGCAGCCCATGGACCGCGTCGACGCGGCGGGGACGGGACGGCCCTCGGCCAGGGCATGGAGAGCGTCGAGCAGGTAGGGCTGCTGCACCGCCTCCGGATCGCGGGGGCTGTCGTCGATGGCGCCCTCGTAGACGAGCGTCAGGGTGCCGTCGAACAGAAACACCTCCGGCGTGCGCTCGGCCCCGAACGCGTCGGCGAGGCGATGATCCGGGTCCACCACGTAGGGGAACGCGTAGCCCTTCTCCTCCGCCCGGGCCCTCATCTCCGCCGGCCCGTCGCCCCGGTCCCGGTATCCCGCATTCGGGTTGACGACGACCATGCCGATGCCGAGCGAGCGGGCCGTCTCTGCAACGACCCGGTAGCGATCCTCCCAGGCATCGACCCACGGGCAGGTGTTCGAAGAGAAGAGAACGAGCAGCCCGTTCTCCCCGGCGGCCGCCGCCAGGGTGATCGTGTCGCCGTCCACGCCCGGCAGGGGCAGGTCGACCAGCGGCACCTTGCTCCCCACCGCCAGGCGGTCCTGCGCCGGGGCGTCCGGAAGCGGCAGCAGGAGCAACGCGAAAAGGATGGCTTGCAGGGATCGTCTATGCATTATTCCGTACCGTATGGTCTGCAGGCTGGACATTCCGGCAGGTTGCCGGCGTGTTCACCAGTTCAACCATTCCACGTCAACAAGCGTGCCGGCTTCCGGATCCACCATCGTTTCAGGCAGGTGAACGAGGCAGTTCGCCCGTACGACCGAGGTATAGACGTGTGAGCCCTGCGGCCCGGCCAGGTGCACCGTGAGGCGCCCGTCCGCGCCGGTGGCGGCGACGCCGCGGGCGAAATAGTGCAGCCCGGCCACCTTCTTCGCCGGCGCCGCCAGGACGGCCCGCAGGCACGGGCGCAGCACCGCGGCCCGCCCCAGCATCTTCGCCAGCGCCGGGCGGACGTACTGCTCGAAGCACACCGCCGAGGAAACCGGGTTGCCGGGCAGGCCAAAGACGGGCTTGCCGCCGAGCAGCCCGAAGGCCAGGGGCTTGCCCGGGCGCTGCCGCACCTTCCAGAACCGCAGCGTCAGGCCCATCTCGTCGAGCACCTGCTTCACGAAGTCGTAGTCCCCCACCGACACCCCGCCGGAGAAGACGAGCACGTCGGCTTCCAGGGCCCGCTCGACGGCGGTGCGGATGTCCTCGAGCGTGTCGCGGGCGTGCAGGGGCGGCAGGACCTCGGCGCCGGCGGCCTGGGCCTGCGCGGCGAGGGCCGGCCCGTTGGCGTTTCGGATCTGCCCCGGCCCCGGCGTCGCCTCCGGGGGCACCAGCTCGTCGCCCGTGGCGACGACGGCCACCCGCGGCGGCACGCGCACGGCCACCTCGGCATACCCCAGCGTCGCCAGCAGGCCCACCACGGGCGGCGTCACGACCGCCCCCGCCCCGAGCACCGTCTCGCCCGCCCGCACGTCCTCGCCCGCCCGGCGCACGTGCCCTCCTGCCGGCGGCACCCGCAGCATCCGGACCGAACCCGCGTCCTCACCGGTCTCCGTCCACTCCACCGGCACGACCGTGTCCGCCCCCTCCGGCACGGGGGCCCCGGTCATGATGCGCGCGCACGTGCCCGGCACGATGGCGTGCGAAGGGATTCCCCCTGCCCGCACGTCCTCGATCACCCGCAGCGAAGACGGCAACGTCGCCAGATCCGCGCTCCGCACGGCAAACCCGTCCATCGCCGCGTTGTCGAACGGCGGGATGTGCTCGCGGCTCACCACCGGCTCCGCCAGCGTCCGCCCGTAGGCCTGCGCCAGCGGGACACGCTCCACCGGCTGCGCTGCCACCGCCTCCAGCACCAGCGCACGGGCCTCCTCCACCGAAATGAATTCACGCATTGTTATTCTCCCCCTCCCGGATTTTTCGGTTCTCGAATTTAGAATTTTGGATGTACAAACACCCGCTGCGTCTGTTCATGCGGCGACACCTTCCACGGTCCCTACCAACCCGATCCCCTTCCGCGATGCTCCGATTCGACCCGACGCCGGTTGACGCTTTCATAGAGAAAAGTGCCCTGGAGACCCTGCGCCCCCGGGTGGAGGCAGCCCATCGCGCCCTCATCGAAAAGACGGGCGCCGGACACGAATTTACGGGCTGGCGCGACCTGTTGCTCTCTCCGAACGACGCCCTGCTCGAAGACCTCGCCGCGACGGCCGCCGAGATCCGCGAGCGTGCGGACGTGCTCGTCTGTATCGGTATCGGCGGGTCCTACCTCGGCGCGAAGGCGGTCATCGACGCCCTCACGCCTTACTTCCCGGCCCGCCGCGGGGACGACGCCCCCCGCACGCCCGAGATCCTCTTCGCCGGCCACCACATGAGCGGCGCCTACCTGCGCGAGTTGATGGCCTACCTCGAAGGAAAGTCGGTCTACCTGAACGTCATCTCCAAGAGCGGCACCACGCTGGAGCCCGCGCTGGCCTTCCGCTTCCTCCGGCAGTGGCTCGAAGCCCGGTTCGACGACGCCGACCGCCGCATCATCGTCACCACCGACCCGGAACGCGGTGCCCTCAACCAACTCCGGGCGGAGAAGGGCTATAAGAAATACGTCATCCCGCCAGACGTGGGCGGGCGCTTCTCCGTCCTCACCCCCGTCGGCCTCCTTCCCATCGCCGTCGCCGGCATCGACATCCACGCCCTTTTCTATGGCGCCGTCGACGCCTGCCGCCGGTTCTCCGGCACCGGGGACAACCCCGCGCTCGACTATGCCGCCCGGCGCTACCTGCTCCACGAGCACGGCTATGCCGTCGAAGTGCTGGCCGTCTTCGAGCCGCGCCTGGCCGGCATCGGCGGGTGGTGGCAACAGCTCTTCGGCGAGAGTGAGGGGAAGGACCACAAAGGCCTCTTCCCCGCCGTCGTCCAGTACTCGACCGACCTCCACTCGCTCGGCCAGTACGTGCAAGATGGCAAACGCCTGCTCATCGAGACGTTCCTCATGGCCGAGCACGACGGCGGCGACCTGCCGGTGCCCGCCACCGGCGACAACCTGGACGGGCTCGACTACCTCGCCGGACAGACGATGCGCCACATCAACCGCCAGGCCTACGAGGGAACCCTCCGCGCGCACGTCGCCGGCGGCGTGCCGGCCATGACCCTCTGGCTCGACCGCATCGCCCCCGGCGACCTGGGGGCCTGCCTCTACTTCTTCGAGCACGCCGTGGCCGTCGGCGGCTACCTGCTCGGCATCAACCCCTTCGATCAGCCGGGCGTCGAGGCCTACAAGAAAGAGATGTTCGCCCTTCTCGGAAAACCGTGACGGCCCCGCGCCGGCCATCCGCAGCCGCCCTTTTCGCTTTCCACACCGTGGACAACCCGTTGATAAGCCGGGGGACGAGGTCTGGATAAACCCGCCGGGTTATCCACGATGTGGACACGTGTGGATTTTCCCCCTCCTCCCGCACACGTTATCCGGATCGATCCACATCCCCCGCCACGGTGGACAAATTCCGGCCGTCGTTCCCCTCTTTTCTGTGGACAACGGTGGAAACGTGCATAACCCGCCCTTTCCGCGCAAAACACGTACGCCCGCGACTTCAAAACGCACCCTCCGTGTGGACAGGCTGGGGATCAACCCTCCTTTTTATCCACCCATCACCCACCCCGATGTGGATTTTTCCGTTGTCCACATTTCCACAGATCCTACTACTACTAAAACATCCGATTCTTTAAAAAAACTGTTATAGAAAAGGGTGTGGGAAACGCGGGGGACAGGCAGGGAGAGGATTGATACACGCCGGTATACCGGTGCCTGTGTCCGGGTTGCCGTTGTATTACCGGAAAGGAATATGCAGGGCGCCTTTGTACGGTTTTCTCACCGGACCGATTGTGCGCGCCGTCTCCTTCGCTTAAGTTTGTGGACCGAATCCCCACAATGCAGCATGGGTCTGCCATGATCAAAAGAATTCTTGTGGCGCTGGATCCCGACTCGGACACCCTGGTGGCCATCCGGTATGCCGAGGACATTGCCCGGCGGTATGGTGCCGAGGTGACCGGCCTGGCCGTCGTAGACCTGGGTAGCATCGAGGCCAGCGCGCGCGGCGGGGGCATCGGCAGCATGTATTACGCCGAGAAGCTTCGCGAGCGGCTGACCGAGGAGACGCGCGCCGTCGCGCAGCAGCTGATTGCCTCGTTTCAGAAGGAGGTCGAAAAGGCCGGGTTGCCGCACACGGAAGTGGTGGAGGAAGGCGTTCCGTTCGAACGCATCGTGGAAGACATGAACTACCACGATCTCCTCGTCGTCGGCAAGGATCCGCACTTCTTCTACGGCCATTCGAAACAGGACACCAACACCCTGGCGCGTGTCGTCAAAAACACCATTGCGCCGACGCTGGTGGTGGGAGGAGCCTACCACCCGGTGAAGCGGGTGCTGGTGGCTTACGACGGCAGCAGGGCGTCCGCACGCGCCCTCCGCCGGTTCATACACCTGCGTCCCTTTGGCGACGACCTCGAGGTGAAGCTGCTGAACATACACAGGGACAGCGCCTCCGAATCGGAGCTGATCCTGCGGCTGGCGCAGGCCTACCTGAAGGCACACGGCTTTCCCGTGCAGGCGCAGAGCATGAAGGGAGACAACCCGACCGACCTGATCGTCAAGCACGCCGAGGAGTATGGCGCCGATCTGGTGGTGGCGGGTGCCCACTCGGTTTCCAAGATCCGGGAGATCGCTTTCGGCTCCACGACGGTAGCCCTGCTCAAGTCGTGCCCTGCCCCGCTGTTTCTGGACAGCTAGGCCGGGCCTCAGGGACGCGCGTGCAGCATCTCCAGAATGGCCCGGGCTTCGGCGCTCTGGCTGCCGCCCTCCTCCACGACCTGCTCGAACGCGGCGATTGCGGCGGCGGTGTCCTGCCGGGCCAGGTGGATCTTGCCGAGGTAGAACTGTATCTCCAGGTCCAGATAGGAGTTGCGGGGCACCAGTTCGCCGGCAGCCTCGAAATAGCCGGCGGCCTGCCGGAGCCGGTCGGGGTCGAAGCGGGGGAAAAGGCCCAGGAATGAGCGGCGGCTGTCCCGCAGTGCCTCGAGGCCCAGGAGATAGAGGCTGTCGGCCCGGGCGTCGTCCGAGGCGTCGAACGTGGCCCGGAGGCGGGGTCCGAACGCCTCGAGGGCCTCGTCGGTGGTGAGAGCGGCCTGGGTCAGGTCGCTCGTTGTGAGTTCGCTTGCGAGGAAGAGGGTGCCGTAGCACAGGACGAGGAGGCAGACGACGGCCGCCATGCGTCCCAGCGGCCGCGCGATAAGGCGATGCAGGCGTGCGGCCGGGCGGGCGGGGCGGTCCGGCGCCCGGGACGTCGCCGGCGGCCCCAGGGTGTGGCCGGTCAGTTCCTCGAACCGGCGGGCGAAGTCACCGGCCGCTTCGATCTGGTACATCCGCTGTTCCAGCTGGTTGCACCGCTGTTGCAGCCCGGCGTCTCCGGCAAGGCGTGCCTCCAGCCACTCGAACACTTCCTGGAGCGGAGCGGGGCCCGGATGCCGTTCCATTCGCCGTGTGGCGACGTAGTAGGCGAGCACTTCGTCCGAGGGCGGGTCTTGCCGCAGTGTGCCGGCGCGGTGCAACAACGCTGCGAAGGCGCGCGCCTCCTCCCACGGAGCTTTCCATTCGGGGTGCCCGGCCACGTAGGCATCCACCTCGCGCCGCTCCGCCGGCGAGAGCTCCGTGTACAGGAGCAGCTTTTCCTCGATCTTCGTCATGCGTAACTCCTCGCAGAAAAGAATTCGATCAGTCGGTGGCCGGGCGGGGGTTGCATATACCGGCGCCAGGATCTCTTGCCATCCAAACACCCTGACCTGTGTGCATCTAACCTCCTTCTATGAAAATTCAAGATAGACCGGTTAACAGGTGCCGGAGCCCGGGGTCTTTTCGCAATCGTTTGATGGCCTTGTTGACGTAGGTGCGGAGCGTCGGCAGCGGTTTTCCCAGGCGGTTTCCCATCTCCTCGTAGGTCGCGTTTTCCAGCAACCGCATCCGGGCCGCCTCCTGCAGGGCCGGCGGCAGGCGGTCGATGGCATGCCGTACCGCCAGGTAGACGGTGCCGGCGTCGAGGCTGTCGGGTGAGGGGGGCGGGACGTTCCGGGTGTCGTCCAGGTTGTCCAGGGGAAGTTTCCGGCGGCGGCGCCGGACGTAGTTGAGAAAGGTGTTCTTGCATACGACGCTCACCCACTGGGCATACAGGTTGTCGGCGTCGAGCTCGCCGCGGTGCCTTTCGATCTTCCGGTAGGCATTCTCCACCAGCACGTCGAAGTCGGCGGTGTCGTAGGCCGGCTCCTGCATGAACTTCATGAGGAAGTAGCGCCAGGTGTAGCAGTAGGTCCACACGTCGACGAGGCGCCGGGTCTCCGGTGTTTCCCGGGTGCGCCACGTTCGGAAAACCTCGTTGACCCGTTCCGTGTCGTCGAGGTGGAACGGGAGCTGGGCGGCGACGGCCTGGATTGCATGCAATGCCTGGGTAAACATAGGCCGGTGCATGCCGGGGGAACCGCACGCCCGGTTCCTTGCCGGACCGGGCGCTTTCCTGTACGGCATGCCTTGGGGTGGGTGGGGGAGTACAAGATAGGGATTGTGCCCGTTTCATCCACGGGAGTCCGGGAAGGAACGGGCGCGTCGTTCCGGTTAAAATTGCAGGAAGACGTTTCCGGCCCCAAAACCTGAAGGAGGTTTGCGCGTGTCACGCGCCCGCACGGCGTTTCCGGGGCGTCTGAAGGGTATCGCGAAGGTGGCGTTCCGGATTTGACAGCGTGGCGCAAAGGTCGTATTTTGCGAGACTAGCGCCATAGCTGCGCCCGTTGCCGGGGCCATGACCATTCATCCGGTCGTCCGGACCCGGATCTTATTTGTCTGACGTCAAGAGAGCCCGCGGAGCCGGGCCGGCGGGGGTGGAGCCCCGGGCGGTCCTGCTCCCGTGAGCCGGAGATCCTCATGGATGCCAACAGCTTTAAGACCTACAGCGCGAAAGCCGGCGAGATCGAGCGTCGCTGGTACGTGATCGACGCGGAGAACCAGACGGTGGGCCGGCTGGCCTCGCGTGTGGCGGCGATCCTGCGCGGCAAGCACAAGCCGGTCTTCACGCCCCACGTCGACACCGGCGACTTCGTCATCGTGATCAATGCGGACAAGGTGCGCTTCACCGGGAAGAAGGAGACGGAGAAGGAATACTTCTACCACACCGGCTATCCCGGCGGCGAGAAGGTCCGCACGCCGAAACAGATGCGTGAGCGCCGGCCGGCGTTCATCGTGGAGAACGCCGTGCGGGGCATGCTGCCGAAGGGCCCGCTCGGGCGCCGGATGTTCAAGAAACTGAAGGTCTACGCCGGCCCCGATCACCCGCATGAGGCCCAGCAGCCGGAACCGCTCACGCTGTAACCTTCGTGCCTCGTTTTTCTTGATCTCATCAGGCTACATCATGGCAACACTGGCTCAACACACGGCGGTCGGGCGCCGAAAGACTTCCGTGGCCCGCGTGTACCTGCGCCCGGGAGGGAGCGGAAAGATCATCATCAACAAGCGGCCGCTGGAGGCCTACTTTCCGCTCGCCTGGCGGCGCACGGTGGTGCTCTCGCCCTTCGAGGTGACCGGCACGCAGGGGAAGTTCGACGTAGTGGTCAACGCGCGGGGCGGCGGGCTGACCGGGCAGGCCGAGGCGATCCGGCTCGGCATTGCGCGGGCGCTGGTCGAGCACAACGAGGAGCTGCGCAAGCCGCTGCGCGACGCCGGCTTCCTCACGCGGGACCCGCGCATGGTCGAGCGCAAGAAGTACGGCCAGCCCAAGGCGCGCAAACGCTTCCAGTTCTCGAAGCGGTAAGCGGCAGTATTCCCCCCGCCGGGTCGGATGGCCCGGCGAGGCTTTGTCATCCCTCATACGACCTGATGCACCACAGGGTGGCGGTCCCGGCCCCGGCCGGGTTCGTTTTGCGGTGCAGGCGAGGGTCGTAGCGGTTTCAACCCGGAGAAAGTCATGGAAACGCAGGACGTACAGGAAACCCGGCAGAGCGCGCACCGCGCCTCCATCGAAGATCTGCTCAAGGCCGGCACCCATTTCGGCCACCTTACGAGCCGTTGGAATCCGAAGATGAGGCCCTTCATCTTCATGGAACGCAACGGCATCCACATCATCGACCTGACGCAGACGCAGGCCCTGCTGGACAGGGCCGCCGACGCTGCGGCCCGCTTCGCCCGGCGCGGGAAGAAGATCCTCTTCGTCGGCACCAAGAAACAGGCCCGCGAGATCATCCGCCGCCATGCCGAAGCGTGCCAGTCGCCCTACGTCGTCGAGCGCTGGCTCGGTGGGACGCTGACCAACTTCCAGACCATCCGCAAGAGCATCCGCCGCATGGAGGAGCTGGCCAAGATGGAGGAAGACGGCACGCTGGACCAGCTCAAGAAGAAGGAGCGGCTCATGAAACGCCGCGAGCGCGAGAAGCTGGAGAAGGTGCTCACCGGCATCAAGGACATGGCCCGGCTGCCCGGCGCCCTCTACGTCGTCGACATCAACCGCGAACACATCGCCGTCAGCGAGGCCCGCAAGCTCGGCATCCCCATCATCGCCATGGTGGATACGAACTGCGATCCGGATCTGGTCGACTACCCGATCCCGGCCAACGACGATGCCCTGAAGTCCATCGACCTGGTGACGGCCATCATCGCCAACGCGGTGAACGAGGGCTCCAAGGAGAAAGAACTTCAGGAGGCGGCCGGCAAGGAAGAGAAGGCCAAGCGCAAACAGGAAGCCGAGGAGGCCGATTGAGACGGCCCTTCCGTTTTTCCAGCGAAATCCGTTTTAGATAGAAGCATCATGGCTATTTCGGCACAAGACGTCAAGCGCCTTCGTGAGATCACCGGCGTCGGGATGATGGACTGCAAGAAGGCGCTCGAAGAAGCCGGTGGCGACTTCGACGCGGCCATCGAGCTGCTGCGCAAGAAGGGGCAGAAGGTGGCCGCCAAGCGCGCCGACCGGGAGGCCAACGAGGGCCTGGTCGTCACCGCCGCCACGGACGACCGGCGCACCGCCGTGCTGGTCGAGGTCAACTGCGAGACCGACTTCGTGGCCCGCAACGAGGAGTTCCAGCAGTTCGCCCGGCAGGTTGCGGAGCTGGCCCTGCGCGAGCGCCCGGCCGACCGCGAGGCGTTGCTGGCCCTGCCTTTCGAGAACGGTCGCACCGTGGCCGACGCGCTGACGGATCTGACCGGCAAGATCGGCGAGAAGATCGACGTGCGGCGTTTCGCTCTGCTCGAAAGCGAAGACGGGCAGGTGATCTCGTACATCCACCCGGGGGCCCGCCTCGGCGTGCTCGTCGAGGTGCAGGGTGACGGGGACGTCGAGAGCGTTGGTCGCGACGTGGCCATGCAGGTGGCCGCACTCAACCCCGTGGCCCTCTCGGTCGAAGAGGTGCCCGAGGACGTGAAGGCCAAAGAGCTCGAGATCGCCCGGGAGGCCGCCCGCAACGAAGGCAAGCCCGAGCACATCCTCGAGAACATCGCCCAGGGCAAGCTGAAGCGCTTCTTCAAAGACAACGTGCTCATCGAGCAGCCTTTCGTCAAGGATGCCTCGATGACGGTCAAGGAGATGCTCCGGCAGGCGGGTGCCACCGTGAAACGGTACGTGCGCTTCGCCCTCGGAGGGTAGGTTCCGTGCCGTCACCAAATCCGGGCACGTTTCGCGCACCGCGAGGCGTGCCCTTTTTTTGGGCGGCCCGGGCGCGCATTGCAAAGAAGTGGCGGAGGCTGTAGCTTGCCTGCCGCGTACGAACGGAAAAGAGGAGCCAGGATGGCCGACGGTTCGACGAAAAGCGACGCGTTGCGGTACCGGCGCGTGCTGTTGAAGCTCAGCGGAGAGGCCCTCCTGGGCCGGGAGCCCTACGGCATCGACGAGGAGGTGCTCACGCTCTACGCCCGGGAGATCAGGCAGGTCGTCGAGCACGGCGTCGAGGTGGCCGTGGTCATCGGCGGGGGCAACATCTTTCGCGGCGTGACCAATGCCACGAAGGGAATGACGCGGGCGCATGCGGACTACATGGGCATGCTGGCCACGATGATCAACGCCATGGCCCTGCAGGACGCCCTCGAACAGATCGGCGTGTGGACGCGCCTGCAGTCGAGCATCAAGATGGAGGAGATCGCCGAGCCGTTCATCCGGCGGCGTGCCATCCGGCACCTCGAAAAGGGCCGTGTGGTGATCTTCGGCGCCGGCACCGGCAACCCGTATTTCACCACGGACACGGCGGCCGCCCTCCGGGCCCTGGAGATCGACGCCGAGGTGATCCTCAAAGGGACCCGTGTCGACGGGGTCTTCTCGGCCGATCCGGAGAAAGACCCCACGGCCGAGCGGTTCACCACGATCCACGGCAGCGAGGTTATCCGGCGGGGGCTGCGCGTGATGGATATGACGGCCTTCACGCTGTGCCAGGAATCCCGGAAACCCATCATCGTCTTCAACATGAAAACGCCGGGCAACCTGCTCAAGGTGGTTCAGGGCCAGCGGGTCGGGACGCTGGTGCACTGGAACGACCCGAAGCCGGCCGACGTCGCCCGGATCTGACGTCCCCGTGCACATCAACCGTAGTCCGGAGGCCACGATGTTACACGAGAGCATTCAACTGATCCTCGAAGATGCTCGTGAGCACATGGAAAAGACGCTGGAGCACCTGCGTCACGAGCTGAGCACCATCCGGGCCGGCCGCGCCACCCCGGCCATGCTCGACTCGGTACGGGTCGAATACTACGGCACGCACACGCCGCTCAACCAGATGGCCAGCATCAGCGCTCCGCAGCCGGACCTGCTCGTGGTGCAGCCCTGGGACCGCTCCGCCCTGAACGAGATCGAACGGGCCATCATGGCGGCCAACCTGGGCCTCAACCCTTCGAACGACGGCAACGTCATCCGCATCCCCGTCCCGCCTCCCTCGGAGGAGCGCCGGCGCGACCTGGCCCGTACCGCCCGCCTGCGCGGGGAAGACGCCCGCATCGCCATCCGCAACATCCGCCGGCACGCCCGGGACGAGATCAAGTCGGTACAGAAGGAGGAGAACCTCCCGGAGGACATGCGCTACGAGGGCGAAGAAGAACTGCAGAAACTGACCGACGCGTACATCGAAAAGGTGGACCGGCTCCTGGAACACAAGGAGGCCGAGATCATGGAGGTGTGAGGCACCGGTGCGTCTCCACCTTTTCTTTCCAGAACAAATTCTCCTTTCGAAGCATATTGAAGGAATCATCCCCGGAGAGGTGCCCGAGCGGTCGAAGGGGCACGCCTGGAAAGCGTGTGTACCGGTAGACCCGGTACCGTGGGTTCGAATCCCACCCTCTCCGCCCGGAAAGCCGGAGTGTCGCCGCATTCCGGCTTTTCTCATACCCGGACGGCTCCCGGCCATTCCGAAACCGAGGACGCTATGATTGCGAGCATGACGGGCTTCGGGCGCGGCAGCGCCGAGGCCGACGGCTTTGCGGCCACCGTGGAGATGCGCTCCGTCAACAGCCGGTTCTGTGAGGTGTCGGTGCGCCTGCCGCGCGTGCTGAGCGAATACGAGGGGGAGATCCAGCGCCTGGTCAAACAGGCCTTCGCCCGGGGCCGCATCAACGTGAACGTTCAACTGACCCAGACCGGGGACGACGTGCTGCCCCTGCGGGTGAATCCCGAAGCCGCCCGGGCCTATGCCCGCCTGCTGGAAAGCGCGCGCGACGCCGCCGGCCTCGACGGGCCGGTTCGCCTCGAGCACCTGCTCCAGTTCTCCGACATCTTCATCCCGGTGGAGGCCGAGGAGGACGTGACCGGGCGCAGCGAGCAGGCCTGGGCGGTGGTTCGCGCCGCCCTGGAGACGGCCGTCGAGGCGCTCCGGGCCATGCGCCGGCAGGAAGGCCAGGCCCTGCAGGCCGAGCTGGCCGGCCGCATCGACGCGATCGAGACGCTGCTGGAGGCGGTCGAGGCACAGGCGCCCGCGCGCGTCGAGCAGGCCCGCCGGCGCCTCCACGACCGCCTCGAAGAGCTGCTCGGCGACGACCGCCTCGACGCCGAACGCCTCGAATTCGAGATCGCCCTGCTGGCCGACAAGCTCGACGTCACCGAGGAGTGCGTCCGCCTGCGGTCCCACCTGGCCCTCTTCCGCGAGTCCCTGGCCGGCGACGAGCCCGTCGGGCGGAAGCTGAACTTCCTGGCGCAGGAAATGAACCGGGAGGTGAACACCATCGGGTCGAAAGCCAACGATGCCACCATCGCCCACCTGGTCGTCCGGATGAAGGAAGAGCTGGAGAAGATCCGGGAGCAGATCGAGAACACGGAGTGACGTGCGCACGACAAACAAGATCGTCGTCCTGACGGCACCCAGCGGGTCGGGCAAGACCACCATCGCCCGGCGGGTGCTCGATGCCTTTCCCGGAATGCACTTCTCCGTCTCGGCCACCACACGACCGCCGCGGCCCGGGGAGGTCGACGGGGTACACTATCACTTCGTCTCGGAAGAGGAATTTCGCCGGTTGATCGACGAGGGCGCGTTCATCGAGTACGAGGAGGTTTATCCCGGGCGCTTCTACGGGACGCTCGTGCGGGAGGTGCGCGAGGCCGCCCGCACCGGCCCGGTGCTGCTCGACGTCGAGGTAAAGGGGGCCATGAACGTAAAGCGGCTCTTCGGCGACGACGCCCTCGTGATCTTCATCCGCCCGCCCTCGCTGGCGGTGCTGGCCGAGCGGCTCCGGCGGCGCGGCACCGAGACGGAGGCGTCGCTTCGCACCCGCCTGGAGCGCGCCGCCCAAGAACTCGAATATGCCGACCGCTTCGACGCCGTGGTGGTCAACGACGAGCTCGACCGGGCCACCGAAGAAACGTTGCGGCTCGTCCGCTCGTTTCTGGAGCGCTGATGCCTTCCCTATTCCCCTGCGCGCCCATGCCCGACGTCCCCGACCCTCGCCCGCTCGAAGGCCGCCGGCTGCTGCTCGGCGTCACCGGCGGCATCGCTGCGTACAAGGCGGCGGTGCTGGTGCGGCTGTTCAAGAAGGCCGGCGCCGAGGTGCAGGTGCTCATGACGCCCGACGCCACGCGCTTCATCACCCCGCTGACGCTGGGCACCCTCTCCGAACGCGAGGTGCTCATCGAGATCTTCCCCGAGAACGCGGACGGGTCGTGGACGAAGCACGTGGGGCTGGGCCTGTGGGCGGACCTGTTCGTCGTCGCCCCGGCCACGGCGCAGACGGTGGCGAAGCTGGCCCACGGCTTCTGCGACACGATGCTCACGGCCACGGCGCTGGCGGCCCGCTGCCCGCTGCTCATCTGCCCGGCGATGGACCACGACATGTACCGCCACCCGGCCACGCGGGCCAACCTGGAGCGGCTGCGCTCCTACGGCTATGAGGTGATGGAGGCGGCCCACGGCGAGCTCGCCAGCGGCCTCGTAGGCGAGGGGCGCCTGCCCGAGCCGGAGGCCATCTTCGACCGGGTGGTGGCGATGCTCGCCGGCGCCACGGAGGCGGCCGGATCGCTGGCGGGCCGCCACGTGCTCGTCACCGCCGGCCCCACGCGCGAGGCCCTCGACCCCGTGCGGTACCTGACCAACCACTCCACCGGCACGATGGGCTTCGCGCTGGCGGAGGCTGCCGCCCGGCGCGGTGCCCGCGTCACGCTCGTGGCCGGCCCCACCGCGCTCCCCACCCCGCCCGGCGTCACCCGCGTCGACGTGGTGACGGCCGAGGAGATGCACGCCGCCGTGCAGGCCCACCGGGACGCCGACCTCGTCATCGGGGCCGCCGCCGTCTCCGACTTCGCGCCGGAGGCCATCTCGGCCTCGAAGATCAAGAAGACGGGCGCGGAGATGGTGCTGCGCCTGCGTCCCACGCCGGACATCCTGGCCGCCCTCGGCCGCGAGAAACGCCCCGGGCAGGTGCTTGTCGGCTTCGCCCTGGAGACCGACGACGGCCCGGCCAACGCCCGGCGCAAGCTCGAAGCGAAGAACCTCGACTGGATCGTGCTGAACGACCCGAAGGAGCCCGGCGCGGGCTTTGGCCCCGGCACGAACCGCGTCACCCTCCTCGCCCGCGACGGCACCGTCGAAGACCTGCCGCGGATGCCCAAACGTGCCGTCGCCGAGGCCATCCTGGACCGCGTGGCGGTATCGCTTTGATCCCCTCGCTTCCAGCATACTGCGCTGGCCACTCCTGACCCCTGGGAGTCATTATCGTAAAGATCTCGCAAAGAGAAGGGGCTCCGAGAAACAAGTACGAGGGGAGAGCAATAGACGGGGGTTAGAAAACGTCGCGCGTGTCGATCACTCCGATACGCTCCTCCCCTTTGCGCCCATGTCGTTCAACCTTCGACAGATCAGGAAGCGAAGCGCCCCCGTCGTGTGGCTGCTCACCGGCCTGTTTCTGCTCTTCCCGGTGGGCCGGCACGCGCTGGCGGGCATCGTGCTCTGCTTCGAGGGGGACGGACGGGTGGAAATCGAAACCGCGCACCTCAACGATTGCGGCTCCGACTTCTGGTCGATAGTGACGGAGATCCACAAGGAGCACGCGGCCTTGCAGGCGGGCACGACGCCCGAGGAAATCTGCGAGGACTGCGTAGATGTGCCACTCTTCGTGAGTTTCTTCGACGCGCAGGCGTTCTTCCCGGTCAAGGCAGCGGCCGTTCCTGCGATGGCGCTGCCGGTGACCGCCCTGCTGCCCGCCCAGCCCCGTCCGTCGGTGGCGATGTGGCCGGCGCATCCCGCTTCTCACGACCCCTCTTCGCTCTTCTCTCTCAGCACCGTCGTGCTGTTGATCTGATCCACTCCGGATCGTTTCGGGCGCGTGTGTCTTTCGCGTCCGCTTCTTCCTGATGGGACGGCCCGGGCCGTGGTGTATCCGTGCGCCACGGCCGCACCCGCCTGCCGGTGGGGCTTGCCGTCCCGGCTTTTCCATCACGACCCGGAGTGACGTTATGAGACTGCTCTACCTGGCGCCGGCCGCGCTGGGGTTGCTGGCGGTGCTTTCCGGCTGCGCGACGACGTACGACGCAGCCTGGCCGCCGCCCCGACCGCTCGGCGATGCTGTTTCCGCATACCATCCCCCCCAATCCCCGGCAAGCGCCGACTCCCTAGTCGCGCGCGATCCTTCCCCGGAAGGCGTCCTCACGTTGCGTGAAGTGCTCGCGCTGGCCCTTCTGCACAACCCCGACCTCCGCGCCTTCGGATGGGAGGTGCGCGCCCGTGAGGCCCACACGCTGCAGGCCGGGCTGCCGCCCAACCCGGAGATCGGGACCGACCTGGAGAACTTCGCCGGGGGCGGTCCCGTGAGCGGCACCGATGCCGCCGAGCTCACGGTGGGATTGAGCCAACTCATCGAACTCGGAGGAGACCGGCGCAGGCGTCGGGACGTGGCGGCCCTCGAACGCGACCTCGCCGGCTGGGACTACGAGACCGTCCGCCTCGACGTGCTCACCGAGACGGCGCAGGCCTTCACGGACCTGCTCGCGGCGCAACAGCGGATGTTGCTGGCCGACAGCCTGTCCCGGCAGGCAGAGCTATTCTACGAGAGTGTGGCCGCGCGCGTGGAGGCCGGCAAGGTGTCGGCGCTCGAAGAACGCCGGGCGCAGGTCGTCCGCTCGACGGCGGCCATACAGCGCGAACGCGCCGCGCGCGAGCTGGCGGCGGCCCGCGTGCGCCTCTCCGCCACCTGGGGCCGGACCGACCCCACCTTCGAGCGCGTCGTCGGCGACCTCTCGGTCGTCGTACCGCCGCCCCCGATGGCAACCCTCGAAGCCTTCGTCGAGCGCAACCCCGACGTGGCCCGGTGGAGCGCCGAGATGGCGCTTCGCCGCGCCAATGTGGCACTCGAAAAGGCGCGTCGCATCCCCAACCCGAGCCTTCTCCTGGGCGTCCGGCGCCTCCGCGACCTCGGCGAGACGGCCCTGACCACCGGCGTCTCGATTCCCCTCTCCATCTTCGACCGCAACCAGGGGGCCATCCGCGAGGCCGAGTACCGGCTCCGGCAGGGGGAAGAACTGCGCCGCTCCGAAGCGACGCGCGCGCGGCGCATGCTTGCCGAAGCCTACGCGTTGCTGGCCGCCGCATACGGCGAGGTCCGCACGCTGCGGGAAGCGGTGTTGCCCGCAGCGCGGGAGAACTTCGCCGCCACGCAGGAAGGCTACCGCGAAGGCAAGTTCGACCTCCTCACGGTGCTCGATGCCCAGCGCATCCTCTTCGAAACCACGAACCAGTACGTCGACGCGCTGGCCGCCTACCACGCGGCCCGCGCCGAAGTCGAGCGCCTCATCGGCACGCCTCTCTCCGACGTCTCAAACCAGTGAATACCCATGAACACGTACCATAGATTCAGATTGAAGTGGGCTTTTGTGCGGCCCCTCCTGGCCTTCCTGTTCCTGAGCGTCGTCGCGCTGACCGGCTGCGGCGACGACGAACCGCCGCCCGCCGACACACACAAAGAAGCCGGAAGCGATCTCGACGAGACGCCGGTCGTGCGGATGTCGCCCGAGACGCTGGCGGAGTTCGACATCGAGGTGGCGACGGCGGGCCCCGGCGCGCTCCACCTCACGCTCACGTTCCCCGGCGAGGTGAAGGTCAATGAGGACCACTTCGCCCACATCGTGCCCCGCGTCTCCGGCGTGGTGCATTCGGTGGACAGATCCGTCGGCGACCGGGTGCGGGCCGGCGATGTGCTGGCCGTCCTCGACAGCCGCGAACTGGCCGATCTGAAGGCGATGTATCTGGCGAACCTCGAACGGCTGGACATCGCCGCGTCGAACTACTGGCGAGAAGAGACGCTCTTCGGGAAGAAGATCACCTCCGAGCAGGAATACCTCGAAGCCCGTCAGGCCCTTACCGAAGCGCGCATCGCGTTGCGTTCGGTGCGGCAGAAGCTCCTCGCGCTCGGGTTCTCGGAGGCATACATCGACGCCCTGGCCGAACAGCCGGAACACGCGCTGGTGCACTACGAACTCACGGCGCCGATCGCCGGCGTGGTCGTCGAGAAGCACGTGAGCCAGGGCGAGGCGCTCAATGCCGACGCCGACGCCTTCGCCATCGCCGACCTGCGCACGGTGTGGGTGGATCTGAACGTGTTCCAGAAGGACCTCGACTTCGTCCGGGAAGGGCAGCAGGTGGCCCTCGTCACCACCGGCGGGCAGCTGCGCGGGGAGGGCGTCATCTCGTACGTCCGCCCCATCGTGGGGGAGGAGACGCGGACGGCCATCGCCCGCATCGTGTTGCCGAACCCCGACGGGCGGTGGCGGCCCGGCCTGTTCGTCAACGGGACGATCACCGTCGACGCCGTGGAGGTCCCGATGCTGGTGCCGAAATCTGCCGTCATCACGATGGGCGGCGATACGGTCATCTTCGTCGAGACGCCGGAGGGCTTCGTCGCGCGGCCGGTCACCCTCGGGCGCGGGAACGAGGCCCACGTGGAAATCACTTCGGGACTGAAGCCGGGTGATCGGTACGTGGCGCGCGGCGGCTTTGCGCTCAAGGCCGAACTCGAGAAAGATCAGTTGGATGAAGGTCACGCCCACTAAGCCAGGTACGCAGCATCATGAATAAACTCATAGAACAATCCCTGCGGAGCCCGTTGCTCGTGCTCGTGCTGGCGGTGCTGGTGATGGCCGGGGGCTGGCTCAGTTACCGGCAGCTGCCCGTCGATGCGTTCCCGGACGTGTCGCCTTCGCTCGTGCAGGTCTTTACCGTTACCAGCGGGCTCGCACCCGAGGAGATCGAGCAGTACGTCACCTACCCCATCGAGACGGCCATGAACGGCCTGCCGAACCTGGAGCGGATCCGGTCGGTGTCCAACTTCGGGCTCTCGGTGGTCAACATTTATTTCAAAGACGGGACGGACATCTACTTCGCCCGCCAACTCGTGGGCGAGCGCCTGCAAGAGGCCCGGGATCAGATCCCCGAGGGCTTCGGTGAGCCTGAGATGGGGCCGATCTCCACCGGCATGGGGCTCGTGCTCTTCTATTACCTCGACGACACCACCGGGCAGTACAGCCTCGAAGAACTCCGCACGATACAGGACTGGATCGTCAAGTACAACCTCCAGACCGTGCCAGGGGTGACGGAGGTGCTGGGCATCGGCGGCTACGAGAAGCAGTTTCAGGTGCAGGTCGATCCGGCGGCGCTCCTGCAGTACGATGTGACCATCCAGGAGCTGCTGGAAGTCATCGAGGCGAACAACCTGAACGTCGGCGCGCAGTTCATCGAGCAGAACAGCGAGGAGTTCATCGTGCGCTCGGTGGGCCTGGCGACAGGGCGCTCGGACCTCGAAAACATCGTCGTCAAGACGGTGGACGGCACACCCGTCTTCGTGCGGGATCTGGCCGAGGTGACCATCGGCGGGGCCATCCGGCGCGGCGTACAGACCATGGACGGCCTCGGCGAGATCGTGGCCGGGATGGTGATCAAGCTCTTCGGCACCAACGCCTCGACGGTCATCGGGCGGGTGGAGGAGAAGGTGCGAGAAATCAACGACATCCTGCCCGAAGGGGTGCGGATCGTGCCGTATTACGAGCAAAAGACGCTCGTCGAGTCCGCCGTGGCCACGGTCACGGATGCGCTGTTGCAGGGGATCGTGCTGGTGGTGGTGGTGCTGTTCGTCTTTCTCGGCAGCTTCCGCCCGAGTGTGGTGGTGGCGCTGGCGATCCCGTTCTCGGTGCTCTTCGCCATGATCTGGATGAAGCAGTTCGGCATCTCGGCCAACCTGATGTCGCTCGGCGGGCTGGCCATCGCCATCGGCATGATGGTGGACGGGGCCATCGTGATGGTGGAGAACGTGGACCGGATGCTGCGGGAGGCGGATCCGGATGAGCCGCGCGTCCATGTGGTGGCGCGGGCGTGCAGGGAAGTGGCGCGGCCCGTCGCCTTCGCCATCCTGATCATCGTGGTCGTCTTTCTGCCGCTGTTCACGTTGCAGGGCGTCGAGGGCAAGACGTTCCGCCCGCTGGCCTATACCGTGGCCCTGGCGATGTTCGGCTCCCTCCTCTTCGCCCTGTTCGTGGCCCCGGTACTCTCGGACCTCCTGATGCGGCGCGTGCCCCGGCAGGCGGACGGTTCGAAGAAGAAGCCGGGTATTGCCGAGCGCGCCCTGGCGTGGGCCATGGCGGCCTACCGCCCACTGGTGACGTTCTTCGTTCGCTCGCGGAAATGGGCCGTCGCACTGGCGGTGACACTGCTCCTGATCGGCATGGCCATCTTCCCGTTCCTGGGCTCCGAGTTTACGCCCACGCTTCAGGAGGGGACGCTCGTGCTCCGGCTGACCATGGCCCCCTCGATCTCGCTCCGGGAGAGCACGGAGACGACGCTTCGCGTGGAACGCCGCCTGATGCAGATCCCGGAGATCCGCCACGTCGTCAGCCGCATCGGGCGGGGCGAGGTCGGGGCGCATACGGACCCGGTCAACAGCGCCGAGATGTACCTGATCCTCGAACCCGAGGACACCTGGCGGTTCGAGGATCAGGAAGCCCTGCTCGAAGGCATCCGCCGGGACGTCGGCGAGATCCCCGGCGTGCTGACGAACTTCACGCAGCCCATCCAGATGACGGTGGACGAACTGCTCGAAGGCGTCCGTGCCGAACTGGCGATCAAGCTCTTCGGCGACGACCTCGACGTGCTCAAGGAGAAGGCGGACGAGATCGCCGCCGCCGTGCAGCAGGTGCCGGGTGCCGCCGACGTGCAGGCCGACCAGATCAGCGGCACGCCGCAGCTCCGCATCCGGGTGGACCGCCAGGCCATCGCCCGTTACGGCGCGAGCGTGGCCGACGTGCAACGGACCATCCGCGCCGCCATCGGAGGCGAGACGGCAGGGCAGATCTTCGAGGGCATCCGGCGCTTCGACATCTACGTGCGCTTCAAGCCCGAGTATCGCGCAACGCCGGAGGCCATCGCGGGGCTGCTCATCCCCACACCCGGCGGTGCGATCGTGCCCCTGAGCGACCTCGCCGAGATCGACGAGATCATCGGCCCGCGCCAGATCACGCGCGAGAACAACCAGCGCTTCATCACCATCCAGCTCAACGTGGAGGGACGCGACATCGGCTCCTTCGTCGAGGAAGCGCAGGAGGTGATCCGGCAACGCGTGGACCTGCCGACGGGCTATTTCACGACGTGGGGCGGGCAGTTCCGGCTTCAGCAGGAGGCGAACAAGCGCCTCGCCGTGGTCGTGCCGATCACGCTGCTGCTGCTTTTTCTGCTGCTCTATGCGAGCTTCAACTCGCTCCGGAACGCGGCGCTGATCGTGCTCAACATCCCGCTGGCTCTCGTAGGCGGCATCGTGGCGCTCTTCATCACCGGGCAGAACCTGTCGGTGCCGGCGTCGGTGGGCTTCATCGCCCTCTTCGGCATCGCGCTCGAAAACGGGATGGTGCTCGTGACGTACCTCAACCAGCTCATCGAGGACGGCGTAGAGATGGACCGCGCGTCGGTGGAGGGGGCGCTCCTGCGCCTGCGCCCGGTGCTCATGACGGCCCTCACCACGGCGCTCGGGCTCATCCCGCTGCTCTTTTCCACGGGCACCGGCTCGGAGGTGCAACGGCCCCTGGCCACCGTGGTGGTCGGCGGTCTCGTCACCTCGACGGTCCTCACGCTGCTGGTGCTCCCGGCCTTCTACAAATGGTTCTCCGTCGCGCCGGAACGCGCCCTGCCCGTCCATCCCTCTCCGGATGCGCCGGACGGACCGGGCGCCTCCGAGGCCTGATCCCCGAAACCCGCGCATCCGCCCGGGCGGGTGCGCCTTTCACTTTCCTCTCCCGCAACCAGGTGTTCCTCATGAAAGCCATCGTAGCCTACATCAAACCGCACAAACTGGAATCCGTGACGCTCGCATTGCACCATGTGGAAGGGCTCTCCGGGGTGAGTGTATCCGACGTTCGGGGCTTCGGGCGCGGGCGTGCCGGTGGCGCGCCGCATACGATCAAGGAAGGACTCGCGGACTTTATCCCGCACGTACGGCTCGAGATCGTCTGCCGCGACGCGCTCGTCGAGCCGATCGTCGAGACCATCCGCCGGGAAGCGCACACGGGCCTGCGCGGCGACGGAAAGATCTTCGTCTGGCCCGTGGAAGACGCCGTGCGCATCTCGACGGGCGAGCGCGGGGAGGTGGCCGTATGAACGCTGTCTTAGCAGAGAGGGAGCCCCACGACAACTTCTGACCCAATGCTCCGGACGACCTACCACATCGAAAAGATGGACTGTGCCGCCGAGGAGCAGATGGTCCGGATGCGCCTCGAAGGCATGGACGGCGTCGAGCGCCTGGTCTTCGACCTCCCGGCGCGGCGCCTCACCGTGTACCACCGCCGTGAGGCAGCCGGCATCACCGCGGCGCTGGAAAGGCTCGGGCTGGGTGCCATTCAAGTTGGCACGACCGAGGCGGTAGACGATCCGTTGGAGGCCACCTCCGACGACGAGAAACGCCCGCTGGCGGTCGCCCTTGCCATCAACGCCGCCTTCTTCGTGGGCGAGATCACGGCCGGCTTTCTCGCGGGCTCGATGGGCCTCGTGGCCGATTCGCTCGACATGCTGGCCGACGCACTCGTCTATGCCCTGAGCCTCGCGGCCGTCGGCGGCCCGATGCTGCGCAAGAAGCGGCTCGCGCGCTACAGCGGGTATCTCCAGTTCGGCCTCGCCGTCTTCGGCCTCGTCGAGGTCGCCCGCCGGTTTGTGATGGGGGAAGGCGTCCCGGACGTAACCACGATGATTGTCGTCGCCGCCCTCGCGCTCGTCGGCAATGTGGCGACGCTCCTCGTTCTGACCCGCGCCCGCCGGGGCGAGGCCCATGTAGAGGCCAGCTGGATCTTCACCTCCAACGACATCAAGGTGAACGGGCTCGTCATCGTGGCGGGCCTGCTCGTCTGGGCGACGTCCTCACGCCTTCCGGACCTCCTTGCCGGCGCGCTCATCTTCCTCATCGTCGCGCGCGGCGCCCGGCAGATCCTTGCCCTCGCAAACGGAAAGAACCATGCCTGACAAGCTGCAACTCGACCTGCCCATCCTCCTGCCCGACGTGCCGGACGCCCGCGACGCCTGTGTGCGACGGCTTACCGCCAGTCTGGAAGCACAGGAGGGTGTGGAGCACGTCCATGTCCTCACCGCTACCGACGGTGAGCCGGCGAAACTCTGCATCCACTACGACCCGGATGGGCTGCCCCTGCCGCGCATCCGACAACTGGCGCTCCGGCAGGGTGCGCGCATCACCGATCAGTACGGGCATGTGCTCTGGGAGGTCAGAGGAATCCTCCATCAGCGCCGGGCGCGCACCGTCGCCGAGCGGCTCCGGCACCGTCCCGGCGTGCTGGAGGCCGAGGCCACCGCAGCCGGCCTGCTGCGGGTGGAGTTCGACAGGATGCGGATCGATAAAGAGGCCCTCCGCGAGGTGCTCCGCGAGATGGGCGTCCGGGTGGTGGAGCGTGAGCCGCATCCGGTACGCCCCCTCGAAAAGGAGGAAGGCGTGTCTGCCGCACCGGAAGAACCTGCTGCCCCCCGGCCGGAGCATCGCCCCGAGGCGGAGCCAGAGCATGACCACGGGGGCGTTTTCGGCGAAAAAACCGAGCTCATCTTCGCCATCATCTCCGGCGTCTGCGTCGGGCTCGGCTGGGGGCTGGAGACCTTCACGGGCGTCATGGCATGGATTCCCTTCGCACTTTACCTGGGCGGGTACTTCTTCGGCGGCTTCTTCACGCTCCGTGAGGCCATCGACAACATCCGGGTGGGCCGCTTCGAGATCGACTTCCTGATGCTCGTCGCCGCCGCCGGAGCCGCCGTGCTGGGCGAGTGGTTCGAGGGGGCGCTCTTGCTTTTCCTCTTCTCGATGGGCCACGCCCTGGAGCACTACGCCATGGGCCGCGCTCGCAGGGCCATCGAGGCGCTGGCCGACCTCGCGCCCGACACCGCCATCGTGCACCGCGGGGGGGAAGAACGCGAGATTCCCGTCGAAGAACTGGAGGTCGGGGACGTGGTCATCGTGCGCCCCGACGAGCGCATCCCGGCGGACGGCTTCGTCCTGAAGGGCACGAGCGCCGTCAATCAGGCTCCCGTCACGGGCGAGAGCGTGCCCGTGGATAAAAAGCCGGTCGAGGATCCCGAGCAAGCCCTGGAGCGCTGGCAGCAACTCGACCCCGAGCATCGCGTCTTTGCCGGCACGATCAACGGCAGCGGCGCCCTGGAGGTCGTCGTGGCGCGTCGCTCGACCGAGTCGACGCTGGCCCGGGTGGTGCAGCTGGTGACCGAGGCCGAGACGCAGAAGTCGCCTACCCAGCGCTTCACCGACCGGTTCGAACGGGTGTTCGTGCCGGCCGTGCTGGGCTTCGTGGTGTTGCTGCTCTTTGCCTGGGTCGTCCTCGACGAGCCGTTCGCGGCCAGCTTCTACCGGGCGATGGCGGTGCTGGTGGCCGCCAGCCCGTGCGCGCTTGCCATCGCCACACCCAGCGCGGTGCTCAGTGGCGTGGCCCGCGCCGGGCGCGGTGGCGTGCTCGTCAAGGGCGGCGGCCCGCTCGAAAACCTGGGCACGCTCTCGGCCATCGCCTTCGACAAGACCGGCACGCTCACCGAGGGCAATCCGCGTGTGACGGACGTGGTGCCTGCCGAGGACGTCGAAGAAGCAGCGCTCCTCCGAACGGCCGTCGCCGTCGAGAAGCTCTCCGATCACCCCCTCGCGCGGGCCGTCGTTCGACTTGGAAGAGAACGTCTGAACGGAGAGGCCATGGAGGAGGCGCACGACCTGGAGAGCATCACCGGGCGCGGCGTCCGGGCCCGGCTGGATGGTGAGGTTGTCTACATCGGCAAGGATGATCTCTTCCGCGAGGTCGAAGGTCTGCCGCTGCCCGAGACGATCCGTGAAACCGTCGAGCGGCTGGAGACGGAAGGCCGCACCACGATGATTGTCCGCCGCGGCGAGCGGTACCTGGGGGTGCTGGGCCTGATGGATACCCCGCGCGAGGCCGCCGCCGAAACCGTGGTCCGGCTCCGCGAACTGGGCATGCGCCGCATGGTGATGATCTCGGGCGACAACCAGCGGGTGGTCGACGCCATCGCCCGGCAAGTCGGCCTGGACGAGGCCTACGGCGACCTCATGCCCGACGACAAGGTGGACATCATCCAGCGACTCAGCCGCGAAGAGAAGGTGGCGATGGTGGGCGACGGCGTCAACGATGCCCCCGCCATGGCGAATGCCACCGTCGGCATCGCGATGGGAGCTGCCGGATCGGACGTGGCGCTGGAGACGGCCGACGTGGCGCTCATGGCCGACCGGCTGGAGCACCTGCCCTTTGCCGTCGGCCTCTCGCGCCAGACGAGCCGCATTATCCGGCAGAACCTGTGGATGAGCCTGGGGATGGTCGTTTTCCTCATCCCGGCCACGCTCTTTGGCCTCGGCATCGGTCCGGCGGTGGCGCTCCATGAGGGGAGCACCCTCGTGGTCGTCTTCAACGCCCTGCGGCTGCTCGCCTACCGTGCCCCCGGGGATTCCTGAAGCACGGTCGTTGGCCCGCTAAAAGGGCATGGTGTGCCCGGGCGTCAGTACGAAAACTTCAGGCGCAGGAAGGCCGCCTTGACGGGCAAGGTCCCGGTGCCGTCGCGGCGCAGCGCCTCGAGCTGGCCGACGAGCGCCAGGTCCCAGTTGTCGGCTATCGAGAGGGTGAGGGTGGGGTTGAGGAAGGTGGTATGGCTGGGGCCCGGGCTGTAGATGAGGGTGAGGCTGCCGTTGAGCAGGGGGGTGAAGGCGTAGGAACTCGTGAGCAGCAGCGAGTACGTGAAGGGGTAGAGGGTTTTGGCCGAGGGGCGGTAGCCGAACAGGTCGAGGGCGCCGTCGGTGGTGCCGGTGCTGGTGTAGAGGAAGCCGGCGTTGAGGTAGAAGGCGCCGGGCCACATGTAGTCCAGGGCGACGGTGGCTGCCAGGTCGATGCGGTCGGCCTCGGGGTCGTAGAAGGCTGTCCACTCGCCCTTGAAGCCGGCCTCGCCGAGGGCGCCGGCCCAGCCGGCCCCCAGCACCCAGTCGGTTCGCATGCGGCCGGCCAGTATCTGGACGTCGTATTCGGCCCTGTTGAAGGCGTAGAGGCCGGCGATGACGGCCTCGTCGAGGCGGCCGGCCGGGCGGACGGCCAGTTCGAGGCGCGCGGCGAAGCCCAGGTAGCGCTGGATGCGCAGGGCATCGCTGCCGGGCCGCTCCTCGTAGTCGAAGTCGACGAACGAGAAGGTGTTGAACAGGTCGTTGGGGTTCCAGATGGTGCTGATGCCCCAGTTGATGCGCTGGCGGCCGAGGCGCACCTCCCAGAGGCCCCGGGTCCAGGTGGCGTAGAGGCGGTCGATGGCGCTGTGCACGGCCACGCCGCTGGGAGAGGCATGGCCCCAGCTCAGGTCGAGTAGCTCGTCGCCCTCCTCCTGCAGTTCGATAAAGGACGCACCGAAGAGGCGCACCTGGTCGCCCCAGAACAGGCGGTTGCGCCACCCCAGTTGCAGGCTCAAATGCTCGCTGGCGTACCAGTCGAGGTTGAGGCGCTGGTGCAGAAGGTTGTCATAGAGTTGCGTCTCGAAGGGAAGCCGGGGCGACACCGGCTCCAGGAAGATGGCCGATTGCAGGATCTTGACGTAGCCCGAAGCCTGCCACGGGTCAAGGGAGCCGCCCGCGTCGGGCGTCTGAGCCGAGCCGACCAGGGGAACCGGGCCGAGCAGCAGCCCCAGCAGCAGTACCTTACCGGTCAAAGACCTCATCCGAAACGATTTGGCCGTCCTCGAGGCGCACCACGCGGCGGGCCCGGTCGATGACGCGTTGATCGTGGGTTGAAAACAGGAAGGTGACGCCCTCTTCGCGGTTGAGGCGTGCCATGATGTCGAGCAGGTTGGCCGTGGACACCGAGTCGAGGTTGGCCGTGGGTTCGTCGGCCAGGATGAAGCGCGGCCGGGGCGCCAGGGCGCGCACCACGGCCACGCGCTGTTGCTGCCCGCCCGAGAGCTGGGTGGGCCGGTAGTCCATCCTGTCTTCCAGCCCCACCTCGCGCAGCAACTGCGTCACGCGCGCCTCGCGCTCGGCCCGCGGCCTTTTCTGCAGCAGCATGACGAACTCGGCATTCTCGCGCGCCGTCAGCACCGGGATGAGGTTGTACGACTGGAAGACGAAGCCGATGTGGTCGCGCCGGAAGTCGATGAGCTTGTTCGCCGACAGCGTGGCCAGGTCGATGCCGTTGATGCGTATCTGGCCCGCGGTGGGCCGGTCCAGCCCGCCGATGAGGTTCAGCAGGGTCGTCTTGCCCGAGCCCGACGGTCCCACGATGGCCGTAAACTCGCCCGCCGACACCTCGAGGTCCACCCCGCGCAAGGCATGCACGGGCACGGTATCGGGGTTGTACACCTTCGTCACGCCGGTAATGTCGAGCACGTTCATGGTGGGTAGGGGTCAGGGTCCCGGCGGCCATGGGCCGCCGGGGCGTGTGGGGTTCATCCGGTTCCAGGCGTCATGGTGCGGGGCCGGTGCACGCCCCGTCAGAGCTTGCGCAGGGCCTCCACGGGCCGCAGCCGGACGGCCTTCCAGGCCGGATAGAGGCTGCCCAGGACGGCCGTAATCAGCACGGCGGCGGCCAGTTCGACATACATGCCCGGGTAGACGTCGGGAAAAATCACGGCCGACATGCCGAACTCGCTGAGGCCTTCCTGCGCATAGCGGCTCAAGTCCAGCCCGTGGCGGGCATACCACCGGATCATAACCGAGCCCACGGCGATGCCCAGGGGTGCCCCCACCAGTCCCAGCAGGAGGGTCTCGAGCATGATCATGGCAAAGACACGCAGCTTGTTCATGCCGATAGCCATGAGCATGCCCAGCTCCCGCACGCGCTCCAGCACCGCCATCAGCATGGTGTTGATGATGCCGAAGATGAGCCCCAGCATCACAATGACCATGATGATATAGACCGAGGCGGAAATCTGCGACTCGAACAGCCGGATCTCGGGCGAGAGCTGCATGTAGGTCTGCACGTCGAGCCCGGGCAGGCGGTTGCGCAGGCGGGCCGCCACCGTGTCGGCCAGAGCGGCATCCTCCAGCAAGACGGCGATTTCGTGGGCGGCGCCGGGCCGGCCCAGCACGCGGTTCAGGTCTTCACGGCGTACCAGGGCCGTGCCCTCCTCGAAGGCATTGTTCTCCACGTCGAACAGGCCGGCCACGCGAAAAGCCGCCGAGGTGATGTTGCCCTCCAGGTCCTGGAAGGTGAGCACCACCCGCGAGCGCAGGCGCACGCCCAGCCGGTCGGCCAGCTTCTTTCCCAGGTAGAGGGCATTGCGGCGCCCTTCGGGCAGGTAGGCGCCCTCCACCAGCTTCCGGTCGAGCTGCGAGAGGGCTGCCTCTTCGGCAGGATCTACACCACGCACCCGCAGGCCATGGCTACCCCGCGCCGACGACAGCATGCCGCCGACGAGCGTGCGCACGCTCACGGCCTGCACGCCCGGCCCGGCGGCAATCAGGTTCGCCACCGAGTCGGCTTGCGGCAGCACGAACTGCACCTCGCGGTCGGTCAGGTACTCCGGGTGGTGCACCTGGAGGTGGCCCACCTCCAGGCGGATGGCGCTGTCCACGTAGCTGTTGGCCATCCCGGTAGAAAAGCCCATCAGGAAGATCACCGCCCACACGCCCAGGGCGATGGCCACGATCACCACCCAGCTGCGTACGGGGCTTCGCCAGATATTTCGCCAGGCTATCTTCAGCAGCATGATTCGGGCTTTTGCAAACCGGATCCGCCGGGGTGCCGCACATGGACCTCAGTGGCGCATGGCCGTCACCGGCTGCAGGCGGCCGATTTTCCAGAACGGGTACAACGCCAGCACCGAGGTGATGATGAACACCACGATGGCCTGGCCCAGAAACACCATCGGCTCGAAGGCCGCCGGGAAAACCGGCTCGAAGCCGAACTGCGCGTAGGTCTCGGCCAGCTCTCTGGAGCCCGACAGGTCGATCGGGTGCCGGTGAAAGTAGTACACCAGCGGGAAGCTGGCCAGAAAGCCCAGCAGCGTGCCCAGAAAGGCGATGAACAGGACCTCCAGCCACACCTCGACCGAGAGCTGGAGGCGCCGCATGCCGATGGCCACCAGCACGCCGAACTCGTACGTGCGCTCGGCCGTCATCATCAGGATGGTGCCGAAGATGCCGAACGACACGATCAGGTACAGAATGAGCAGCATCAGGTAGTTGCCGGCGGTGTCCACGGCACGCGCCTCCACCAGTTCGGGCATCATCTGGTGCCAGTCCATCACCTCGTAGCGCGTGGTGTCGAGCCTCTGTTGCAGGGTGGCCAGGATCTGCGGTACGTCGTCTTTTTCGGTCACCTTCAGTGCAATGGAAGTGATCAGCCCGTCGGCACCGTAGAAGTACTGGGCCACCGGCAGGGGTAGATAGACCATCAGCCGGTTGAGCTCGGGCGAGCCGAAGTGGATCAGGCCCTTCACCACATATTTGCCGGCCGCGTTGACGCCATGGTAGCCCTGGCTCAACAGCACGAGCGTATCCCCCACCTGCGTGTTCAGGCGTTCGGCCATGCCCTCGGCTACCAGCACGGCTTCTTCGTCGTCTTCGAAGTAGCTGCCCTGCACGAGGCGCTCGCGCAACCGGGTCATGGCGTGCTCTCGCTCCGGATCTATGCCCACCGCCATCACGCCGAGGGTGCGCTCGCCGTGGGCCGCCAGCGCGAAGGATTCGAGCCGCGGCACGGTCGTCTCCACGCCCGGTATCTCCTCGACCAGGCGCCGCAGGCTGTCGGTCTCGGCAAAAGCCCGGTCGATGGACCGGTCTTCCCAGTAGCCCCGGCCGTGGATCTGCACGTAGCCGAAGTAATAGTTGACCACGCTCTCTTCCATGCGATCCCAGGCCCCCTTCTGGATGGACACCATCAGGGTCGAGAGCAGCACGGCGAAAAAGATGGAAGCCGCCGTGATCCACGTGCGGCGCTTGTTCCGCCAGATGTTGCGCCAGGCCAGTACGACAAGGGTTCGCATGGCGAAAGCCTTTTTCGGAAAAAGCATCGGCCCGCCGGCACCGGCTTCGCACCGGCCCGTCCGGCACGGCCGCGCCCATCAGAGGCGCAGCCGTTTCATATTCTGGATCGAGAAGAAGTCGTCGGGTATGGGTTTGTCGAATTCGATGCTCAACTGCTCCATCACGGTCTTGTGGCCGGGCTTGTCGGCGGGAATCACCTCCATGACGATGGGGATCACCTTGCCGCCCATTTCTCCGGCCCGGGTCGTGACCATGGTGTTGACCAGCCAGCCGTCTTCGTCGTAGAACTCGGCCTTCATCTGCACGAAATCCTGCCGGTCGATCCAGGTGAGGATCTTGCCCCACACCACGGCCGCGTCGGGTCGGGGCGTCAGCTCGATCTGGTAGCACAGCCTGCCGCCGACCTCCTCTCTGCCCAGGAGCCGGTGCTCGAAGTCCTCGACCATGCTCGACTCTTTGACCAGGTCGTCGTTGGTGAAGTCGGAGCCCATCCACGACTGGCTCATCATCGAGGGCGGCAGCTTGACCACGCGGTCGATGCTCGGCTGCCAGTTCCAGATCTCGTTGCCGCGCTTGAGGAAGGCGGTGCCTCGCTCGCGGGCCGGCGCGGTGACCAGGATGAGGGCATAGTCCGTCCCTTTGACCCAGGTCTTGAGTTGCATTTCGCGCGTCCAGGTGGGGCGCACGATGGTCATCTTCACCTCGCCGGTGCTGCTTTCGGTGCCGCGCATCTTTTCGTCGGCGCGGCGCACGATCTCGGTAGCCGACAGCTCCTGGGCACCGGCCGGAAGGGCCGGCCACCAGGCCACCACGCACAGCAACAGGCACCATGTTCTCGTTTTCATCGCATTCCGGGTTTTTTCCCGGTTTTCTATGCCCTGCACCGGCACGTCTACCGTGCTTCTCGTCGAGGGAAGATAAACAGGTTCCGGTTGTCTCGCCGGAAGCGGGCACGGAGCCGGCTCAGTACACGCGTTCCGGGAGGGGGCGTCCCTGCTCGGCCTTCGAGCGGGCGATCAACTCCTCCGGCGTGGCGACCCGTCGTGCGCCGGTGGCGAGGTCGAGCGAGGCCGCGTAGATGTACGTGGCGAACGGATAGTGGGCGGGCAGCTCGGCCACGAGGCGGCGCCCGCCGGGCAGCAGCGCTTCGTCCACCGCGGGGGCTCCGGTCATCATGTGGCGGGCGTTCGACGTGGTGAGACGGACGTGGAGGACGGTCACGTCGAGGCGGCCCCGGGGCGGGCCGGGCGGGCGGGGGAGCGTGGCCGTCCACACCCGCGTCTCGCCCTGGCGCAGGCGGTGGTCGGCGAGCTTGCGGGCGGGGTTCCAGGCCCACGTCTGCCCGATGCGGAGGCGGGTCGAGGCCAGCGTGTCGCCGCCGGCGTCGTGGAGGGAGACGAGCGCGAGGAGGAAGCGCTCGGGGTCGGCGGTGGGCAGGTGGTGGCCGGCCGCCCGGTTGGTAAGGTGCAGGGTGAGGCGGAGGGAGTCGCCGCCGTCCACCCCGTCGAGGCCGGCCCAGGCCACGTCCAGGGCCGGCGCGAAACCCCGCGCCAGGAGGCTGTCGTAGGCGCCGAACGTCTTGGGCACGCCGCCGCCCGTCCACCAGTGACGGTGACTCGTGCGGAGGGGCAGGTCGTCGAACCCGACGGCCAGGCGGCGGCGCGTCGCGGGCATGTGGCACGTCACGCAGTCCGCCGAGCGGAGCGGCGGCGGCAGGGCCGCCCGTCCTTCCTCCAGCTCGCGGTACGTCTCGAACCAGCATACCAGGTTGCGCGTGAGGGGCTCGCCCTGCGGGTCGTGGCAGCGGCGGCACACGTCGCGCAGGGCGGCCGGGTCCACGCGCACCGGGTGCGGCGCCCGGTCCGTCTCGAACGCGCCGACGATGACGCTCCGGCCCGTTTCCGGGTCGGGGCGCACGTGGCAGGCGGCGCATGTCACCCCCTCGGCCTGCATCTGCGCGTCGAAGGCGGGGTTGGGCCGCGTCACGGGGCGGAGGACGTCGCCGCCGTCGAGGCCTGTCACCAGGCTGGCCCGCTGGTTGCCGGCGGGGGCGTGGCAGTTCAGGCAGAGCCACTTCGGCGCGTCGGGTTTGGTGATCTCGGCCTGGAACTGGAGGTCGTGCAGGGCGCGGGCGTGCGTCGAGCCCCGCCACTCGGCGTAGTGGGCCTCGTGGCACCGGCCGCAGTCCCCGGCCCGCACGCCGCCCACGCCCTCCACCGGGGCCAGCACGGGCAGGGCAAAGGCATAGGGCTGGGCCAGCGAATCGAACCGGGCCGAGAGCGGCACCACGCCGGGGGGGACGTCCGGCGTGGTGCGGCACGCGGCCAGAAGAAACACGCACAGGCCGAGCAGCGACGCGAGATGGCTCATTGCTCCACCGGCAGCCCCCGGGCGGCCCAGCCCGGCATGTCGCCCGAGAGGTGGGCCAGCCGGGAGAAGCCCGCCTCTTTCAGCACGTCGGCGGCGATTCCGGCGCGGCGGCCGCTGCGGCAGTAGAGGACGATCTCCCGGTCCCGGTACGGCGCCAGCTCGCCGAGCCGGGCGGCCACCTCGGTGTGCGGGATGTTCAGCGCGCCGGGGACGTGCCCCCCGGCGTATTCCTCCGGCGTCCGCACGTCGAGGACGAGGGGGGGCCTTTCGGCGGCGAGGCGGGCGGCGAGCGTGTCCGGCGGCACCTCGCGCACGACGGTGGCCGTGGCTTCGGGGGCGGGCTCCGGCGCCTGGGGGGCCTCGTCCCGGCAGGCCGCGCCGGAGAGCACGAGCGTGAACAGGAGCGGCAGGGTACGGATGCGCATGACGTCAGGGAGAGGGTGGGACGGTCCGGTCCCTATACGCCCGCGCGGCCCGGTGGTTTGCGCCATGGCCTCGAGGGCTCTTCGTCTCCGTGTGAAAAGCCGGTCGAAGGGCCCGGCGGCCTTGAGAAATTCGTGCTGCCGGGCCTAAGTTTACCGGGCTTATGGAGGCAGGCACCGGACCCAACGAGGGGCGAGGCCCCGGCACCATGCAAACCCTGCTGGACGAACTTCGATCGGCCCTGCGTTTCGAAATGGCCCTCTCCGGTGCTTTCGTTCCCCTGGAGGAGGCAGAAGCGCCTGTTCCCTCCGCACCGGTGTCCGGTGCCGTGGCGGGCCGGCTCGCCGCGTCGCCTGCCGCCGGCCGCTCGTCTTCCCCACCCACGCCCCCGGAAGTCATGCCCACGCTCGATCTGTTCGGCAACCCCGTCGCCCCGGATGAAGACCCTGCCCTCTCGCCCTACGAACGGATCGCCGCGCTCATCCCGCCGGAATCTCCCCTGCGCCGCATGAACACGCTCGACGAGGTGGCCCGTTATGTGGCGGAGACGGTCCTCATCCCCCTCGACGCGCAGCGGCTCAACCCCGTCTTCGGCACGGGCGACCCGAACGCGGACCTGATGGTCATCGGCGAGGCGCCGGGGGCGGATGAAGACCGGCAGGGCGAACCCTTCGTGGGACGGGCCGGGCAGCTGCTCAACAAGATCCTGGAAGCCATCCACTTCAGGCGGGACCAGGTCTACATCTGCAACATTCTGAAGAGCCGTCCTCCCAACAACCGGGACCCGCTGCCCGCCGAGATCGAGGCGCACCTTCCCATCCTCTACAAGCAGATCGAACTCGTCCGGCCCAGGCTCCTGCTGTGTGTGGGCAAAACCGCCGGCAATGCCCTGCTCGGGCGGCAGTCATCGCTGGCATCGTTGCGTGGCAAGTTCCACGATTTCCACGGGTTACCGTTGATGGTGACCTACCATCCGGCGGCGCTTTTGCGCAACCCGCAGTGGAAACGTCCGACCTGGGAGGACGTTAAGCTGCTCCGCACGCGCTACGACCAGCTCACCGGGCACACCCAGGCCCCCCCGCATCCCTCGAACGGCTGACCCGAACCCGGCATGGCGGACCACGAAGACCTTCCCCAGCGACCCTTCAACATCGACGACGAGGGCCAGCCGTACCCGCTCGAAAAGCTGATGCGCGGGGGCCGGCGCCATCGTGCCGAGGCCGCTTCCCCGGGCGGGCGTGTGCCGCCGCAGGCGGTCGACGTGGAGCAGTCCGTCCTCGGGGCGATGCTCATCGAGCGGGAAGCCATCCCCCGCGCCATCGAGATCCTGCCGCCGGACGCCTTCTACAGCGCGAAGCATCAGAAGATCTACCTGGCCATCCTGAGCCTCTTCGAACGCGGTAATCCCGTCGACCTGATCACGCTCACGGAAGAGCTCCGGCGCCGGGGCGAACTCGACGACGTCGGCGGGGCCTACTACATCTCCGAGCTGACGACGAAGGTGGCCTCGGCGGCCAACGTGGAGTATCACGCCCGGATCATCGCCGAGAAGTCGCTCCTGCGAAAGATGATCGAGACGATGACCGGGCTGATCGGCCGGGGCTACGACCCCGGGGCGGATGCCTTCGAGCTGCTCGACCAGGCCGAGGCCGAGATCTTCCGCATCTCGGACACGCAGCTTCGCCGGGCCGCCGCGTCGATGAACGAGGTGCTCAAGGAGACGCTGGCGCAACTCGAGGCGATCCACGGGCGCGAGGGCGGCATCACCGGCGTGCCCAGCGGCTTCACCCGCCTCGACGAGATGACCGGCGGCTGGCAGAAGTCGGACCTGATCATCATCGCCGCGCGCCCGTCGATGGGGAAATGCCTGGCGTATGACAGTGAGATCCTTCTGGAAGACGGGAGCCTGGTCACCATCGAAGCGCTCTACCGGCGGCGGCGGGCCCGGCTGCTGACCCTGCACGCCAACGGGCGCTTCGGGTTCACCGAGCCCTCGGCGTACGTCGACGATGGCCTCAAGCCGGTCTTCCGGGTGCGCACCCGGCTGGGGCGCTCGATCGAGACCACCCTGACCCATCCGTTCCTCACCATCGAAGGCTGGAAGCCGCTCTCGGCCCTGCGGGTGGGCGACCATGTGGCCGTCCCGCGCCGCCTCGACGTCTTCGGCAGCGTAACCCTTCCGGCGCACCGGGTCAAGCTGCTGGCCTACCTCATCGGTGACGGCTGTCTGACCAAGACGTGCCCCGAGTTCACCAACGGCAACCCGGCCCTCCGCGAGGATTTCGCCCGGGCCGTGGAGGCCTTCGGCGGGCTGACCACGACGGTATCGACCTCGGGCGGGCGGCGCACGTCCACCCTCCGTGTGGCGAGCGATGCGGCCGCGACGATCCGGAACCGCCGGGCTTTTGCACGCACCCTCACGTCGATGCTGCAGGATCATCCTGCTGGCACGGCAGACGTAGCGGGGGCCGTTGGCGTGACGCGCAGGGCCGTGGAGGAATGGCAGGCCGGGACGCCGGCTCCCCGTGCCGCACCTTTCGAGCGCTTCTGCGACGCGCTGGACGTGCCGGCGGCCACGCTGGCGCCCGAGGGACATGCGGCCATGAGCCGGTCCAGCCAGAACGCCCTCACCCGGTGGCTCCAGGCCCTGGGCCTCTGGGGATGCTCGGCCCACACCAAGCACATCCCGGCCGTGGTCTTCACCCTCCAGAAGCCACTCGTCGCGCTGTTCCTGAACCGCCTGTTTGCCACCGATGGCTGGGCGACGGTGCTCCGCAGCGGGCAGCCGCAGCTCGGCTATGCCACGGCCAGCGAGCGGCTGGCGCGTCAGGTCCAGCACCTGTTGCTGCGTTTCGGCATCATCGCGCGCCTGAAAGAGCGCCGGGTGAAATACCGGGCGGGGCGGCGCACGGCCTGGCAGCTCGACATCACCGACGCCCGCTCCATCGAGACGTTCGTGCGGGAGATTGGTATGTTCGGCAAAGAGGAGGCGCTGGCGTGCGTCCGGGAAGCGCTCCGAGGGCGACGGTACCAGACCAACCGCGATCTGGTCCCGGTCGGGGTCTGGGAGCAGCTGCGGGCCGCGAAAGGGGCGGCGTCGTGGCAGGCGCTGGGCCAGAAGGCCGGCCTCCGGGGCTATACGAACCTGCACGTTGGGAAACGCGCGCTCAGCCGGGATCGGCTCCGGCGCCTGGCCGGGGCGCTGGACCATGCCGGCCTGAAAAATCTGGCCGAGAGCGAGGTGTACTGGGACGAGATCGTGGCCATCGAGGCCGTGGGGGTGAAGCAGGTCTACGACCTGACCATTCCGGAGACGCACAACTTCGTTGCCAACGACATCTGCGTGCATAACACCGCCTTTTCGCTGGCCTGTGCGCGGAACGCGGCGTTGCACCCCACGATGGGCACCGGCGTGGCGATCTTCTCGCTGGAGATGAGCGCCCAGCAGCTGGCGCAGCGCCTGCTCACGTCCGAGGCCCGCGTCGACGCACAGGCGGCCCGCACCGGCCGCCTCAGTGAAGACGACTGGCCGCGCCTGGCCCGGGCCGCCGGCCGCCTCTCGGCCGCCCCCATCTTCATCGACGACACGCCGGGCCTCTCCATCCTGGAGCTCCGCGCCAAGTGCCGCCGCCTCAAAGCCGAGCACGATATCGGGCTCGTCATCGTGGACTACCTCCAGCTCATGCACGGGACCAACCTCTCGCGTAGCGCCAACCGCGAGCAGGAGATCGCCCAGATCTCGCGCTCGCTCAAGAGCCTGGCCAAAGAGCTGGACGTGCCCGTCATCGCCCTCTCGCAGCTCAGCCGCGCCGTTGAGACGCGCGGCGGCGACAAACGCCCGCAGCTCTCCGACCTCCGCGAGTCCGGCTGCCTCACCGGCGACACGCTCGTCACGCGGGCCGATACGGGCCGACGCGTCCCCCTCCGCGACCTGGTGGAACGCTATCCCCACGGCGGGTTCGACGTGTGGGCGGTAGATCCCGCGACCCTCAAGCTGGTCCGAGCCCCCGTCAGCCGGGCCTTTCCCACGGGCGTCAAGCCGGTCTACAAGATCACGACCCGCCTCGGCCGCACCATCCGCGCAACGGCCAACCACAAATTCCTGACGGTGGAGGGCTGGAAACGCCTGGATGCCCTCTCCCCGGAAGAACACCTTGCGCTCCCCCGGCACGTCGCCCAGCCGGAACGATCCGGGCAAGCATCTCTGCACACCCACGAGGCGAATACCAACCGGGACGTGATCCCCCGGAGCGTCTGGCAGGCGCTGGTGGTGCCGGCCATGAAACGCGCCGGCCTCACCACCCGCCAGATGCAGGCCCGCCTGGGCCATCAGTATTGTGGAACGGCTCTGTATCAGACCAACCTGAGCCGGGATCGCGCACGCCGCGTCGCTGCCGTGGTGGGGGCGGGCCTGCTCGCCCGCCTGGCGGAAAGCGATCTCTACTGGGACCAGATCGTCTCCATCGAACCCGATGGCGTGGAGGAGGTATTCGACCTCACCGTCCCCGGTCCGCACAATTTCGTCGCCAACGACATCGTCGTGCATAACTCGATCGAGCAGGACGCCGACGTGGTGATGTTCATCTACCGGCCCGAGCGCTACGGCATCACGGTCGACGAGCACGGCAACTCCACCGAGGGGCTGGCCGAGATCATCATCGGCAAACAGCGTAACGGCCCCATCGGCGACGTCCGCCTGGCCTTCGTCAAGCACTTCGCCCGCTTCGAGAACCTGACGATGCACTACACGCCCGACGGGCACGACGACGCCGGCCTGGGGCGTGGCGACGGCTTCGGGGCGCCCCCTATCCCGCCGGACGACGAGGCGCCGTTCTGAGGCCCGTCGCCGGGCGTCACGGCTTCTCTTCGAGCACCGGCATCTTGCGTAGCTCCACCGGCCGGGCGGCGGCCCGGGCCTTGCGCTGGCGCACCTTCAGGTTGAGCATCTCGACGAACACCGAGAAGGCCATCGCGAAGTAGATGTAGCCGCGCGGAATGTGCAGGTCCAGCCCCTCGGCGATGAGGGCCACGCCCACGAGCAGCAGGAACGACAGCGCCAGCATCTTCACCGTCGGGTGCCGGTGGATGAACGCCGAGACGGCCCGGGCGCTGAGCATCATGATAATGATGGCGATCACGATGGCCGCCACCATCACGGGGACCTGCTCGACCATGCCGACGGCCGTGATGACCGAGTCGAGCGAGAAGACGAGGTCGAGCAGCAGGATCTGGGTCAGCACGCCGGCGAAGGTGACGCCCTGCCCGGCTTCCTGACCGTTCTCCTCCCCTTCGAGTTTGTTGTGGATCTCGTGGGTGCTCTTGGCCAGCAGGAACAGCCCGCCCCCGATGAGGATCAGGTCGCGCCCCGAGATCTCGTAGCTGAAGACCTCGAACAGGGGGGTGGTCAGCCGCATGATCCAGGCCAGCGAGAACAACAGCACCAGCCGCCCGATGAGGGCCAGCGCCAGCCCCAGCGTGCGCGCCCGGGCCTGCTGGTGCGCCGGCAGCTTGCCCGCCAGGATGGAGATGAAGACGATGTTATCGATGCCGAGGACGATCTCCAGCGAGGTGAGCGTCGCCAGCGCGATCCAGATTTCCGGGTCGGTGAGCCAGTCCAAAACGGTGCGGGGTTGAGGAGAAGGGCGGCGGACGGGCCAATATACAACGCGCCGGTAATTTATCGCGAAGAACACGGCCGGGCCCCGTCCCGGGCCTGCGCCAGGGAACCGGTCCCGTGGCAGATAATGAAAAAAAATGCGTATCTAGCGTGGAGCCAGGGGCCGGCACGCGGCACCAGGCCCGCATCACACGACGTCAAACCCGCTGACTGTTATGACCACGACCTCGCCTTCACAGGAGACCCTCTGGCAGGCCGCCCTCGACGGCGACCGGGCGGCCTTCAACCGCCTGGTGGAGCCCCACCTGAACGAACTCCTTCGCGCCGCCCGCAGGGACATCGGCTACCATCGCTTCATGAAGGACCTGCTGCCGGCCGACCTGACGCCGGAAGAGCTCGTCGGCGAGACGCTGGTGCGGGCCTGGTACAGCCGCCGGGAGAAGCCCGAGGCGGTGCGCCTGCGGGCCTGGCTGCTGGGCACCCAGCATCGGGTGCTGCAGAAGCTGATCGAGCGGGAGAAGACGAACCGGGCCCTGTGGGCCGTCTCGCTGGAGGCGCCGCTGCCGCCTGAGCCGCTCTACGACGACGAGGAGTCGTTCTGGGAATGGTACCAGCCCGACGACATCACCAAGTGGGAGGACGTCTTCCCGGACGATGTGCCCCTGCCCGACGAGCAGCTGGCCGACGAGGAGGCCATCGACCGGCTGGCCACGGTGCCGCGTCAGGCGCTGCTGCTGCGCGACGTGCACAAGCTCACCATCCCCGAGGTGGCCTACGCCCTGCAACTCTCCGTCGCCGAGACGGTGACGATCCTGCGCGAGGCCCGCGAGCAGGTCCGCGCCGGGCGCCAGGCGGAGGACTGAGGTCCCGCCTGAGGCGGCACCTCACGTCTCCTCGTCGAGCAGGAGGACGTGCCGGAAATAGTGCTCCTCCTCGAAGGAGGCGCCGAGGGCGCCCGTGAGCAGACCCAGCGTGGCGAGGAAGGCGGCCAGGACGAGGTAGTGCCGCAGGGCCGGGGGACTCCCCAGCGAAGCCGTCCACGCCTGCACCACCTCGGGCGCAAAGAGGGCGAGGCCGGCGGCCAGGCCCATGCCGAAGAGCAGGCCGTAGGTGGTGACCAGGCCCAGCGCCACCGCCACGACGGCCGACAGGGTGGCCACCACCCGCTGCTCGCTCAGGCGGGCCCGGCGGCGGCGCGTGAGCAGGTGCTGGCGATGGAGCACGTAGGTGCTGGCCCCCACCAGCGCCGCCAGGGCGAGCCCGGCCATCCGGCCCGGCGGCTGCCCCATCCCGAACTCCCACGCCTCGGCCGTCAGCAGAAAGACCAGCAACGTGGAGACGGCCGCGGTGGTCATGCGGCTGAAGCGGAGCGGGAAGCGCCAGGGCTCCACCTCGCGCACGGCGTGGGTCAGGTTGCGCCGCTCGCGCCAGAGCACCCGCAGGGCAAAGCCCAGCCGTTGCCCGCCGCGCCGGTAGGCTTCGGTCTCCTCCAGCCGCTGGTCGGCCACCTCGCGGAGCGTCTCCTCCAGCCGCTCCCGGTCGGCCAACCGGTGCATCCGGTCGAGGTCCTCCACGGTGTTGAAGTCGTACATCACGTCCTCCGGGTCCTCCTGGTGCGGCAGCTCGTTCAGGTGGCCGAAGAGGTGGAGGGCCAGCGCCTTCAGCCGCCGGGCCAGCAGCGCCGTGCGGACCGACTCCTCGTCGTCCCCTTCGAGCGCATCGAGCGGGTCGAGGCGGGCCGTGGAGAGCACGGCGACGTCGAGCGAGGAGGCCGGCGCGCCCACCATGTACGGCTTGAAGTGGCTGCGCAGATCCAGGCTGGTGACCACCATCCCCAGGTCCCACCGGTAGGCGTCGCGCTCGGTCAGCACCCGTTCGATCAGGTCCACCGGTTCGGCCGGGGCCTCCAGGTACAGCTCCCGCCGCCGCACCACCGGGAGCCGCCAGGTAAACGCGGGGAACAGCGTCTGAAGCGTGGCCAGCAGGTCCTTCCGCATCAGCTGGATGGCGGCGCGGTCGACGGCGTCGAACCGGCCGGCCACCATCAGCCCGATCTCGATCCGGGGGCGCGGCGGTACGGCCTGTTCGGCAGCGGGCTGGAGCAGCGGCTCGTTCATCGGCGGCAAAAGGAGGGCGGGAGGCCATCCGCAGGTTTCCAGGCACGGGGATGAACATACGAAACGGCTTCCTTAGTTTGGGGCAGATGGTGCGGGGCCTTCCGGCACACCGTTTGACTCCCCGAGGCATGGCCGTTGAGCCTGTCAGAACGTCGCATCGACCCGTGAAAGTTTAATCAAGTCCGTTGCCGAGATGAATACGCGCGCACGTATGGACGAAGTGGCCCACCTGATCCGTGAGGCCCTGAAGCACCTGGAGGCGGCCCGTGCCGAGAAAGGAAAGCCTTCGCCGGATTACCACCGCCTGCTGGGCCAGAGCCTGGCGGCGATGCGTTCGGCCTGGCGGGCCCTGCTGACCTATCACGACGTGCCTCACGAGGCGTCCGCGCCGCTGGTCCGGCTGGGCGAGCAGGCCGACGAGCTGGCCAGTATCCTGCGCCTGTGGGTGGACCTGGCCCCGGGCCTCGAGGCCCACTTCCTGGCGCTGGCGAGCAAGGAAACCCTCTCCGTGGCCGACCGCGAGCAGGCCCTGCAGGGCTACTACGTCGCCCGCGACGCCGTGCACACCACGCTGGGCGAGCTGCCGCCCGCGCTGGTCGCCGCGGCCACCGGGGCCGACGGCCAGGCGACCCCCGCCGAAGCGACGGCCGCCGTGGCGTGACCGAGCCTCAGAACGGCATCGGCCCGGCGTGCCGCCGGTAGCGCTCGAAGTAATGCCGGTCCGGGCGACCGTAGTAGCGGAACGGCTGGTCCTCGCGCCGCCGGAAGAGGTAGATCAGCGCCATGCCGGCCACGAAGCCGCCGATGTGGGCCCAGTAGGCCACACCACCGCCGACCTGCATGAAGGCCGACGAGGTCATCCCCCCGATGATCTGGAGGGCGAACCACCACGTGAGCACGAACGAGGCGGGAAGCGCCACCACCGGGAAGAACAGGAACAGCGGAACCACCAGGTAGACCGTGGCACGGGGGAAGAACAGAAGGTAGGCTCCCAGCACCCCCGAGATGGCGCCGCTGGCCCCGACGGCCGGCACCGTGCTGGCCGGGTTCATCATTACGTGGGCCACCCCGCCGGCCAGCCCGCACAGCAGGTAGAACAGCAGGAACCGGACCGGCCCCATGTTGCCCTCGAGCGACTTGCCGTAGACGTTCAGGTAGAGCATGTTCCCCACCAGGTGGGCGATGCCGCCGTGCAGGAACATCGACGTGAAGAGCGTCCACAGCACCTCCGGCTGATCCGGCCACCGGGTCACCAGCGCCGGCACGGTGCCCCACCGGTAGATGAACTCCTGCAGCCGGGGCCCCTGCGCCAGCTCCACGAAGAAAAACAGGACGTTCAGCCCGATGAGGGTGTACGTCACGAACGGATAGCGCCTTTCAGGTACGTCGTCGCCAATCGGAATCATCGCGCACCTCCTCCGGGTTGCTGGGCCGGGCGCGTCGTACGGTCCGGGATGGGCACGTATTCCACGGAGGGCCGCTGGCGGGTGGGCTGCGGGTAGAGCGCCATGAGCGAATAGATCTCCGGCGGCATGTCCGTCGAGACGTTCAGGCCCAGGGCGCGGGCATCGTCGACGCGCAGGGGGTGGTCGTGCGTCCACACACCGGAGGCCAGCAGGTGGGCCGTCTCGGCGGCGCGGTCCGGGTCCATCTTCCGCGCCAGCAGCTGCCGGACGCTGTGCTCCACCTGTCCCAGGGCCTTCTCGGCCATGTCGGCCAGGATGAGCGTCTCGTCCGAGACGTGGTTGGGGTCCTTACGGCGTACGGCCGCCACGATGGAGGCGGCGGCCTGGTGCCCCAGCTGCGGGTCCACCGGCCCGAGGACGGCGTTGCGGTCCATCACCACCTCGTCGGCGGCCAGGGCCAGCAGCGTGCCGCCGCTCATGGCATAGTGCGGCACGAAGACCGTCACCTTGGCCGGGTGGTCGGCCAGCGCCCAGGCAATCTGCCCGGCGGCCAGCACCAGCCCGCCCGGCGTGTGCACGATCAGGTCGATGGGCCGGCTCGGGTCGGTCAGGCGGATGGCCCGCAGCACCTCCTCGGCGTCTTCGATGGAGATGTACCGGTTGAACCCGATCCCCAGGAAGGAGAGGGTCTCCTGCCGGTGGATCATCGAGATCACCCGCGAGCCGCGCTGCTTCTCGATCAGGCGCATGATCCCCGCCCGGCGGGCCTCCAGGATCTGCTGTCGGAAGATCGGCGACAGGCTAGTGCTGCGTCAAGGATCATCTGCCGGGTAGGATAGTAGCTTCAACAGTCGCTCACTCCTGAAGCCACTTCCTGCCATGGCCAAAAAATACTGCGTCACGCTCAATGACAGTGAACGCCAGCACCTCGATGACCTCATTGAGCGGCGTTCAAAAGGTGTCCCGCCGGTCAAACGAGCCTTCATGCTGCTCAAAGCAGACCAGAGCCAGGGCGCACCGGCCTGGACCGATGAACGCATCGCCGAAAGCTACAACGTCAGTGTCCGAACCGTCGAGCGCTTACGTCGGCGCTTCGTCGAAGAAGGCTTCGAGGTGGCTCTCTACGGCAAAAAACGCGAACCGGTTAAAGAGAAGATCTTCGACGGGCAGGTCGAGGCTCATCTGGTGGCCCTGCGCTGTTCAGAGCCGCCGGAAGGCTTTGCCCGGTGGTCGCTCCGCCTTCTGGCTGACCGTATGATCGAACTCGGTTACGTCGAATCGATCTCGCATGAGAGCGTGCGGCAGTTGCTTAAAAAAACGAACTCAAGCCCTGGCGCGTTAAGTCGTGGGTAATTCCTCAGGCCGATGCCGCCTTCGTCTGCCAGATGGAGCAAGTGCTCGATGTCTACGCCCGGCCCTACGACCCGCTCCGACCGGTTGTGTGCCTCGACGAAGCGCGCAAGCAACTCATCAGCGAGGTGCGACAGCCCTTCACGCGTGCCGACGGGGTGCGGCACGTGGATTACGAGTACAAACGCGAAGGGACCCGCACGCTCTATATGCTCTGCGAGCCCCTGGGCGGCTTCCGGAAGGTGCTCGTCAAGGAGCGTCAGGACCGTTTGACCTGGGCTCGTGTGGTGGCCCACCTCGTCGAAGACCTCTATCCAGACGCCGAGACGATCACGCTGGTTCAGGACAACCTCTCCGCGCACACCGCCTCGGCGCTCTACGAGGTCTTCGACGCCGAGCGCGCCCGGCGCATCGTGCGCAAGTTGGAGATAGTCTCGACGCCGGTGCATGGTTCGTGGTTGAACATGGCCGAGATCGAGCTTTCGGTGCTGGTTCGTCAGGGTCTCTGTCGCCGCATCGGCAATGCATCGCAGTTAGAGGGCGAGATCGCCGCCTGGTACGAGGCGCGCAACGCAAAGCAGCGGGGTGTAGACTGGCAGTTCACGACGGCGGATGCGCGGGTGAAGTTGAAGCGGCTATACCCGTCAATTATAACTTGACACAGCACTAGAGAGGATCAGAAAAAGAAAGAATAGGTCGTTCATGGACGTGGCGGGGCTGGGTGGAGCGTGCCGAAGAGGCGGTCTTGGGCAGGCTAAAAGAGCAGGTCAAAGATAGCCATGGCCCGCTCCCAGTGCTCGGTCTGCGGGTTCTTGACCGTGGGATCGAGGATTTTGAAGGCGCGCGCCAGCGCCACCGTCAGCCCGCCGACCAGGCGCGGCAACTCCGCCTCCACCTCATAGCTGTACTCCAGGTCGAGCGGGGGCAGGGCCGCCAGCTGATCCAGGATCGGCTGGAGCTCCAGTTCGGTGTCCAGCCCGTCGAAGGCCCGCATGCTCTCCTTGAAGCCGAGCGTCAGCGGCAGATCGTGCAGCTGGATGATATCCCGCTGGTTGGCCTTGGCCGTGGCCTGGGCCGCCAGCAACAGGTCATACACCTTCTGCCGTACGAAGTCGTTCAGCCGCGCCAGGTCGTTCTTGTCCACGTCCAGGCTGGCCGCCTCCCGAAAGAGCCGTTCAAACTTCGAAACGCCGATAATTTTTGCCATGGTTCTATTTCCTCCTGTCAGACTTGCTGTGAAACTAAAAGCACGGACACCGGGGGCCAGGCAGCCTCCGGTGTCCATGGTCACGCCTTAACGCATGATGCCGGCCGGCGCTATTGCTTCGCCGGCACGATCCCTACACTCTGCAGCCGGATGATCTCGCGGGTGTCGTCGTCCCGGACGACCTCGATCGAGCTCACGAAGCCATTATCCTCTTCGAGCACCCAGATCTCCTTGGGGTTGTAGATCAGATGATCGAGGTCCTCCAGGGCCACCTCGAGCACGTTGTCCTTATGATCGTAGGTGACCCCGATCACCCGGACGTGGTCTGCCTCCACCTGGTCGCCCAGCTCCGGAGACACCAGTTCGATGACGGCGGCTTCCGGGTTGGGGTCCCTCAGGAAGTTCTTGGTAAAGGTATCGAAGTACTCCTTCCACTGTTCGCGGGGTAACTGTTTCGTCGTGGCCATAATGTTCACCTCGTTCTATGGGATTCGAAGGAATGATGCCTGATGGGTCATCACCCGCCGGCCCTTTAAAAACCATGCCAGTGCGTCACTTTTTCGCCCGGCTCGTCATCCTGGCAGGGTGGCGGCAAACTGCTCTTCGGCCCAGCGCCGCAGCCGGCGCACCTTCAGGGCCAGCGCCACCAGCACCGCGCCGTAGAGGATGGCGAAGACGGCGATGACGGTCACCAGGGCCAGGGCCCCGGCGCCGGGGAAGAGCGCCAGCCCGAAGCCGAACAGCACCGAGAGCACCCCGCTGAGGGCCAGCAGCCACTCCCCTTTCACCACCTTGCGCAGCCGCCAGGCCGCCAGCAGCTCGACGAACCCCGTGAACAGGGCCCAGAACGCGATCAGGTAGACCAGCACGATGGCCGTGATCTGCGGCCATACCAGCGCCGCCACCCCGAAGAGCAGGCTCAGCACCCCGTCGAGCAGGAGCAGCCACCAGAGGGGGTGCACCCGGCGCCCGCGCACGGCAGCCGTCACGCCGAGCACCCCATCGATGAGGGCGAAGGCGCCGAACAGGATCACGAGCACGTGCAACGTCAGCTGCGGCCACAGCAGCGCCAGCACACCGAACAGAATCGCCAGCAGCCCGCGAAGCAGCAGGCTGGTCCACGAGCGGGTGAAAATCAGAATCATGGTCTCACGTACGGGCTGGGTGCGGAAGAGGGCGAAAAAGAAGATAAAAGGGGTCGAATCCAAAAGCATTGATATTCAATTGATATTCAAAAAAAAACGACGTTCTCTCGAACGATCCAGGGCTGGTATGTCTTCTTTCGATCCGATACCTTGCTCTTCCCTGTCGCCGTCCCGTCGCCATGGCCCCTCGTATGCTTCGCCTGATCGTTAACGGAAAGGTCGCCGCGCGCCCCGCCTTGCGGGCGGCTGTCGAGGCCGTACGGGGAGCGGGGCACCGCGTGGAGGTACGCGTTACGTGGGAAGGCGGGGATGCCGCGTTCTTCGCCGAAGAGGCGGTGCGCGCCGGCGTCCCCCGGGTGGTGGCCGCCGGTGGCGACGGCACGCTCAGCGAGGTGGTGCAGGGGGTGATGCGGGCGGGCCCGGCGGGGTGCGCCGTGGGGGTGGTGCCCCAGGGCACGGCCAACGACTTCGCCACCGCCTGCGGCCTCGACGCCGCCAACCCCGAGGCGGCCCTGCGCCTGGCGGCCGAGGGGACGGCTCGCCCCATCGACGTGGGGCACGTATCTGTGGACGAGGCCCCGGAAGACGCCCCCGGGCGCCGCACCTTCATCAACGTAGCCAGCGGAGGCTTCGGCGCTCAGGTGACCGCCGAGACGCCGGCGGCCCAGAAGCAGTTGCTGGGCCGCGCCGCCTACCTCATCTCGGGGCTCCGCCACATGACCACCCTGCAGGCCCGGCGCCTGCACCTGACCGGCGACGACTTTACCTGGGAAGGCACGGCCTTCGTCTTTGCCGTGGGCAACGGCCGGCAGGCCGGCGGCGGCTTTCAGGTCTGCCCCCGGGCCTGCCTCGACGACGGCCTGCTCGATGTGTTCGTGCTGCCCGAGATGCCGGCGGGCCAGTTGCTGGCTACCCTGGCCGAGTTGCTGCGGGGGCTCCCTCCGGCGGATACCGGAGCGGTCTATGCCCGCGTCCCGGCGCTGGCGGTACACAGCCCGGACGACCTCCTGGTGAACCTCGACGGCGAGCCGCTGCGCAGCCGGTCGTACCGCTTCGGGCTGGCCCCGCGTGTGCTCCCTTTTGTGTTGCCCCCGGAGGCCCCACTCGCTGCTGCGTTGTCATCCTGACAGCCTCTCCCCCGGCCCCGCCCTGCCCCCTGACACCACGGGCGAGCCCCTGACAGGAGAACAGGCGCGCGGCGCCTTTCCCCTGACGGGATGCTAGAAACAGCCTCACGGATTGACAGAACCCACGGGCTGGCACGCCCTTTGAAATACCACCGGGCGGCTTCACGAGGGTGAGGCCCCCGGCCCTCGGGCCGGGCAAACCGCAGTCAGTCCAGCATCACTGTAACAGGAACCTTAAACACACGCAAAGGAGGTGATGGTTATGGCCAACATCATGCCCTATGCTCCTGTTACCGAGATGTCGCGCCTGCAACGTGAAGTGGATCGTCTCTTCGATCGCTTCTTCGGCAACCTGACCGAAGAGAAGGAAGGCGCGCTGTCCCAGGTGTGGACGCCGGTCGTCGATATTTCGGAGACCGACGATGCCTACCTGGTGCGGATGGATCTGCCGGGGCTGTCCCGTGACGACGTGACGGTCACGTTCGAGAACGGCACGCTGATGGTCAGCGGCGAGCGCAAGCAGCTGCGTGAGGAGAAGGGCGAGCAGTTCCATCGCATCGAGCGGTGGCAGGGCCGCTTCTTCCGCTCGTTCCAGCTCGGCCAGAACGTGGACGCCGACAAGATCAAGGCCACGTTCAAGGATGGCGTGCTGATGATCACGGTGCCGAAGCGGGAGGAGAGCAAGCCGGTTCGGATCAAGATCTCGTAAGCCCTCCTTCCTCGAACCGTGCCGTCCGCCGGACGGCCGCTGGTCGAGCCCTGCCCGGCCCGTGTGTCGGCGCAGGGCTCTTTGTTGATGAGACCATGATTAACTGGCTGATGTTACGCAGTAGGCGGCGAAGCCACCCCGTTTCGCTCCTTTCGCTTCATGGCAGCGAGATAGCGACCCCCTTCGGGGTACTTCCCCCTGCAGGGCCGCCGGGTGCGGCCAGGCGGAAGGGCCTGGGGTTGCGCGATGCGGCAACCATCAAGCCCCTCCCCATGCGAAGGGGAGGTGTCGCGCAGCGACGGAGGGGTAGTTCCGCCACCGCACAGGTCCTAACTGCGTAACATCAGTGATCAAAACGCATACATCGTGATGAACCCGGCCACGAAAGATTACTATGCCATCCTGGGGGTCTCCGAGGACGCCTCGCCCCAGGAGATCAAGAAGGCGTACCGGAAGCTGGCGCGGGAATACCACCCGGACCGCAACCCCGACAAGCCCGACGCCGAGGAGCGCTTCAAGGAGATCCAGGAGGCCTATGCCGTCCTCAGCGACGAGGCCAAACGGAAAGAGTACGACGCGCTCCGCCGCAACCCCTTCGCGGGGGCCGGCTTCGAAGGCTTCACCGGGGCCGGGCGCAGCGCCGGCACGCGCTTCTACCGCACGCCGGACGGCACCTACGTCCGCGTCGAGACTTCCGGGGCCGGGCCGGACTTCATCTTCAACGACGAGGGCCTCGGCGGCATCGGCGACATCTTCAGCACCTTCTTCGGCGGTCGGGCCCGCGACTTCGACGAACCCGACCTGGGCGACGGGTTCTTCGGGGCCCGCGGCCGGCGCCGGGCCGGCGGCCGCGACGTCCGCACCGTGATGCGCCTCACCTTCGACGAGGCCCTGCGCGGCGGCAAGCGCGAGGTGGAGCTGCCCGGCGGCGAGAAGGTGCGCATCACCATCCCGAAAGGGGTGCGCTCCGGCACGCGCATCCGCCTCAAGGGGCACGGCCAGCCCGGCCCCGACGGCTCCCGCGGCGACCTCTACATCACCTTCGAGGTGCTGCCGCACCCCCGCTTCCGCCGCGACGGCGACGACCTCTACGTGACCGAGCGCATCGACGCCGTCGAGGCCATGCTCGGCACCACGCGCACCATCACCAACGCCTACGGGCAGAACGTGCGCCTCCGCATCGCCCCCGGCACGCAGCACGGGCAGAAGCTCCGCCTGCGCGGCCAGGGCGTCCAGACCGACCGGAACACCGGCGACCTCTACGTGGAGATCGAAGTCCACGTGCCCGAGCACCTGAGTGAACAGGCCCGGGCCGAACTGAAGACCTGGGCCGAAAAACACCTGCGTCGTGCATAGCGTGTGTGGCTTTCCCCGCACCGCGCAACCCGTCCCACACACCAGATCGGACAACGAACCATGAATCTGCAGAAATTTACCGTCAAAGCCCAGGAGGCCGTGCAGAAGGCGATGGAGATCGCCGCTTCGCGCAACCACCAGGGCATCGAGCCGCCCCACCTGATGAAGGCGCTGCTCGACGATCCCCAGGGCATTGCCGTCTCGCTGTTGAAAAAGCTGGGCGCCAACCTGGACTACCTCGGCCACAAGACGGACGAGGCGCTGGAGAAGCTGCCCACCGTCACCGGCGCCAGTGTCTCCGGGCAGTACCTGGGCAACGACCTGAAGAAAGTCTTCGACCGGGCGCTGGCCGAGGCCGGGCTCCTGAAGGACGAGTACGTCTCCACCGAGCACCTGCTCATCGCGCTGGCCGAGTCGAAGGATGCCGTCGGGCAGGCCCTCCAGGCGCAGGGCGTCACGAAGGAGAAGATCCTGCAGGCCCTGCAGGAGGTGCGCGGCTCGCAGCGGGTGACCGACCCGCACGCCGAGGACCGCTACCAGGCCCTCGAACGCTTCACGCGCGACCTGTGCGACCTGGCCCGCAAGGGTAAGATCGACCCGGTCATCGGGCGCGACGAGGAGATCCGCCGCGTCCTCCAGATCCTGAGCCGCCGCACCAAGAACAACCCGGTGCTCGTCGGTGAGCCCGGCGTCGGGAAGACGGCCATCGCCGAGGGCATCGCCATCCGCATCGTGCAGGGCGACGTGCCCGAAGGACTCAAGAACAAGCGCATCCATGCCCTCGACATGGGCGCCCTCATCGCCGGGGCCAAGTACCGGGGTGAGTTCGAGGACCGCCTGAAGGCCGTCGTCAAGGAAGTCACCGGCTCCGACGGCCAGATCATCCTGTTCATCGACGAGATCCACACGCTCGTGGGTGCCGGCGCGGCCGAAGGCGCCATGGACGCCGCCAACATCCTCAAGCCGGCGCTGGCCCGCGGCGAGCTGCGCGCCATCGGCGCCACCACGCTCGACGAGTACCGCAAGTACTTCGAGAAGGACAAGGCGCTGGAGCGCCGCTTCCAGATGGTGCTCGTCGAAGAGCCCACGGTCGAGGATACCATCTCCATCCTGCGGGGCATCAAGGAGCGCTACGAGGTGCACCACGGCGTGCGCATCACCGACGGCGCCATCGTGGCCGCGGCCGAGCTCTCGCACCGCTACATCACCGACCGCTTCCTGCCCGACAAGGCCATCGACCTGATCGACGAGGCGGCGGCCCGCCTGCGCATCCAGATCGACTCGATGCCCGAGGAACTCGACAACCTCGAACGGCAGATCCGCCAGCTCGAGATCGAGCGCGAGGCCGTCAAGCGGGACAACGACCAGGCCAAGCTCGAGGAGATCCAGAAGCAACTGGCCGACCTGGAGGCCCGCCGCACCGAGCTGAAGGCCCGCTGGCAGGAGGAGAAGGAGATCATCCAGCAGATCCGCCAGGCCAAGGCCGAGATCGACCGGCTCCGCGTCGAGGCCGAGAACCTCGAGCGCGAGGGCGCCTACGACAAGGTGGCCGAGATCCGCTACGGCCGCATCCCGCAGCTCGAAGAGCGGATCAAACAGGCCCAGGCCAAGCTCGACGAGATCCAGCGGCAGGGCGCGCTCCTGAAGGAGGAGGTCGACGCCGAGGACATCGCCGAGATCGTCTCGCGCTGGACGGGCATCCCCGTCAGCCGGATGCTCGAGAGCGAGCGGCAGAAGCTGCTGCACCTGGAGGACGAGCTCCGCAAGCGGGTCGTCGGGCAGGACGAGGCCGTCGAGGCCGTCGCCAACGCCGTGCGGCGCGGGCGGGCCGGCCTGCAGGAGGCCACGCGGCCCATCGGCTCGTTCATCTTCCTCGGCTCCACCGGCGTCGGGAAGACGGAGCTGGCCAAGGCGCTGGCCGAGTTCCTCTTCAACGACGAGCACGCCATGGTGCGCATCGACATGAGCGAGTACCAGGAGCGGCACACCGTCAGCCGCCTCATCGGGGCGCCGCCGGGCTACGTCGGCTACGAAGAGGGCGGGCAGCTGACCGAGGCCGTGCGCCGTCGCCCCTACTCGGTCGTCCTGCTCGACGAGATCGAGAAGGCGCACCCCGAGGTCTTCAACGTGCTGCTGCAGGTGCTCGATGACGGCCGCCTGACCGACAACAAGGGCCGGGTGGTGGACTTCAAGAACACCATCATCATCATGACGAGCAACCTGGGTTCGGAGCTGATCCTGCAGCGCATGGAGGCCGCCGGCGGCACGTTGCCGGAGCAGGATGCGGACCGCCTCAAGGAGGAGCTGATGAACCTGCTCAAGAGCCGGATGCGGCCCGAGTTCCTCAACCGGATCGACGAGATCGTCGTCTTCCGCCCGCTCGGCCGGGAGCAGATCCGGCAGATCGTCGAGATCCAGTTCGCCCGCATCCGGGCGCTGGCGGCGCAGAGCCACCGCCTCACGCTGGAACTGACCGACGCCGCCAAGGACTGGCTGGCTGACATGGGCTTCGACCCGGTCTTCGGTGCCCGCCCGCTCAAGCGCGTCCTGCAGCGCGAGGTAGCCAACAAGCTCGCCAAAGAGGTGCTGGCCGGGACGATCCCCGACGGCGCCACCGTCCGGATCGACCGGGCGGCGGACGGCTCGGGGCTGGTCTTCGAAGCCGTCACGGCCGAAGCGGCCGTCGAGGCCTGAGTCCCCGCTTCGATCGAACCACGCGAATAACCTTTTGAACCGATAGAACCATGGAAAAAGAGCACGTCAACCCGAACGTGGAGGCAGAAGCCGCGGCCACGGAACAGCCGGCCGCCGAGGTGCAGGAGGAAGAGCCGACGCTGGAGCAGGTGCAGGCGGACCTCGAACGCATGCGGGAGCAGTTGCTCCGCACGGCCGCCGACTTCCAGAACTTCCGCCGGCGCACCGAGCGGGAGTTGACCCGCGCGGCGCAGGCCACGAAGAAACGGGTGCTCGGGCCGGTGCTCGAGGTCTACGACGACGTGGCGCGGGCGCTGGAGTCGGCCCGGACGCAGGACCTTCCCGAGGCCTGTGCCGGGTTGTTCCAGGGCTTCGAGCTCGTCTATCAGAAGTTCTCCGTGGCGCTGCAACAGCTGGGCGTCGAGCCCATCGACGTGCAGGGCGTCCCGTTCGACGAGCACCTGCACGAGGCCGTGATGCGGCAGCCCGCGCCCGAGGGCGTGGCCCCCGGCACCATCCTCAGCGAGGTGCAGCGCGGCTACCTGCTCGACGGCGAGGTGCTCCGCCACGCCCGCGTCGTCGTGGCCGCCTAGACCCGGCTCCGCCGCACACATCAACGCCCCGCTTCCCCCGGAGGGAGGCGGGGCGTTTCGTTTTGGAGGAAGGGACCCGTTCGGTGTGGTCTGGTGAGCCTCGTTACTGTCAGCACGATTGCCAGTACGCGCTGCGCCCACCCCTCGAAACGGGTTGGTTTCGGGGGTGCGGGATAAAAGAAAAGCCCCGTCTCCCGGAGGAGAAAGGGCTGCCAGGTTGACGGGAAAACAGCGAAAAGCGCGTCGCGATCCCCGTTTTCAGGATGAGGTGACGGGCGGATTCGAACCGCCGTACAGGGTTTTGCAGACCCTTGCCTAACCTCTCGGCCACGTCACCAGGTAAGGTGCCAGGCACACCCGGCACCCGAAATCTACAATTTAAGGGCTGTCGGGTTCTCCGGCAAATCCCTTTTCACATGCTCTTCCACGGCGTTTGTACCGGGTCGAAGGAAACGAACGGAACCCCTGACCGTGTAACCGGTCCCCGGTTCGGGCGTCATTTGTCTGGAACCGCCACGTCTTCATGGAGGGAGCGATATGCAGCAGCCTGAAACGCAAGACGCGCAGGTGCACCGGGGGACCGGGACGAACGACCGGCCCGGCCCGCACGCCGCCGCGACGCTGAGCATCGAGGGCATGACGTGCGCCGCGTGCGTGCGTCGTGTGGAGAAGGCGCTCCGGGGCGTCGACGGTGTTCTGGAGGCGGACGTCAACCTGGCCACCGAACGCGCCACCGTCCGGTTCGATGCCGGGAAGGTGGACCGAAACGCGCTCGTGAGGGCGGTCGAGGAGAGCGGCTACGGCGTTCGCACGGCCGAACTGACCCTCGGCATCCGGGGCATGACGTGCGCCGCGTGCGTGCGTCGTGTGGAGAAGGCGCTCCGGGGCGTCGACGGTGTTCTGGAGGCGGACGTCAACCTGGCCACCGAACGCGCCACCGTCCGTTACGTCGCGGGCGTGACGGCTCCGTCCGACCTCCGGGCCGCCGTGCGCGGGGCAGGCTATGACGTGCTGGAGATCGAACCGGGGAAGGACCGTCTCGACGCCGAGCGGGAAGCCCGCGAAGCGGAGCGTCGAACCCTGCGCCGTCGCCTGACGGTCGCCGTGCTCTTCACCCTGCCCCTGCTGGTACTGGAGATGGCGCCGATGCTGTTTCCGCCGCTGCGCGACGGGCTGGCGGGTGTCGTCCCGATGGCGACGTTGCACTACGTCTTCTTCGCGCTGGCGACGGTCGTGCAGTTCGGGCCGGGCCTTCCCTTCTACCGGACCGGCTGGGCGGCGTTGCGCCACGGCAGCCCCGACATGAACACGCTCGTCATGCTGGGCACGAGCGCCGCCTACGGCTACTCCGTCGTGGCGACGTTTCTGCCGTCCGTGCTGCCGGCCGGGACCGTGCACGTCTATTATGAGGCATCCGCCGCCATCATCACGCTCATCCTGGTCGGGAAATACCTGGAGGCCGTGGCCAGGGGGCGTACGAGCGAGGCCGTCCGGCGGCTCATGGGGCTTCAGCCGAAGACGGCCCGGGTGCTCCGCGGCGAGGCCGAGGTGGAGATTCCGGTGGACGAGGTGGTACCGGGCGACCTCGTGCGGGTGCGTCCGGGAGAGCGGATCCCCGTCGACGGGGTCGTCGTGCAGGGCGCCTCGTACGTGGACGAGTCGATGATCACCGGCGAGCCGATCCCGGCCGAGAAGTCGGAGGGGGCCGAGGTGGTCGGTGGGACCGTCAACGGGACGGGCAGTTTCGTTTTCCGCGCCACGCGCGTGGGGGCCGAGACGGTGCTGGCCCAGATCGTCCGGATGGTCGAGGCGGCGCAGCAGGCCCGGCCGCGCATCCAGGCGCTGGCCGACCGGGTCGTTGCCGTCTTCGTGCCGGTCGTGCTCGGGATTGCCGCCGTCACCTTCGGGGTATGGTTGCTCGTTGGACCCCGCCCGGCGCTCACGTTTGCCCTGGTGAACGCCGTGGCGGTCCTCATCATCGCCTGCCCGTGCGCCATGGGCCTGGCCACGCCGACCTCGATCATGGTGGGGACCGGCAAGGCGGCCGAGCTGGGGATCCTGTTCCGCCGGGGAGAAGCCCTGCAGACCCTGCAGGAAGCCGGCGTGGTCGCCCTCGACAAGACGGGTACCCTCACCCGCGGACGCCCGCAACTGACCGACTTCGTCCTGCGGGCGGCGGGGGAGGGGCGGCCTCCCTGCGGGGAAGCGACCCTTCTCGGGTGGATCGCCGCCGTCGAGTCCCGTTCCGAGCATCCGGTCGGGCAGGCCATCGTGGAAGAGGCGGCCCGGCGCGGGATCGTGCCGGGCGAGGTGACGGCGTTCGAAGCCGTGCCCGGCTACGGCGTCAGCGGCCGCGTCGAGGGACACCTCGTTCAGGCCGGCGCCGACCGCTACATGGCCCGCCTGGGGCTGAGCGTGGCGCCCTTCGCGGAGGCGGCGGCGCGCCTGTCGGCCGAGGGCAAGACGCCGCTCTATGCGGCGGTGGACGGCGAACCGGTGGCCGTCCTGGCCGTGGCGGACCCGCCCAAGCCGTCGGCCGCGGCGGCCGTCTCGGCCCTGCACCGGCTGGGACTGCGCGTGGCCATGATCACGGGGGACAACCGCCGCACCGCGGAGGCCATCGCCCGGCAACTCGGCATCGACGAGGTGCTCGCCGAGGTGCTGCCGGACGGCAAGGCGGAAGCCGTGGAGCGGCTGCAGGCCCAGGGGCACCGGGTCGCCTTCGTGGGCGACGGCATCAACGACGCGCCGGCGCTGGCCCGGGCGGACGTCGGCGTGGCCCTCGGCACCGGCACGGACATCGCCGTCGAGGCGGCCGACGTCGTGCTGATGTCGGACGACCTGCGCGGCCTTCCGAACGCCATCGCCCTCTCGAAGGCCGTCCTGAGGAACATCCGGCAGAACCTGTTCTGGGCCTTTTTCTACAACACGATCCTGATCCCGGTGGCCGCCGGGGCGCTCTACCCGGCCTTCGGGCTCCTGCTCTCGCCCATCTTCGCGGCGGCGGCCATGGGCGTCAGTAGCGTTTTCGTGGTCACGAACGCGCTGCGCCTGCGCCGCTTCCGGCCCCCCTTCCTTCCGGGAATTCGAAATCCGGAACCCTGAAAGTATCGCCGCGCTCGGACGAGGCGGCGGCCCGCGGGCGGTGTCAAAGTGCGAGCTCGCCCCGGATGAACGTGGTGGTGGCCCCGCCGACCCAGACGGTGCCCTCCGCATCCCGTTCGATCCGTACACGGCCGCGGCAGCCGAGCCGCGTCCCCTGGCTTGCCACGTACGGCGCCCGGGCCCGGCCGGTGTCGAGGAGCCACTGCGCCAGCGAAGCGTTGAGGCTTCCGGTGACCGGGTCTTCCCGCATGATGCCCGGCTCCTCGCCGAAGAACGCCCGCACCTCGAAGGCACACGGTGAGCCCGGCGGGTAAGGCCCCACGACGCCCAGGTAGAGCCGGTCCGTAGACCGGCCGAAGTCGGGCTCCAGCGCAAGCACCCGCTCCGCATCTTCCAGCAGCACCCCCACCCACCCGGGGCCGTTGTCGACCCACCGGGCATCGACGAGGTCGGATCGGTGGAGCCGGAGGATCGCCGCCAGGTGTTCAAGGAAAGCTTCGTCCACCGGTCCCGTGCGCCGGAGTGGCGGTGCGGCAAAGGCCAGTCCCTGGTCGGTGCGCCGGATCGGCACGAGGCCGGCCCGGCATTCCTGCACGATCCGGTCCGCCCGGCGCGGCCTCCCGCCGCCGGCCAGCCAGGCATGGCAGGTGCCGAGCGTGGGGTGACCGGCAAAGGGGAGCTCGCAGGCGGGCGTGAAGATGCGCACCGCGTAGTCCGCCTCCGGTGAGGCGGGCGGGAGGATGAACGTGGTTTCGGACAGGTTCATCCAGCGCGCGAAGCGTTGCATCGCCTCGTCCGAGAGCCCCGTCCCGTCCAGGACGACGGCGAGCGGGTTACCGGAAAACGGTTCGGCTCCGAAAACGTCGATCTGTTGAAAGCGCCGGTGCATCGGTCGGGTGGGTTCGGGTTCGCAGAAAAGCCGGGGGTGAAACCCCGGAGGCATGGTGCGCGATCCCGGGGGGAAGACGTGCCGTCGTTCGGGAGGGGCCTGCCGGGTGCGGCACCGGTGCGGGGAGGTCGCTTGGACCGCCCTCCCTTCCGGCCGGGGACGGCCGCGTCGTCTCAGGTACGAGAGAGGGCCTTTCGTCGGTGCGGGAGGTGTCCTATCTTGTGTATTCCCGGGATCATCCATCATACCGTCTTCACGCCCATGGCACACGTATCTCTCCCGGAGGGGCTGCCCGGCATCGTGGGGCTGCTCGAGCAATTTCCCGGAACGGGCCGGCACCTGCGGGCGCTGGCCCAGGAGCTTCTCCGGGGACCCTCCTCGCTTTCCCCGGGCGAGCGGGAGCTCATCGCCGCATACGTTTCCTCGGAGAACGATTGCTTTTTCTGCATGCATTCGCACGGTGCGGCGGCCCGGCATCTGCTCGGCGACCGGGCCGGGGTGGTGGAACAGGTTCGGGCGGACTTCGAGGGGGCCGATGTCAGCGAGAAGCTCAAGGCGCTCCTGCGCATTGCCAAGAAGGTACAGCTCGGCGGGCGGCAGGTGACGGCGGAGGACGTCGCACGGGCCCGGGCCGAAGGCGCCACGGACGAAGAGCTCCACCACACGGTCCTGATCGCGGCGGCCTTCTGCATGTACAACCGGTACGTCGACGGGCTGGCGACCTGGACGCCCGAGGACCCGGGCCTGTACGACCAGCAGGGGGCCCGCCTGGCCGCCCAGGGGTACCTCTGACCGTTTCTTTGCCATGCCCAAACGCACGATACGGGCCGGCGTCGTCCTCTTTTTCCTCGCCCTGCTGGCCTTCCCGCTGGCCGATCGCTACCTGCGTTCGCGCACGTCCACGGGCGCGGCCGGGCTCCGGCCGGAGGAAGCCCTGAGCCGGTACGGTTTCTACTTCGAGGAAGTCTCGGCGGCCGCCGGCATCCGCTTCCGGCACGAGGCACCGGTGCTGGATCCGAAGCTCGACCACATCATGCCCCAGGTGGCCTCGATGGGCGCCGCCGTGTCGGTCGTGGACTTCGACCGGGACGGGTGGGCAGACCTGTACGTGACCTCCAGCCGCACCGGTGCCGAAAACGCGCTCTACCGCAACCGGGGCGACGGCACCTTCGAGAACGTGGCCCCCCAGGTGGGCCTCGCAGACGTGAACCGCGAAGGCACCGGCGTCTCGATGGGCGCCGTCTGGGGCGACTACGACAACGACGGCTATGAAGACCTCTTTCTCTACAAGTGGGGACGTTCCGAGCTCTTCCACAACGACGCCGGCCGCGCCTTCACCCGCGTGACAGACGGATCCGGCCTGCCCGCCTGGGCCAACGTGAATGCCGCCATCTGGCTCGATTACGACCGGGACGGCCATCTTGACCTGTTCTTCGGCGGGTACTACCCGGAAGACGTGAACCTCTGGCGGCTCGAGCACACCCGCATCATGCCGGAAAGCTTCGAGTATGCGAACAACGGCGGCCGCAAATACCTGCTGCGCGGGCGCGGCGACGGGACGTTCGAGGACGTCACGGCAGCCATGGGCCTGCTGGAGACGCGGCGCTGGATGATGGCCGTTGCCGCCGCCGACCTGCGGGGAACCGGTTACCCCGATCTCTTCATCGCGAACGACTACGGCACGGACGAGCTCTACCTCAACCAGGAAGGGAAAGGGTTCGTGGCCGCCGGCGAGGCGACGCGCGTGGGCTTCACCCCGAAAAGCGGGATGAATGTGGCCTTCGGCGACATCGTCAACAACGGCACGCTCTCGGTCTATGTGACCAACATTACGGAACCGGGCATCCTGGTGCAGGGCAACAACCTGTGGGTGCCGGAGCCGTCGGGCAAGGACCTGCGCTACCGGAATATGGCCGGTGCCTTCAACGTCGAGATGGGGGGCTGGAGCTACGGGGCCCAGTTTGGAGACTTCAACAACGACGGCTGGCTCGATCTGTTCGTCACGAACGGTTACGTCTCGGCCGACCGCGAGCGCTCTTACTGGTATGACTTCTCCAAGGTGGCCGGTGGCAACCGGGCGATCATCTCCGACGCGAAGAACTGGCCGGCGATGGAAGGCCGGAGCCTGTCGGGCTACCAGCACAAGAAGCTCTGGCTCAACACCGGGCAGTGGTGGTTTCAACAGGTCGCGCAGGCAGTCGGTGTGCGGGAAACGTTCGACGGGCGGGCCGTCGCCCTGGCCGATCTCTGGAACCGCGGCGTGCTGGACGTCGTGGTGGCGCATCAGCGCGGCCCCCTGCTGGTCTACAGGAACACGGTGGATGCCGGGCGCGACTGGGTGGCGTTCGATCTGACCGGTACGGCCAGCAACCGAAGCGCCATCGGGGCCGCCGTAGAGCTTTACTGGGACGGCCGGCGGCAGCGCCAGGAGGTTTCGGGCGGGAGCGGCTTCTGTGCACAGAACCAGCGCCGCCTGCACTTCGGGCTCGGGCGGGGAGCCCGCATCGAGAAAGCCGTCATCCGATGGCCTTCGGGGCGGGTACAGACCCTGACCGGCCTGGAGACGGGCCGCATTCACCGGGTGGTCGAGCCGTCATGACACGCTGGAAGCTTCGGTACGACGGGCGCTATACCGCTCCCCTGCTGATCACCTCGATCCTGATCGGCGGGCATCTCTCCTTCGGGATCCTGGAGAGCTACCGGGCCATCCTGCTGGCCATCTTCACGGCGCTGGTGGCGGAGGTCGTGCTCTCCCGCCTGTTGCGTGATCGGTGGCCGCACCTGGCCAGCGCCTACATCTCCGGCATCAGCGTCGGGATCCTGATCCGGACACCGCTCTACTGGCCGTTCGTCGTCTGCAGCCTGCTGACGATCACGTCGAAGTATGTCCTCCGCTTTCGGGGGCGTCATCTCTGGAATCCCTCGAACTTCGGCATCTGTGCCATGCTGTTCCTGGCGCCGCATGCGGTCGCCCCGCTCAGCGTGCAGTGGGGTAACAACCTCTGGCCGATGCTCGTGATCTGGATCCTCGGCTCGGTCATCATCTGGCGCTTCCGCCGCTTCCACATCTGCGCTACCTACGTAGCGGCTTTCCTGCTCTTCGCCTTTGTGCGCACCTTCATTACGGGGGACTCCTTCCTGGCCGAGGTGGCTCCGCTGACCGGCCCCATGTACCAGCTCTTCGTCTTTTTCATGATCACCGACCCCAAAACGACGGTCACCTCGAAACCGGGACAGGCCGTCGTCGCCTTTGCGGTGGCGTTGGTCGAGACGGTGCTCCGGCTCGCGGAGGTCGTGCATGCGCCTTTCTACGCCCTGTTCATCGTGGGGCCGGTCGCGCTCTTGATCGAGATGGCGTTTGCCGAGCGCCGAACCCGTCAAGCCGTATCCGCCGGGGCACGGGCCTGACCGGGTTGCGGCCGGCTCAGGCCGGGTCGGTGTCTCCGGAGGGGGCCTGCCGGCCGTGTTTGAAGACCCAGAACAGGTAGCCGGTGGCGGGGAAGACCACGACGACGCCGAGCACCAGCGCAGCGGCCAGCCACGCGAGCACGGCCGGCGGGGCCTGTGCGTTGAGAAGGGTCAGCGCCGTGCCGTCGCGCAGGCGGACGAGCGCGGGGTACTCCACGGCGAAGAAGCCGCCCAGGATGGCCAGGAGCTGGAGCCCCACCAGCACGCGGCTCGTCCACACCCGGCGGCGGCGCAGGCTGAGCGCGATCAGCGGCAGCAGCAGCGTGGCGGCGGCCAGGGCCGCCAGGCCGGCGGGAGTCCGGAGGAACCGTGTCCAGAGCGGGTAGTCGCCCAGGTGGGCCGTCCAGAAGACGAGGCCGCCGAGGGGCACGGCGGCGGCCAGCAGCAGCGCGCCCAGGCGGGCGTAGTAGGCCTGCTCGGCCCGTGCGGGCACCTCGCCCACCATGAACACCGCCGCCACGTAGGCGCACAGCACCACGGTGAAGAGCCCCACCGCCGCCGCAAACGGGTTCAGCCAGGGCGCCACGAAACCGTCGACGAACGAGGCCGGATCCGTGTCGATGCGGCCGAGGAACGCCGCGCCGAGCGTCATCCCCAGGAAGAAGGGCGTCCACACGCTCGAGATCCGGTAGCCCCAGGCGTAGAGCCGGTGTGCCGGGTCCACCCCCACATCGTAGTGCCGGAAGGCGAAGAACGCGCCCCGGAAGACGATGCCGAGCAGCGCCGCCAGCAACGGCAGGTGCAGGTAGTGCGTGAGTGTGCTGTAGACCGACGGGAAGCCGACGAACAGGATGACGATCACGAGCAGGATCCAGACGTGGTTGGCCTCCCAGACGGGGGCGATGGCGTCGGCCAGGCGACGCTGGTCGCGCCCGCGGGTGAGTCCTTCCAGGATGCCGGCCCCGAAGTCGGCCCCGCCGAGCAGCAGGTAGAGGGCCAGCGAGACGGCCAGCACGAAGACGATGAACGCCAGCAACGGGGTCATGACACCGATGGAGGGGTGACGAAGTCCGAAACGGGGCGGGCGTGCAGGGCGCGAATCTGCCGCCGCATGAGCCAGACGAGGAACGCGGTCAGCAGGACGTAGACGAGGACCACAATCCCGAGTGAGACCCAGATGCCCGGCATGGTGGTCACGGCATCCCGCGTGAGCAGGATCTGGTAGATGATCCACGGCTGCCGGCCCACCTCGGTCACGATCCACCCGGCCTCGACGGCCACGAAGCCCAGCGGCATGGTCAGCCCCAGGAGCCGAAGGAAGCGGGGGTGGTCCAGCCAGGCGGGGCGCTTCCAGCGGGCCCACAGGTAGAGCAGCGCCACGCCCATCAGGAAGAAGCCGATGCCGATCATCACCTGGAAGGCCAGGTGGGTGACGACCACCGGCGGCCACAGCTCACGCGGGAAGGCGTCCAGCCCCTGCACCTCGGCGTCCACGTCGCCGAAGGCGAGGAAGCTCAGCAGGCCGGGCAGTTCGAGGGCGTAGCGCACCTCCCGCGTCTCCACGTCCGGCAGCCCGCCGATGAGCAGCGGGGCGCGGGCCTGCGTCTCGAAGAGCGCCTCCATGGCCGCCAGCTTCTCGGGCTGCCGCCGCGCCACGTCTCTGGCCGAGAGGTCGCCGCTGACGGGCTGCAGGAAGGCGGCCACCACGGCGAAGGGCAGGGCGATGCGCAGGGCGGCGCGGTGCAGCGGGTGCCCCGGACGGCGGAGCAGCAGCACCGCGTGCAGCCCCGCCACCGCGAAGCCGGTCGCCACGAAGGCCGCCAGCGTCATGTGCAGCGCCTGCCACGGCCACGCCGCGTTGAACATGGCCGCCACCGGGTCGATGTCCGTGGCCTGCCCGTCGACCCAGGCAAAGCCCGCCGGGCTGTTCATCCAGGCGTTGGCCGCCACGACGAAGATCCCCGAGAACACCCCGGCGATGCCCACGACGACGCCCGCCGCCCAGTGCACCCGCGGCGGGAGGCGGTCCCAGCCGTAGAGGTACAGCCCCAGCGCGATCGCCTCCAGGAAGAAGGCCGTGCCTTCGAGGGCGAACGGCAGCCCGAAGATGGGACCGGCGATTTCCATGAACCGGGGCCAGAGCATCCCCAGCTCGAACGAGAGCACCGTCCCGGAAACGGCCCCGACGGCGAAGAAGATGGCGACCCCGTAGGCCCAGCGCCGCGCCAGCTCGCGGTAGACGACCTCCCCCGTGCGGAGCCACCGCCGGTGCGCCGCCGCCATGAAGAAGGGCATCACCATCCCGATGCAGGCGAAGACGATGTGGAAGCCCAGCGACAGCGCCATCTGCCACCGGGCCGCCAGAAGGGGATCGAGCGGTTCCATCGTACCCGGGCAGTGAGGTGGACGGCTTGCGACGACAGGATCGCTACGTTCGGGTGCGACCCGGGTTCGGAACGCTCGATGAAAGCCCGGCGAATCCGGCGCCGGTCCCCGGTTCGAGAGGGCGGCTGAAAGGCAACGGGCGCCCGTTCCTCTCGGAAAGGGCGCCCTGTACGGAAGGCGGTGCGGTGCCGTGGGGAAGCGCGCGTACCCGGCACGGCTTGTGGGTTGCATACCCGAAGGGGGGCACGCCCGGCAGGACTCGAACCTGCAACCTGCGGATTCAGGTTTGTGCCGGTTTCCCGGCTCCCTGGACTATCCCTTCACCCTATCCGGTCCCCGGCTTCGGGCCCGGACGTAGGTGGCGGCCGTCTAGTCTCTACACCTTCCCCGGCGGGGGCCGGCAGGCCGCTTCCCGCCGGGGCTTGGCTCGGGATGGCCATAGCGCAGCCGACCCGGCTGCCCGTAGGTTCCCCCGAATTTGACCGCTTACACGCTGCAGATTTCTCCACAGCGGCCCACGTTTGCGTAGAAGTCCGCTGCTCTATCCGGTTGAGCTACGGGCGCGTGAGAAAACGTCGGGCGCAGGGCACGCCCGGAGGTCGGGGTGGCCGGATTCGAACCGGCGACCTTCTGCTCCCAAAGCAGACGCGCTAACCGGGCTGCGCTACACCCCGCCGTGGCGGCACGGTCGTGGCGGCGGTGTGTACCGGCGACCGGGCCGCCCGCGTCAGGCCTGGGCCGCCTGCAACTCGGCCTTCACCTCGTCGATCGGCACCATCTTCTGCCGGAAGGTGTACTGCCCGTTCTCCTTCTTGACGGCCACCACCACCTTCGCCATGCGGTTCTTGACCGAATTCTTGATCCGGTCCGTACGCTGGTTCTTGTTGACCTTCTTTGCCATGACAGCCTCGCTACGATAACGGGTTACTTGATCTCACGGTGCAACGTATGCTTGCGCAGCACCGGGTTATACTTGCGCAGTTCCAGGCGTTCCGGCGTGTTGCGACGGTTCTTCGTGGTCGCATAGCGCGAGGTCCCCGGGGCTTCGGTGCACTCCAGGATCACCTTCAGCCGGATGTCTTTTCCTTTCTTGGCCATGATGCGTACCTGTGGCTGGTTCGGGGCGTTAGAGGCGTATCCCCTGCCGGCGGGCCTCGTCGAGCACCGCCTTGATGCCTTTCTTGTTGATCGTCTTGAGCGTTTGCGTGGAGACGCGCAGCGTCACCCAGCGTTTCTCTTCGGGAATGTAGAACCGCTTCTTCTGCAGGTTCACCTCGAAGCGGCGCCGCGTCTTGTTGTTGGCGTGCGAGACGTTGTTCCCGAAAACGGGGCCTTTGCCCGTCAACTGATCTTTGCGTGCCATGGTTCTCGTTCGGTTATCGCCCGTGAGGGGGGCGTCGTGCGTGCTGTTCCGGTCGGCCATGCCGCCATGCGGCGCAAGATTATGAAGATAAGGCCGCTTCGGCCGGATCCGCAACCGAACGCGCCGGTGCGCGCCGGGTTCCTCCGCCAATAATCCATGAAGCCGGGCCGCCCTAGCCGTCGAGTTGCACGGCCCGGGCCGGTTCGATGGCGGCCGCCCGCCGGGCCGGATAGAGGGAAGCCACCACGCACAGTGCGACCGAGACGAGCCCGATCAGGACCACGTCGAGTGCGCGGATGGCCACCGGGTAGGCCTCGATCAGAAACGACCCGGCCCCGGGCAGCCGTACCAGCCCGAACTGCTGCTGAAGCACGAGCAGGACGAGCGCCAGCGCCAGGCCGGCCCCGGTGCCGATCACGCCGATGAAGAGGCCTTCGAGCAGGAAGATGCGGCGGATGTTGCGGCGGGAGACCCCCATCGCCTGGAGCGCCCCCACGTCCCGTCGCTTCTCGATGACAACCATCGTGAGGGAGCCGACGATGCTGAAGGCGGCCACGATCACGATGAGGGCCATGATGAGCGAGGCGCCCCATTTTTCGAGCAGCATCACGTCGTAGAGCGACCGCTGCAGGTCGTACCAGGTCAGCACGGTGAACCGTTCGGGGTCCAGGCGGGCTTCGAGCTGGGCCTTGACGGCCCCGGCCCGGTCCAGGTCGTCCAGGCGCAGTTCGAGGCCGGAGACGCGGTCGCCCATGCGAAAGAGCCGCCGGGCCTCGTCGAGGGCGATGAAGACGTGGTTCTCGTCGTAGACGGCTTCGAGTTCGTAGAGCCCGCGTACCTCGAAGCGGGGCAGCTGCGGGCCGCTGAAGACCCGGGTGAAGAGTCGCTCGATGGCGGGGGCCGAGAGCAGCCCGACCTCGCCCGCCGGCCGGCCGGCTTCGGCGACGGCCAGGCCGAGGCGCTGCGCCAGGCGTTGCCCGACGACGATGCCGGGGCGCCCGTCGTGCCGGCCCAGGTCGAACGTGCCGAGGCGCGTCCGCTCGACGACGCGGCTGACGCCGCTCAGGGTGGCCGCCTCCACGCCCCGCACGATGACGACCTTGTTGACCTCCGCCAGGCCCTCATGCACCAGCAACGCCTTGCCCTCGACGTAGGGCGCCGCGTGCTCGACGTGGGGCAGGGAGAGCGCCACGTCCCGGAGCGAGTCGGCATGGGCGAAGCCGCGCTCCGAGGTGCTGACGATCCGCACGTGCGGGTCGAAGGAGACGAGCATGTCCCGCACGAAGTCGAAGAAGCCGTTCATCACGGAGAGGACCACCAGCAGCGCCGCCACCCCGAGCCCCACCCCGGCCATCGAGATGCCGGTGATCGTCGAGATCAGCGACACCCGCTTGGGGCTGGCCAGATACCGCCGGGCTATCAGAAAACGGTAGTCCATCGGGCGCTTCACGGTGTGGGGGCAGGGAAGGGTGGACGTGGTTTTCCTCCTCTTCCACGCCTCCACCCTTACAACACCGGGTCGGTGAAGATGCCTTCGGGCGGCCTCTCGGGCAGGGTGATGCGGTCGGTCAGGAGGGTGCCGGCGGCTCCGACCTTGCGCGTGGCCAGACGGATCGTGCCGGCCGGCGTCTCGAAGGTCTCGTAGCCGGCCCAGTCCCAGTGTGCCGGCGGCTGGTTTTCACGTCCCTGCAGCACGAAGGCCCAGTGCCGGACGAGGCCGGAGGCCCTGTCCACGTAGACCCAGTACGTGTCGCCCGGGGTGAGGCCTACGGGGCCGAACGTCAGGCGGAGGACGTCCGTGCCGGCGTCGGACGAGTCGGGCACGTGGAGGCGATTGACGCCGGGGTCGAACAGTTTCACCGGCATCAGCAGCCAGTAAGTGTCGTTGATGAAGCTGCGGTAGGCGGTCTGGAGCAGCCTGTGGGCCTCGGCCGAATCGACCGGGGCGCCGTTCCGGTACACGGTGCCGTCCCGGGTGTCGACGTCGAACAGGGCCACGTAGGTGGTGTCGCCGCCCGGTGTCCATTCGAGCCGGTAGGCGCCCGTGTGCCGGTCCCAGAAGTGCTTTCGTCCGGGGCGACGCTCGCCACCTTCGGGCTGGAAGGCGAACTCGAAGCCGAGGTAGCGGAGGCGGGCCCAGGCCTCGGGCCCGCCCATGGCCTCATAGACGCGCATCGCCACGGAGTCCGCGTAGGTTTCGAGCGGCGGCCGTTCGACGCCGGCCTCCGGACGGGACGGCCCGCATCCGGCCGCGAGCAGGGCCGGCACGACGACCAGGCCCGCCGGCAAGAGAAAACGAAGCAAGTGCATGTCCGGAAGCATCCTGGTGGGAGGAAACGTGTCGGAAAGATACGCAACGGACAGAACAAACCTCTTCCGGTGCGGTTTCGAAAAGAGAGGCCGGTACGATCTTTCTTTTTGTCATGAAGCGTTGCGTGCGGTGCTGCCTGCTTTTCGTCACGCCCTGGCTTACGGCCGCGGCGGTGCTGCTGTGCTGGGCCGGGCCGGCACGGGGTCAGGGGACGGAGGCGGAGGAGAACCCGTACGGCACGGGCCTCGGGGCCCAGGTGCTGCTCACGAACAGCGGCTTCGGCCTCGGCGGCTATTACCACCTGGGCCTGACGCCCTCGGTGTCTTTCCTGGTGGATCTGAGCCTGGCCGCCGGCAAGGACGAGCGCGAGGTGGCCTTCTTCGATCGCTTCGGGCGCAAGGACATCCCGGATAAGGCCAACTACCTGCTGATGCTGCCGGCGCAGGTCGGTTTTCAGCAGCGGCTTTTCCGGGAAAGCATCGAAGACAATTTCCGCCCGTACCTGCAGGTGACCACCGGCCCGACATTCGGGTGGGAGTATCCCTACTTTCTCGACGACAACGGCAACGGCACCCTCGACGAAGGGGAAAAGCGGCTGGATTCGATCAGCGCGTTGCCGAAGGGACGGGCCCGCTTCGGCCTCGGCGGCACCCTCGCCCTCGGAGCCCACCTCGGGCGCAGCCGCAGCGTGGTGCAGGGCGTGCGTCTCGGCTACACGTTCACCTACTTCTTCCAGGGCATCCAGCTGCTCGAACCCACCGTGCAGGAAGCGCAACACTTCTTCGGCACGCCGACGCTCACCTTCCTCTTCGGCAAGCTGTTCTGATCAGACGTTGAACCGGAAGAGGATCACGTCCCCGTCTTCGACGACGTAGTCTTTGCCTTCGGCACGGAGGGCGCCGGCCTCGCGGGCCTTTGCCTCGGAGCCGTAGCGCACGTAGTCGGTGAACTTGATCGTCTCGGCGCGGATGAAGCCCCGTTCGAAGTCGGAATGGATCTGGCCGGCGGCGGCGGGGGCGCGGGTGCCCCGGCGGACGGTCCACGCCCGGGTTTCCTTCGGGCCGGCGGTGAAGAAGGTGATGAGCCCGAGCAGGTCGTAGGCGGCCCGGATGAGGCGTTCGAGGCCCGAGCGTTCGAGGCCCGCGGCGGCCAGGAAGTCGGCCCGCTCTTCGGGGGGCAGCTCGGCGATCTGGGCCTCCAGGTCCGCCGACACCACCACGACGCGTGCGCCCTCCCGGGCCGCGATCTCACGGACGACCGCCACATGCGCGTTGCCCCCGGGGAGGTCGTCCTCGGCCACGTTGGCCACGTAGAGCACCGGGCGGGTCGAGAGCAGAAAGAGCGATTTCAACCAGGCCGCCTCGTCGTCGCCCTGCACGGCGAAGGCGCGCACCGGGCGTCCGGCGTCGAGGTGGGCGTGCAGGCGCTCGTAGAACCCCAGCTCGGCCTGCACCTTTTTGTCGCCGCTCTTGGCGAGCCGGGCCGTCCGCTCGATGCGCTTCTCGACGCTTTCGAGGTCCTTGAGCAGCAGTTCGGTCTCGATGATCTCGATGTCGCGGGCGGGGTCGATGGAACCGGCCACATGGGCGACGTTTTCATCCTCGAAGCACCGCACGACGTGCAGGAGGGCATCGACCTCGCGGATGTGTGCGAGGAACTGGTTGCCGAGTCCCTCGCCCTTCGAGGCGCCGGCCACGAGCCCGGCAATGTCCACGAACTCGATGGTGGTGGGCACGACCCGGGCCGAGCCGGCCAGCTCGGCGAGCCGGTCCAGCCGCTCATCCGGCACGGGCACCACGCCCACGTTGGGCTCGATGGTGCAAAACGGATAGTTGGCGGCCTCGGCCCCGGCGTTGCTGAGGGCGTTAAAGAGGGTGGACTTACCCACGTTGGGCAGCCCGACGATACCACAACGTAACGGCATGTGTGCTATCTTGCTTGGCCCGTTCCGGCCTGCTATCAGGAGAAGGAAGCGGTTCTCGGAAAAAACACTACCGAATCGGGTGCCGGGATGAATTGTTCCACGGGCATCGTTAAGAAGCACGGAAGCCCTGTGCGGTGGCTGTGGGCGTTGTGCGGGGTGGTGGTGTGCCTGCCCGGGCCGGCGGCCGCCCAGCCGGCCCCGGCCGGCCGGCACGTGCAGGTGGGGGTGGGGGTGCTTCCGAGCGGCGGGCTGCAGGTGGGCTACGTCGCCCTGCGCAGCTTCTACACGCAGGAGTTTGTGCTGGGCGCCGACGTGTCCCCGTCCTTCGGGGGCGGCGAGGGGAACGTCCAGCTCTCGGGCGGCCTCGGGGGGGCGGTCCGGATCTTTGGCTTCGAGCGCACGCTGGGCAACGCGGGCTACCGGGGCTACGACCTCGACGTGGGCCTGCGCTTCGGGCCCGGCCTGCTCTTTTCGTTCAACGAGACGCGCTTCACCAAGAACCGGCGTTTCAGCCTGTTCGTGGATCTCTTCGCCCGTTTCTCTTCCCTCGTCGGCGAGGGGCGCGTCCTCTACCTGGAAGTGGGCCTGCACCGCCCGGTTTTCCGCGGAGGGCTCTGGTTCACCTTCTGAAGACCGGGAGCCGCCCGTTCCTCATCCCACGTAGGGCACGCTGACGAAGGCACGCTCCGGCAGGCGCACCGCGGTCAGGCGGCCAAGGCGCGGGTGGGTGTGGTAGACGCAACCGGTGTCGATGCAGATCAAAAGGGGCCGGTCGAGCGGTTCGGGGAGGGGCGTGTGACCGCAGACGACGGGTTTCTCCCAGGCCGGCTGCTGCGCCTTCAGATGGCCACGTTCCCAGAGGAACACCGTTTCGTCGTGGCGCGCCAGGTTCTCGGCGATGCTGAGTTCCGGTTTCAGGCCGGCGTGGACGAAGAAGAACGACGGGGTTTCCAGGTAGAGCTCGGTGTCGCGCACGAAGGCCTCGTGTTCGTCCGGGATGTGCAGCCGGCCCCGGTCCAGGTAGCTCTCGAGCGTGGCGTCGCCGCCGTTGACCCGCCAGAGGTCATACGCCCCGTGCTCCAGATAGTCCAGCATGAGGGCCTCGTGGTTTCCGCGCAGGAACGTGCAGGAGTGGGTTTCCCGAAGGGCCAGCAGCCGGTCGATGACGCCGCGCGCATCCGGTCCACGGTCGACGTAGTCCCCGATGAAGACCAGGTGGTCGTCGGAGGTGGGGGCCAGGCGTTCCAGCAGCAGGTCGAGGGTGTGGGCACACCCGTGTATGTCTCCGATAGCGATCAGGCCCATCCAGTGTACTAGGCGGGTATTTGAAGCCCGGGAGAGCGGCTACGACGCCACGCGGTCGCGCAGCGTCTCCATCCCGATCAGGCCCCGGCCGGATTTCTTGAGCCGTCCGTTCTTCTGAAGGTCCAGCAGGACGGCATCCAGAATACCGTTGATGAACTTGCCGCTTTTCTCGGTGCTGTAGCGCTTGGCCACCTCGATGGCCTCGTTGATGGAGACCTTCGGCGGGATGTCCTCGAACGCGAGCATCTCGGTGATGGCCATGCGCAGCAGCAGCCGGTCGATGAGGGCGATACGCGAGAGATCCCAGTTCTCCGTGTGCGTGGCGATGATGGCGTCGGCCTCCTCGCGCCGGTCGAGGACGCGCAGGAAAAGGGTTTCGGCAAACCGCAACCCGGCCTCGTCCTCGGCCAGCTGGGGCTTGAGCAGCGTGCGGATGATGTGCGCGGCATCGCCGCCGCCCAGCTCGAACGCATAGAGGGCCTGCATGACGCGCTCTCGCACTTCCCTTCTGGTGGTCATGGCGGTTCCGGTATCCTAGTTTGAAAGAACGGCTCGCTCGCGTCCGGTTCGAAAATCCCTTTAACGAAAGGAGACCGGGAAGGATACCGCACGGCCCTTTCGAATCCAAACGGGACCGGCGTATTTGCAGAGCTTTAACAGGATCCCGGCCTGGCCCGCTTCACAGCCGGCGGGCCTTTTGCATCGCCGGCCCGCGCCGGAGGTTATACGCCCCATGTTTCTGTGTTTTAAAGAATGATGTTACGCAGTGGAGACCGGTGCGACGGCAGGACTATAGCGGAGGTCATGGTTATTGAGGGCATGGTTGCCCTTAGCGAACGGCCCACGTGTAGCCGCGGATCTGGACGCGTTGCGCGTCCCGTTAGCCCGGGCGTGCCGGCGGAGAGGGGGGGCGCACCCGTGAAGGGTGCGGCTACAGGGTTGTTTCCTGTAGTCGCGGGCTTTAGCCCGGGCGTGCCGGCGGAGAGGGGGGCGCACCCGTGAAGGGTGCGGCTACATCGCGCTGTACAACGGCGCCTTCAACAGCATGGACCAACGCTATATGAAAACCTACCCCTGTCAACTGGTCGGGGGGGTTGTCACGAAGCGCAAGGGGAGAAACGTGGCGGCTTCGACGCTTACTGCGCAACATCAGTTAAAGAATGACGTGCCGGTTGCTTCAACGGACGGCCGATGACTCCGGACTCGCGCATACGGTGGCGTGCGTACCCGGCGGCGCTGGCGGCGGGCTGCCTGGCCGCCGGCGTGTTGCTGGCCGAGGCATGTCCGGACGTGGGCCCGTGGGGCTGGATGGCCCTGTCGCCGGCCGTGGTGCCGCTGCTGGTGCTGGCCCGTCCCCGTCGCCGGCTCGTCTCTCCGGCGCCGGCGGCCCTGTATGCGGCGACGGCCTTTGCGCTGCTCCTGCTGGGTGCCACCCTGCGGGCCTATGAGGACGTGCATCCGCCCCACCACCTCGCTGCCCGGCTACCGCACGCACCGGTGCCCGTCGTCGTCGAGGGGCGGGTGGCCGGCGAGCCCGTTTCCCGTGCCTACGGCGTGCAGTTCGCCTTCGAGGTACAACGGGAGCACCGGGCTACCGGCACGATCCCGGCCGCGGGACGCCTGCACGTGGTGCTCCTGCAGCAGGTGCCGGGCCAACCCCTTCCCGCTCCGGCATGGGGCGACCTCCTCCGCCTCCAGGGACGCCTCGAACCGCTGCCCCGCCGCCGCAACCCGGCGGACTTCGACTACGGCGCCTACCTCGGCAGGCGGGGCTATGTCGCACGGCTGCTGGTGGAGGACCCGGGCGCGGTGACCATCCTCGGCCGGGACCGCACGCTCCCGCTGCGTATCACGATGACCGCCCGCGCCTTCATCCGGGCCCAGGTCGACCGGCACGTGCCCGGCACGCCGGCCCGGGCCGTGCTGCTCGCCCTGTTGCTGGGGGACCGCACCGGGATCGAGCCGGGCACACGCACCCGCTTCGCCGAAACCGGGCTGATGCACGTGCTGGCGGTCTCGGGGCTGCACGTACTGCTGGTGGGATTCGTCTTCTACGGCCTCCTGCGCCCGTTGCTGATGCGGCTCTCCCGGGGGCGTCTCGCGTGGCGGGCCGTCGAGCACGTGCGGGCCGGTCTCACGCTGGCGCTCCTGGTCGCCTATGTGGTGCTCACCGGTGCCCCCGCTTCGGCCGTGCGGGCCGTGACCATGGCGGCGGTTCTCATCGGGCTCAACGTTTTCCAGCGCAACGCGCCCACCCTGAACGCCCTGGGGGTGGCTGCCTTCGTCATGCTGCTTTTCCGGCCGCGCTGGCTCTTCGACGTCGGCTTCCAGCTTTCCTTTGCCGCCGTCGCGGGGATCGTCACGCTCTGCCCGGTGCTGCAACGGGCCCTGCCGGCGGCCTGGCTCGGGCGGGCGGCCTGGCGCCGGACGGCGTCGTTCGTGCTCGTGTCGCTGGCGGCGACGCTGGCCACGATGCCGGTGCTGCTCCATCACTTCGGCCACGCGTCGTTTGCCGGGCTCGTCCTCAACCTCGCCGCCATCCCGCTCACGGCGGCCACGCTGCTGGCGGGGCTGCTGATGGTGGTCTTCGGGGGGTTCCCGGCGCTTGCCTCGCTCTTCGGGGCGGCCGCCGGCGGTTTCGCCACACTGCTGCTTCGGACCGCCGATGCGGGGGTGGCCTACCTGGGCCGGATGAGCGTGCGGGGGTACGTGGACGATCCGTGGCTCCTGCTGGCGATGGGCGTCGCACTCGTCATGCTGGCCCAGTGGCCCCGCCCGCGCACGCGGTGGCGCCTTGCCGTCCTCGCCGGGGCCTGCGTCGCGGTGAGTGTGTGGACGGAAGCCCTCCGCCGGCCGGCGCTGGACGTGCTCTTCTTCGACGTGGGGCAGGGGGACGCCGCGCTGATCACGCTGCCGAACGGGCGGCACCTGCTCGTCGACGCCGGGGTGCGGAACGCCTATACCGACCAGGGCCTGGCAACGCTCCTGCCGCACCTGCGCCGCTACGGCATTCGCCGGCTGGATGCCGTCGTCGTCTCGCATCCGCACAGCGACCACCTGGGGGGACTGCCGGCGCTGCTGCGGTCCGTGCCCGTCGGCCGGGTTCTCCACAACGGGGATCTTCACCCTTCCGCCCTGTACGAGGAGGCCCACCACCTGCTCGACAGCCTGCGCGTGCCCCACCGCGCCCTCCACGCCGGCGACACCCTGCGGCTCGACCCGTCCGTCCGGCTACAGGTGCTCGCCCCGGCACGTCCGCCGGCGGACGGCGACGAGGCGAACGAGGCCTCCCTCGTCCTGCGCCTCGTCTATGGGGCCACCACCGTGCTGTTCATGGGGGATGCGGAGGCCGGCGCGGAGGCACGCCTGATCCGGCACTACGGCCCTCTCCTCCGGAGCGACGTGGTCAAGGTGGGGCACCACGGCTCCGCCACCAGCAGCATCCCGGCGTTCGTCGCAGCCGTCACGGCCGGGGGCGGATCCCCCCTCGCGGTCGTCAGCGCAGGGCACCGCAACCGGTTTGGTTTTCCCGACCCGGAGGTCGTCCGGCGATGGGAGGCACACGGCGCCCGCGTATGGGTCACGGGCGCGCACGGGGCACTCTGGCTCCGCAGCGATGGCCGGCAGGTCCGCCGCGTGCGGTGGTAGGGGGGCCGGGCGTGCCGCCGCCCACGGCACGCGGTGCTCAGGCGTAGGTGTTCAGCATCACCGGCATGATGAGCATCATCATATCCTCCCCCTCGTGTTGTTCCCGGGGCGTGACGACGCCGGCCCGGTTCGGCGAGCTGAACTCGAACCGCACCTCTTCGGCATCGACGTTGTTCAGCACCTCCGTCAGGTACTGGGCATTGAAGCCGATGACCATCTCCTCCCCGTCGTACTCGCACAGGACGGTTTCCCGGGCCTCGCTGGCCCGTTCGATGTCCTCGGCCGAGATCTCCACCTGATCGGCCTTGAGGGAGAGGCGAATCTGGTTGGTCATGCTGGAGGAGTAGAGGCCCACCCGTTTGACCGCCGCCAGCATCGCATCGCGGCCGGCGACCAGCAGCCGGTCGTTTTCCACGGGGATGACGGCCTCGTAGTTCGGGTACGTCTCGTCGATGAGGCGGGCCAGGACGCGGGCCTCCCCGAAGTCGAATCCGGCATACCCCTCGTCCACGATGATCGTGCAGGCCTCGTCCGTGGCGATGCGGGCCGCCAGCGTCATCGCCTTCTCCGGCACGATGAACGACACCGGCACGGGGCTGGTCATCTCGGCCAGGGTCAGTTTCACCAGGCGGTGCCCATCCGTGGCGACGGCCCGCCCTTCCTCGGGGCCGATCTGGAAGTAGATGCCCATCATGGCCGGCCGCAGGGCGTCCTTGCTGACGGCAAAGTGGGTCTTCTGGATGGCACGCCGCAACAGCTTCCCGTCGGTCTCGATGCGGACGTTGCCCGAGAGCTCGGGAAGGGCCGGGTAGTCGGCCCCGTCGTGCCCGACCATCTTGTAGAGGCCCTGGTCGGTGCGCAGCGTGACGTTGAAGTCGTCGTCGGTCGAGAACCGGATCGGCAGGTCGGGCAGGGCGCGGAGGGTGTCGAGCAGGCGCCGGGCCGGCACGGCGATGCGGTTGCTTGCCGTCGTGCCGTTGCTCTCGAAAGGCACGGCCAGCCGCTGCACAATGGAGATCTCCAGGTCCGTGGCACTGAGCTGCAGGGTATCGCCGTCCCGCTCGAACAGGATGCATTCGAGGATGGGCAGGGTGCTCTTCGAAGGAACGGCGCCGCTGACGGTCGTCAGCGCCTTGAGCAGGTCGGCACTCGATGCGGTGAACTTCATGGTTCGTCGGCAATCATCGTGAAACGGAGGCCCGGAAAAATACGAAAATCCGGCGGGATAAATCCACTCCGGGCCGGGGGGCGCTACCGGCTGTGGAGTTCGAGCTTGTGGGCGATCTCTTCGATGATTTCCCGGAACTTGGGATCGGTTTCGATCTGGTTCGTCACGCTCTGGCAGGCATGGATCACGGTCGAGTGGTCGCGTCCGCCGAAGTGGAGTCCGATCGTTTTGAGGGAATGCTGCGTCAGTTGCTTGCTGAAGTACATGGCCACCTGCCGGGCCTGCACCACCTCCCGCTTGCGCGTCTTGGCCCGGACGAGGTCTTCGGGGATGTTGAAGTACTCGCACACGATGCGCTGGATCTGCTCGATGGAAAGGCTGATCCGGCTTTCTTTGATCAGGTCCCGCAGGATCTCTTTGGCCAGCGACAGGTCGAGTTCCCGGCGGTGGAGTGCCGTCTGGGCGATCAGGCGGATCAGCGCTCCTTCGAGTTCGCGGATGTTGCTCTTGATGTGGTGAGCGACGAACTCGATGATCTCGTCGGGGAGGGTGACGCCCTCGTCTTCCGCCTTGCGGCGCAGGATGGCGATGCGGGTTTCCAGCTCGGGGGGCTGCAGGTCCGCCGAGAGGCCCCACTGGAAGCGGGAGAGCAGGCGCTCCTCGATGCCCTGGATGTCACGCGGGGGGCGGTCGGCCGAGAGGACGATCTGCTTGCCGCTCTGATGCAGGGCGTTGAAGATGTGGAAGAACTCCTCCTGCGTTTTCTCCTTGCCGCCGAAGAACTGGACGTCGTCGATGATGAGCAGGTCGATTTGCCGGTAGAAGAGGGAGAAGTCGCTGGCGCGGTTGTGCTGGATGGCCTGGACGAACTCCGTCGTGAAGCGCTCGCTGGAGACGTAAAGGACGGTTTCGGTGCGGCGGTTGGCTTTGATGTAGTTGCCGATGGCCTGGATGAGGTGCGTCTTGCCCAGGCCGACCCCGCCATAGACGAGGAACGGGTTGAAGCTGGTGGCGCCGGGCTGCTGGGCGATGGCCAGCGCCGCGCTGCGGGCCAGGCGGTTACAGTCCCCCTCGATGAAACGCTCGAACGTGTAGTGGGCGTTGAGCCGGCTGTCGACGTCCGCCTTGCGGATGCCCGGGATGACGAAGGGGTTCGTGATCGGGGCCGGCGGGAGCCCGCCCGGGCCGAACCGGGACGGGGCCGGCGGTTCGGAGGTCGGCGTCGCCGGCTCCGCCCCGCTCTCCGGCGGCGGCCGGTCCACCCCGCTCGCCACCGGGGGCGGCTCGTTGGCCGGACTGCGCGAGGGCAGTTGCACGGACGCGCCCTCGTAGCCGCCCTCGGCGTCATCCTTCTCGATCACGATGTCATAGAACAGCCGGCCCTGCGGCCCCAGTACCTTCGTGATCGTCTTCCTTAGCAGCGCAAAGTAGTGCTCCTCCAGCCATTCGTAGTAGAACTGGCTGGGCAGCTGCACGGTGAGTTTGATCAGCTCGCCGTCCTGCTCCAGGCGAACGGCCTTCAGCGGTTCGAACCATGTTTTGAAACTTTGCCTGCTGATGTTGTCCCGGATGATGTCGAGACATTGTTTCCAGACCGACTCGGGGCTGTGCTCCATGCTTGTGAACCTGCCTGCGCATGAACCGGACACCCGGAGGGTCCGGTCAGGTACATCGTATCGTGTAAGGCATCGCGAAGGCAGCCCGCCGCATCCGGCCCTGACGTACACCGGCCCGCAACATATTCACCCGTTATCAACACACCGGCACAACCACCCCGGTGATCCCATTGCGACGACCCGATTTATCCACAGCCGTTCACAGGTTATCAACAGGGCGCAGTGGTGCCGGTAGAAACTTGATTTTAAAGAACTTGAAAGCAGCACGTTCGCGACGCTATGGTGCCACGGCGACTCCCTTCTTCGGCTCCCGGGCCCGTCCGCGAGGGCCGGTCCCCCGGGCGGTGTGGTTGTCAACAAATTATCCACACGCACGGCGGCCGGCGATGGAAATGTCAGTCGGTCCGGATCGGGTCGGGGTATGCCCGGGGCGTCGAAGCCCGTCGTGAGACGGGAGCCGGAGGCACGAAACGTCGCGGTGGTTCAGCGGGCGAGCGAAAGCGAAAAAAACCGGTCCTGGGATCCGGCTTCCGGGGAAGTAGCTGTGGGTGTACAGCAGGAGGGCTGCCTGCCTCGCAACGCGGTAGCATGGTAACCAACGCGGGCTACAACGTCAAGCACATCGGCGGCGATTTCACAGAAGAACTTTGGGGGCGAGGAGCCTTCCTTCACGCACTTTTCGGTAAAAGGTTGGGTTTCCTCCGGTTGAAAAGGAAACCTCTCTTTTCTAACTTGGTTGACCCCCGTGTTTCATGGGGGCAGGGCTACCATCGGCCGGGTAGCCTGCTTTTTTTGTGCCGTGCGAAGACCCTCTTGCCTGCGCCATGTTGCGGATCGACGTTGCCAGCCTGAAGCCGGGATCTCACCGGCTCGACGTGCGGCCGTCCGCCGAGGCCCTTGACCTGGATGCGGCGGTCTTTCGGGACATTGCCGTCGCCCTCCGGCTCGACGTGCAGCCGGGGCGGGTCCTGGTGCGCCTGAAGGCCGAGGCCATCGCCACGCTGGAATGTGACCGGACGCTGGTGCTGTTCGATCGCCCGATCGAGGGGCGCTATACGGTGTTGTATGCCGCTCCCGCGCTCGTGGCCGAGCTCGAACCGGCGCATGACGACGTGCGCCCGCTCTTGCCGTCGGATCAGGAGATTGACCTGACCGATGTGGTGCGGGACACGCTGATGCTGGCCGTGCCGGTGCGGAAGGTCGCCCCGGGCGCGGAAGAGGTGGCGTTGCCGCTCCGCTTCGGAGACGAGGGCGGGGTCGATCCGCGCTGGGAGGCGCTGCGCCGGTTGCGTCCCGGCGATGAAGTGAACGAGGGGTAGCCTCGTAGCCCGTCGTTTTCCCGTTGTCTACAACCTTTTGAGGAATACCCATGGCCAATCCCAAACGCAAGCATTCGAAGGCGCGTACGCGGGCCCGCCGGGCCAACTATTACAACCGGCTCCGCGAGCCGCAGCTGATGGAATGCCCCAACTGCGGTGACACGAAGGTGATGCACCGTGCCTGTCCTTCCTGCGGTTATTACCGTGGGCGTCAGGTGGTCGAACGCCCGGAGATCGTTTGACGTATCCTCCTGCATTATTCCACGCTACACGCTCTGGTCGCCGCGGTGCCGTTCGGGATGGCCGTGGCGCGCGGAGCGTGTTTCTTTTTCTTGCATGCCCGGCTTTGTATCTTGACCGAATGTCGTCTCCGGTGGAGGTGCGGCCGGAGCGATGCCGTCAGGCCTTTCGCTTAGTCAACACGTGAGCCATGGGCATTCGCGTTGCTGTTGATGCAATGGGAGGAGACCGGGCCCCGGACGTGGTCGTCGAAGGGGCGGTGGCGGCGGCCCGCGACGCCGCGGGCGACGTCGAGGTGCTGCTCTTCGGGCCGTCCGGCCGCCTGCGCCGGCAACTCGAAGCGTACGGGGATGCGGCCGACCTGCCGCTGTGCCTGATCGAGGCGCCGGAGGTCATCGAGATGCACGAGGCGCCGACGGCGGCGCTCAAGGGCAAACCCCGCTCGTCGATCCATCTCGGCCTGGGGGCGCTCAAGGCCGGGCAGGCCGACGTCTTCGTCAGCGCCGGCAACACCGGGGCCGTGATGGCGGCGGCGCTCTTCATCCTGGGCCGGGTACCCGGGGTGGCACGCCCGGCGCTGCCCGCTTTTTTCCCCAATTCCCACCAGAAGCCCACGGTCGTGCTCGACGTGGGTAGCAACGTCGACTGCAAGCCCGAGCACCTGGTGCAGTTCGGACTGATGGGGGCGATCTATGCCGAGCGCATCCTCAAACGGGAGCACCCCACGGTGGCGCTCCTGAACATCGGGGAGGAGCCGGGCAAGGGCAACGAGCAGGCGAAGGAAACCCACCGGCTCTTCGCCGAGACGCCGGGCCTGCGTTTCAAGGGAAACGTCGAGGGGCGCGATCTGCTGCAGTATCCCGCCGACGTCGTCGTGTGTGACGGCTTTGTGGGCAACATCATCCTCAAGCTGGGCGAGAGTGTGGCCACGATTCTGCCGCAGATGATCGGGCAGGAGATGCAGCGCCTGGGGCTCGCCTCCGAGGAGCAGGCCCTGGTGGCCCGCGTGCTGCGGGGGGCCCTGCGCCATTTCGACTATCAGGAGTTCGGGGGCGTCCCCCTGCTCGGGGTCAACGGGCACGTGCTCATCGGTCACGGCGGCTCCTCGGCCCGGGCCGTCGAGCGCATGATCCTCACCGGCGCCGAGGTGGCCCGGCAGGACGTCGCCGGCGCCATCGCTGCCGCCCTTGGCGGCTGAACCCGCTTTGCCGCCGCACGCGGGCCGCGTGGCGCGGCCCGCGCGGCGCTACCACCGCCATCCAGAAGTGCTTATGATACGCGCAGCCATCACCGCCGTCGGGCATTTCCTTCCGGAAGATCGCCTGACGAACGCGGACCTCGAAAAAATGGTCGACACCTCGGACGAGTGGATCCGGACCCGCACCGGCATCCGGGAGCGGCGCATCCTCTGGGACAAGGACAAGGCCACCTCCTACATGGCCGCCGAAGCCGCCCGGGACCTGCTCCGCAAGCGGGGCATCGAGCCCGAGGAGATCGACGCGATCATCGTGGCCACCGTCACCCCGGACATGTTCTTTCCCGCCACCGCCTGCCTGGTCCAGGCCGCCATCGGCGCGAAGAACGCCTGGGGCTTCGACCTCTCGGCCGCCTGCAGCGGTTTCCTCTTCGCCCTCTCCACCGGCGCCCGCTTCATCGAAAGCGGCAAGCACGAAAAGGTGCTCGTCATCGGGGCCGACAAGATGAGCACCATCACCGACTATACCGACCGGACCACCTGCGTCCTCTTCGGCGACGCCGCCGGGGCCGTCCTGCTCGAACCCGACACCGAAGGCTACGGCCTGATCGACTCCATCGAGCGCGTCGACGGCTCGCAGTGGGACCTGCTGTGCATGAAGGGCGGCGGCAGCCTCAACCCGCCCACGCACGAGACGGTCGACAAGAAGATGCACTTCCTCCACCAGGAGGGACGCCACGTCTTCCGCTACGCCGTCGCGGGCATGGCCGACGTCTCGGCCGAGATCATGGAGCGCAACGGCCTCACCGGCGACGACGTCCGCTTTCTCGTCCCGCACCAGGCCAACCTCCGCATCATCGACGCCACCGCCCGCCGCATGGGCATCGGCATGGACAAGGTGATGCTCAACATCGAGCGCTACGGCAACACGACCGCCGCCACCATCCCGCTCTGCCTCCACGACTGGGAGCAGGACCTCCGCCGGGGGGACAACCTGGTGCTGGCGGCCTTCGGGGGCGGCTTCACCTGGGGCGCCGCCTACGTGAAGTGGGCCTACGACGGTGACACCGTGGCCCGCACCGCCACGGCCGAGGTCGCCGAAAGCGCCTGACGGCGAGACGCGCCGGGGCGACACCGCACGGGATGCCCCCTGCGGGTTGAAGAAGTGGGCCTCCGTGCCGGCTCGTCCGCGTTCCGGCGCTGCGTGACGGCTTGTGCGAAACGGGCCGGGGCGCCCGCTTCCGGAATCATGACGTGCTGAAACCCCGATCCTACCTATGACCACGACCGCATACCTTTTCCCCGGCCAGGGCTCGCAGTTCGTCGGGATGGGGCGGGACCTGTACGACCGCTTCCCCGAGGCGCGGGCCGTCTTCGAAGCCGCCGACGACCTGCTGGGCTTCCCGCTCTCCGGGCGGATGTTCGGCGCGGGCGGCGACCCGGAGGCCGAGGCCGAGGCCCTCAAACAGACCGACGTGACGCAGCCGGCCCTCTACGTGCACAGCCTGGCCGCGATGGCCGTGCTGGAAGCACGGGGCCACCGCCCCGACATGACGGCCGGGCACAGCCTCGGCGAGTACAGCGCCCTGGCCGCCGCCGGGGCCATCGCCTTCGAGGACGGGCTGCGCCTCGTGCGCCTGCGCGGTCGTCTCATGGCCGAGGCCGGCACGCACCGGCCGGGCACGATGGCGGCGCTGCTCGGGATGGACGACGAGGCCGTCGAGGCGGTCTGCGCGGCGGCCAGCGAGGGCGACGAGGTCGTCTGCGCGGCCAACTACAACGCGCCCGGGCAGGTGGTCATCTCCGGCGATGTCGCGGCCGTCGAGCGGGCCATCGAAGAGGCGAAGGCGCGGGGTGCCCGGCGGGCCGTGCTGCTGCCCGTCAGCGGGGCCTTCCACTCGCCCCTGATGTCCCATGCCCGCGACGGGCTGGCCGAGGGGCTGACCCGGCTCGCCATCCGGACGCCCCGCTGCCCGGTCTACCTGAACGTGACCGCGGCCCCGACGACCGACCCCGAGGCGATCCGGCAACGCCTGCTCGAACAGCTCACCGCGCCCGTACGCTGGGCCCAGACGCTCCGCCGCATGCAGGCCGACGGCGCCACGCGCTTCGTGGAGGTCGGCGCCGGCAACGTGCTGACGGGCCTCGTGCGCCGCACCCTGGGCCGCGACGTCGAAGCAGCCACCGCCGGCACGGCGGACGAGCTGGACACCCTCACCACGGTTTCTAGTGCATGATATAGCGGAGGTCATGGTTATGGAGGGCATGGCTGCCCTTAGCGAACCGGACCCACCGTGTAGCCGCGGGCTTTAGCCCGGGCGTGCCGGCGGAGAGGGGAGCGCACCCGTGAAGGGTGCGGCTACATCGCTCCTCGAGCGTACCGGGTAGCTGCGGGCTTTAGCCCGGGTGCGCCGGCGGAGAGGGGAGCGCACCCGTGAAGGGTGCGGCTACATTGCTCCTCGAACGTACCGTGTAGCCGCGGGCTTTAGCCCGGGCGCGTCGGCGGAGAGGGGGAGCGCACCCGTGAAGGGTGCGGCTACATTGCTCCTCGAACGTACCGTGTAGCCGCGGGCTTTAGCCCGGGCGCGTCGGCGGAGAGGGGGGGCGCACCCGTGAAGGGTGCGGCTACATTGCTCCTCGAACGTACCGTGTAGCCGCGGGCTTTAGCCCGGGTGCGCCGGCGGAGAGGGGAGCGCACCCGTGAAGGGTGCGGCTACATCGCGCTGCACAACGACAGTTTCGATAGCATAGACCAACGCTATATGTTACTCAACCTGAACGGAAAGAACGCGCTCGTCACCGGGGGAACGCGCGGCATCGGCCGGGCCATCGTCGAGGCGCTGGCCGGGGCCGGGGCCCGCGTGGCCTTCACCTACCGCTCCTCCACCGCCGAGGCCGACGCCCTCAAAGCCGAACTCGAAGCGCGGGGCACCGAGGTGCTCGTCTTCCAGGGCGACGCCGCCGACGCGGCCCATGCCGAGGCCGCCGTCCGCGGCGTGCTCGAGGCCTGGGGCTCGCTCGACGTGCTCGTCAACAACGCCGGCATCACCCGGGACAACCTCATGCTCCGCATGAAAGAGGAGGACTGGGACGCCGTCATCGAGACGAACCTCAAGAGCGTCTTCAACTTCTGCAAGGCCGCTTACCGGCCCATGATGAAGCAGCGCGGCGGCAAGATCATCAACATCTCGTCCGTCGTCGGCGTCATGGGCAACCCGGGCCAGACGAACTACGCCGCCTCGAAGGCCGGCATCATCGGCTTCTCGAAGAGCCTGGCGAAGGAGCTCGGCAGCCGCGGCGTGACGGTCAACGTGGTGGCGCCGGGCTACGTGGCCACGGACATGACGGCACAGCTTCCGGAGGCCGCCCGGGAGGCCATGCTCGGCGCCGTCCCGCTCGGCCGCCCCGCCCGCCCCGACGAGGTGGCCGCCGCCGTGCTCTTCCTCGCCGCCCCCGCCGCCGACTACATCACCGGCCACGTCCTCCATGTGGACGGGGGCCTGGCCATGTAACCCCCCGTGGATCGCGCTTCCGGCCGCAACGTTCAAGGGTTGATGCATCCAGACCGGTGATCGTGAACACGACGAGATAGCTCTTTCAACCCGTACGACGTTATGCCCGAAGAACCGAACCAGGGAAGTCCCTTTACCCGTGTCATCGACCTGACTACCCGGGCCCAGGAGGCGGCCCGGCAGGCGAAGGTGCAGGCCTCGCTCGTCGAGCCCGACCCGCCGCTGCCGGGTGCCACGCTCGAGACGCTGCCGCCGGCGGTGCGCCGCGCCGTCGAGAACGCCGGCTGGGACCGGCTGATGCCCGTCCAGGAGAAGGCCATCCCGTACATGCTCGACGGCCGCGACCTGATCGTGCAGTCGCGTACCGGCTCGGGCAAGACCGGCGCCTTCCTCCTTCCCCTCTTTACCCTGCTCGACCCCGAGAAGCGCGCCGCGCAGGCCCTCATCCTGACGCCCACCCGCGAGCTGGCCCGTCAGATCCACGAGGAGTTCGTGCGGATGCGGGGGGACGCGCCGGAAGGCCTCTCGGCCGCACTCGTCTACGGCGGCGTGCGGTACGGGCCGCAGAACCGGGCCCTGCAGGACGGCGCCCAGATCGTCATCGGCACGCCCGGCCGCATCCTCGACCACCTCGAGCGCGCCACCTTCCGCCTGGACGCCCTCCGGGTGCTCATCCTCGACGAGGCCGACGAGATGCTTTCGATGGGCTTCTACCCGGCCATGCGCCAGCTCAAACGCTACCTGCCCGCCCGCCGGCAGTCGTACATGTTCAGCGCCACCATGCCGCCGAAGGTGCGCGCCCTGGCCCGCGAGTTCCTCCGCGAGCCCGGCTTTCTCTCGCTCAGCGCCGGCCATGAGAGCGTCGACGCCATCGAGCATCGCTACTACAAGGTCGATCCGATGGAGAAGGACCGGGCGCTCGTGCGACTGATCGAGCTGGAGAACCCGGACTCGGCCATCATCTTCGCCAACACGAAGCGGGACGTCGAGTACCTGGCCCAGTTCCTGACGAACTACGGCTACGACGCCGCCGGCCTGACGGGCGACCTGCCGCAACGGGCCCGTGAGCGCATCATGGACCGCATCCGCAAAGGGCAGCTCCGCTTCCTCGTCGCCACCGACGTGGCCGCCCGCGGCATCGACATCTCGGACCTGAGCCACGTCATCATCTACGACGTGCCGCAGGACCAGGAGATCTACATCCACCGTACCGGGCGCACGGCCCGCGCCGGCAAAACGGGGACGGCCCTCGTGCTGACCACGTTCGAGGACGAACGGACGCTGCTGGCCATCGCGCACCGGTACGCCATCGACATCGAGAAGCGCCCGCTGCCGGGCCCGGAGGACGTTGCCCGCCGTGTGGCCGAGCGCATGACCGTGGTGCTCGAGGACCGCTACCGGGACAAGACCAACCTGGCGCGCGAGCGGCTCCAGCGCTTCGTGCCCCTCGTCGAGGAGCTGGCCGAGGAGGAGCCCGAGCTGCTGGCGATGCTGGTGGACGACCTCTACCACGAGCTGATGCACCGGGCCCCCGAACAGCCCGAGATCACGGCCGAGGAGGCGGCTCGCCGCGAGGCCGCCGACGCCGAAGACGCCGAGATGGCCGAGCGCAAGAAGCGGCGCGGCCGGGGCAAACGCCGGGGCGGCCGTAAACGCGGTCGCGGCGACTGAAGCCGGCGAACGGGCACGCCCGGCCCCGGCAAACAAGCAGGGGAGGAACCGCAGCCGGTCCCTCCCCTTTTTCGTGTTTCGTGACGGACGCTTCAGCGGAGGCGGATGACCTGCCGTGAGGTGATCTGGTCGCCGCTGCGGGCCACGATCAGATAGAGGCCGGAGGCCACGGCCAGGCCCGCATCGTCCCGGCCGTCCCAGGCGACCTCGTGGCGTCCCGGCGCCAGGCGCTTCCCGCGTTCGAGGATCCGCACGCGCTGGCCCAGGGCATTGTACACCTCCAGGTCCACCGGCTGCGCCTCCGCCACGTCGAGCGCCACGCGGAGCGTGCCCTGGAACGGGTTCGGGAACGCCTCCACGGCACCGAAGCGCCCCGGGAGATCCGATTCCTGCTCGATGCGGGTCGAGGTCTGCACGTTCAGGAAGTCGGCCATGATGGGGAAGAGGTCGGTGTTGTCGAGCAGGCCGCGTCCGGTGATCCGGCCGGCATAGGTGCCGCCCACGTTGTCGTCGGCGCCGACCCAGACGTCCTGCGGCGTGTGGTTGCCGGGCGTGGTGCCGATGGTGCCGCCGTTGCCATTGACGAGCGGGTTCGACCCGTAGGCGATGACGATGCGGCGCGCGTTCGGGCCGCTCGGCTCCGGCCACATCTTACCCTGAAACGGGACGAGCGTGTATTCGGGGAACCAGCCGCCGAGCTCGTCATCGCCCCGGTCGATGTTTTGCGGGACCGGGGTGAACTGCCCGTCGGTTTTCTCCGGTTGCCGGGCGTAGGTGCGCACCAACGTGCCGTTGCCCTGCGCGTCGGCGGCATCGTGGAGGCCGACGACCGTGAAGCCGCCGCATTCGTGATCGGAGGTAGTCATCAGGAGCGTCTGCCCGGCTGTGGCGTCGTTCATCAGGTTGAGGCCCTCGCCGATGGCATAGTCGAAGTCCAGTACTTCTTTGATCATGTAATCCGAGCCGTAGACACCCGCCAGGCGGTCGGTGCCGCCGCCGTAGACGTCCTCGGCGATGATAGCTTCTTTGTCGGCGACGACCGTGTAGTTGCTGCCTTCATAGCCGATGCCGCCGGCATTGGCATGTTCGAGGTGGTCGATGCGGCCGCCCTCGACGATGAGAAAAAAGCCCTTGTCGCTCTTGCGCTTGAGCACCTCGATGGCAACCTGCGTCATTTCCCAGAGGGCCGGCTCCCACGGGAAGAGGAGCTGGCGCTCGGCCTCGTAGCTGCGATGGGAGCTGCTGAAGAGCCCCAGCAGGCGGGTGTCGTTCTCCGGGGTGAAGGCATCGAGGTCGTCCAGCACGGCCAGCAGGGCATCCCGGCTGTTGACGTAGCGGAAGCCCCGTGTCTTGGCGATCTCGACCAGGTCCACCTCGTCGCTGCGGCGGCCGCTCAGGGTGACGGGCGCTGCCCCGTCCGTGATCGGGTTGCCGTCGCGGTCGACGACCGTGGCGTTGCCATTGGCGTTCGGGTTGGTACGGGGCAGGAAGTGGCGGGCGCCGCCGCCGAGGATCACGTCGAGGTGAACGCCCTCCTTCGGTGCCGGCAGCACCCAGTCGCGGGCGGCATCGTAGCCCGGCCCGGCGTTGAAGATCGCCTCATACTCCGCCTGCGTGGCCGAGAGGTACTGCGCGGCGATGTAATCCTCCAGATCCCGGTTCCAGACGTGCGAGGCAAAGGCAGCCGGGGTGGCATGGGTGATGCGCGTCGTGGAGACGAGCCCGACGGCGTAGCCGGCCTTCTTTGCGGCCTCCAGGATCGTCTCCAGCGGGGCCCCGGTCACCGGATCGAGCGAGATGTACTCGTTATCCACTTTGCCCGCCTTCCCCACGGCATAGACGGAGGCTCCCGGTGCCGAGTCGGTGATCCATGAGTTGAGCGAGTGGGTGGTCACCATGGCGTTGTAGCGCAGCCGATCGGAGGCCAGCAGGTGAAAATTCGGATCGTCGGAGAAGCGGCTGCCGTCCTGGCCCTGGCCGAGGGCCATGCGGGTGGCCGTCCGCGGTGCGATGCCGTGGCCGTCGCCGATGAACAGGATGACATTCTTTTTCTGCGCGGATGCCGCCAGCGGGAGCATCAGGACGAGCATCCACAGCAGGGCGCGTAGCGTGTGGGACATGGCTGATAGGGAGCGGTTGGTTCAGGGTACAGAAGGGTCTTCCGGCCGAGCCGGATGCACCCGCAACCTACCTGTTCCGTGCGACTTCTTCGTTACCGTCGGATCAGCCCTTCGTTAGATGATCGTTAGCCTGCCGTAACCAGATCGTTAATGTTGATCGACGGGCTTGTCATCGCCGATCTCAGGATGCTAACGTTCAGGCTTTCAGTCTCAACCAGGACTTTTACGCAGGTGAGGCCATGGCCGTACGACCGATCGTATACGCGCTGGTCTTGATGATACTGGGGGTGGCGGCGCCGGGATGCGGCACGACGGTGCCCACCGCCTGGCACCTGGACGTCCCGTTGCCGAAAGACCCGGCGGTGCTGGTGGCCTGGCGGGACGGCCTCGTGCTGGGCGGCGGCGCCGAGGTGCGCTGGCTGCGGGACGGCCGGCCCCCGGTGGTGCGCCGGCTGCCGGCTCCCGTGCGCGCCGCCGCCGTCGATGCGGGCGGTGCGCTGTGGCTGGGCACCGCCCGGGGCCTGTACCGGCTCACCACGCCAGAAGCTCCCCTCGACACGCTCCACCTGCCCGCGCTCGATCCGCAGCCAGCCGTCACCGCGCTGGCCGTGTCCCCGGGAGACGCGCTCTGGGTGGGCACGGAGCGCTTCGGCGTCTTCACGCGCCGGGACACGACCTGGCGCCCGGCGCTGGCCGCGGCTCCGGTCCACGCGCTGGCCGTCATGCCGGACGGTGCGGCCTGGGTGGGCACCGGCATCGGCCTGTTCCGGCGCATGGGGCGCGGCTGGCTCGTCTACTCCGAGGAGGGCACCGCCAACCACGGCCTGCCGGACAACATCGTCGAACGGCTCGTGGCGACGCCGTCGGGCCTGTGGGTCGTCATGAGCGAGGCCGTCGCCTTCTTCCCGGCCGGAGACGAAGATCATCCCGCCGAGTTTACCTACCTGGGACGACGCGGCAACCGCATCCACGACGTTGAGGCCCTGCCCGGAGGGGGGTTCATCCTGGCCACCGACGACGGCCTCGTTCACCTGCGCGAGATGCCTCATGCCGGGGCACACGGCAACAACCTGCGCGAGTTGCAGGTCGCCGAGGCCGAGGTGGCCCGGCGGCTGCCGCCCGAGCACGCCGGCCTGCCGCCCTTGCCCCATCCGGTCACCCGGCTATTGCGTGATGGCGGGCACGTCTGGCTCGCCCGCCGCGACGGCGTGTTTCCCCTGCCGGCCCCCGTTCCGGCGGCGATCGCCGCATACGTCCCCTGACTTCCAGGCACGCCCGCCGGGATGCCGCCCTCTTTCCACGCGCATCCACCGCCTTTCATTCCCCGGGATCTCGTATCTTGACCGGGGGCTCCAACCGGCAAAGGGTATGGAGCCCGTCTGCGTTCGTCCCACCTTTCCTGCGATCCCCATGCGCCGATTGTCCGTCGTCTGCAGTGCCGCCCTGCTGCTCCTGCTGGCGGCCTGCGACCGCCCCGCCCCGGAGGACGGCTTCGACTGCCGCGACTTCCTCGCCACGCAAAACATCCCTGAGCCCACCGGCATGTATGACGTCGACCAGGGCAGCCCCGAGGCCCGGGCGCTGCTCGACAAGTACACCACCTTCCGCCTGACGACCGACCTGAGCGTGCTCTCCGAAGCCGAGTGCCGCATGATCCCGCTGCTCATCGAGGCCGCGCACGAGATGGACGCCATCTTCTGGCAGCAGGCCTACGGCGACAAAGACGAACTCCTGGCCCGCATCGACGACCCGGCGCTCAAACGCTTCGCCGAGATCAACTACGGGCCGTGGGACCGGCTCGCCAACAACGCGCCGTTCGTCGAAGGCGTGGGGCCCAAGCCCGCCGGCGCCAACTTCTACCCGGCCGACATGACGAAGGAGGAGTTCGAGGCGGCGGCGGCCGAAGACCCGACTCTCCGGAGCCTGTACACCGTCGTCGTGCGCGGGGAGGACGGCGGGCTGCGGGCCGTGCCCTACCACGAGGCCTATGCCGCACCCATGCAGCGGGCCGCTGAGAAGCTGCGGGCCGCCGCGGCGCTGGCCGAGGAGCCCGGCCTCAAGCGGTACCTCGAGCTCCGCGCCGAGGCCCTCCTGACGAGCGAATACCAGCCGAGCGACCTGGCCTGGATGGACATGAAGGACAACACGCTCGAGGTCGTCATCGGCCCCATCGAGACGTACGAGGACCAGCTCTTCGGGTACAAGGCCGCTGCCGAGACCTTCATCCTGGTCAAGGATCGCGAATGGAGCGAGCGGCTGGCCCGCTACGCCGAGCTCCTGCCGATGCTCCAGGAGGGGCTGCCCGTGCCCCCCGAGTACAAGCAGGAGACGCCCGGCACCGACTCCGACCTGAACGCCTACGACGCCCTCTACTACGCGGGCGACGCCAACGCAGGCTCCAAAACCATCGCCATCAACCTGCCCAACGACGAAGAGGTACAGCTCCAGAAGGGCACGCGGCGGCTCCAGCTCAAAAACAGCATGCGGGCCAAGTTCGACAAGATCCTCCTCCCCATCGCCGGCGTCCTCATCGCCGAGGACCAGCGTGACCACGTCACCTTCGACGCCTTCTTCGGCAACACCATGTTCCACGAGGTAGCGCACGGGCTGGGCATCAAGAACACCCTCGACGGCCGGGGTACCGTGCGGGAGGCCCTGCGCGAGCACGCCTCGGCCCTCGAAGAGGGCAAAGCCGACATCCTGGGGCTCTACATGGTCACGAAGCTGAAAGAGGCCGGCGAGCTCGACGCCGACCTGATGGACCATTACGTCACGTTCCTGGCCGGCATCTTCCGCTCGGTGCGCTTCGGCGCCGCCAGCGCCCACGGCCGCGCCAACATGATCCGGTTCAACTTCTTCAAAGAGATGGGGGCCTTCGAACGGGACGCCGCCACGGGCACCTACCGCGTCCACTTCGACAAGATGACCGAGGCCATGAACGCCCTCTCGGAGAAGATCCTTCGCTTCCAGGGGGACGGCGACTATGCGGGCGTGGCCGCGTTCGTCGCGAAGTACGCGCAGGTCGGGCCGGAGCTGCAGGCCGACCTCGACCGTCTGGCCGGTGCCGGCATCCCGGTCGACATCGTCTTCGAGCAGGGGATTGCGGCGCTCACCGCCGAGTGATCGCCCCGGCGCTTCGGGTAACCAGGCGGCGGCTTCCGCGAAGGGGGCCGCCGCTTCGCGTCGGGGCGGCAGCCTTTGCCGCGTGCCGGGCGAAAATGTCCCCGGCGGTGGGCACGATCCGTCAAAACGGCCGAATTTTCGGCGAAGGCGTCTGTGGCATCATCTTCGTGAGCCGGGCACGGCTTAAGAAAGCGGGCGGGTTGGTCGATACCGGGGAGGCCCGGTGTCCGGATCGGACCCGCCGCCTTGCGTTCACGAAGTAGTTGAGGTCGTGCTTATGACAACGCCCACCATGCTCGACGATCACACGATGGCCGCCTTCATCTCCGGCACGCTCTCCGAGGAAGAGCGCCGGGAGGTGATCCATCTGCTGCTGCACGACGACGAGGCCCGTGACTGGCTGCACATGGCGTGCGAGGCCCTGGCAGCGGCCAGGGAAGAGGGGCCGGACCCGGCCGGTTACGCGTGGATGTACATGGCACCGCGCCCGCCCGCTCCCGGCCCGGATCGCCCTGCGCTCCGGTATGCTCCCTCTCCTCCGGGCTTTTCCTGAGTTTTCCGTTGAGCCGGTGCGGCCGGTCCCGGCGTGCCCGCCCACCCCGCTTTTCCTTTCGAAGGCACGAAGCGACGAGAAGGCTTCGTGCCTTCGTGTCGTTACGGGATGCGAGGCCGGGGTAAGAAAAAGGGGCGACTTCCGGTCTGGAAGCCGCCCCGTGCTCAACCCCAACAACGAGGTGTGTTGACTGCCCGCGGACAACGAAAGGCTCGTACGCCCTCACTTCCTCGAACACGGCCTTGTCCGCCGAGCAGCAAGTTTTTGGCCCTGTCCGCACAGGGGAGGTCCTGCAGGTCGGGTGACCACATAACCTACCTCCTGCTGTGCGGACAGGGCCGGCCCGCCCGGGGGCGAGCCGGCGGCGCCTAAGCGCCGAGATCACCCATCTTGAAACCCCCTTACCCTACAACTGCAGGGCGCCCCCAATATATCGCAGCGACGTAACACAGGTAAATAGGCGTTTTGCCCGGTCGAAGCTGGGGATTTTTCCCAGCGCCCCGCAGGCCGGGTCGGGCTCCGGGAGGGGAATGCCCGGAAGCGCTTGCGCAACCCCGGGGGCGGCTCAGTATATTTCCCGTCGACGGCCTGCCGCTGCCGTGTGCCCGTTGCCCTGCCTCCAACCCCGTGGTGCCATGTTTCGTCCGCTTTTGCTGTTAATGCTGGGGCTGTTTCTTCAGGCCCCGGAGCTGTACGCCCAGGAACGCTATCAGACGCCGCCCGAGGAGCTGGCCCGCCTGGTCGACGCACCGCCCACACCGGCGGTCAGCCTCAGCCCGGACCGGGCCGTGATGTTGCTCATGCACCGGCCCAGCCTGCCCTCCATCGAGGAACTGGCCCAGCCCGAACTGCGGCTGGCCGGGTTGCGCATCAACCCCCGCACGAGCGGCCCGAGCCGGGCGGGCTACTTCAACCGGCTGGTCCTGCGCCGCCTCGACACGGACGGCGAGACGGAGGTGACGGGCCTGCCCGAGGGCGCCCGCATCGCCGACGTGACGTGGGCGCCGGACGGCCGGCACCTGGCCTTCACCGTCACCGGGCCCGACCGCATCGACCTGTACGTGGCCGACGTCGCCACCGGCCGGGCCCGGCGGGCGGGCGACTTCGCCGTGAACAACGTCTACTACGGCACGCCGTACGCCTGGCTGCCCGGCGGCCGCGCCCTCGTGGTGCGGGCCGTGCCGCCCGACCGGGGCGCGCCGCCCGAACCGCCGCCGGCGCCCGAAGGCCCCACCGTTCAGGAAAACATCGGCAAGGCGGCCCCCGTGCGCACCTACCAGGACCTTCTCCAGAACCGGCACGATGAGGCCCTCTTTGACCACTTCATGACGACCCGCCTGCTGCGGGTGGGGCTCGACGGCACCGTGACGCCCCTCGGCGACCCCGGCCTCGTGGCCGACGCGACGCCCTCGCCGGACGGCCGCTTCCTCCTCGTCGAGACGATCCACGAGCCGTTCTCCTACCTGGTGCCAGCCTACCGCTTCCCCCGTCGCGTCGAGGTGTGGGACCGCGACGGCAACCGGGTGGCCGAGCTGGCCGACCTGCCGCTCGCCGAGGAGGTGCCCACGGGCTTCGGGTCGGTGCCCACGGGCATGCGGAACGTCGCCTGGCGGGCCGATGCGCCGGCCACGGTCGTCTGGACGGAAGCCCTCGACGGCGGCGACGCCCGCGCCGAGGCGGACGAGCGTGACCGCGTCTTCATGCTGGCAGCGCCGTTCGACGGCGAGCCCGTGCCCCTCATCACGCTACCGCTGCGGTACGACGGCATCCAGTGGAGCGAGGACGGGTTCGCCCTCGTGTCGGAGTCGTGGTGGCGCACCCGCACGCGGCGCGTCTACCTCGTCCGCCCGGACGATCCCGGCACGCCCCCGCGCCTCCTGCTCGACTACTCGACGGAGGACCGGTACAACGACCCGGGCCGGCCCCTGATGCGTCCCACGGCCGCCGGCACGTACGTCCTCCAGACGACCGACGGCGGCACGGCGATCTTCCTGGCGGGCGACGGCGCCTCGCCCGAGGGCGAGCGGCCCTTCCTCCGCAAGATGAACCTGGAGACGGGGGCCGTCGAAGAGCTCTTCCGCTCCGAGGCACCCTACTTCGAGGAGCCCGTGGCCCTGCTCGACGACGCCGGCACGCGCCTCGTGACGCGCCGCCAGAGCCCCACCGAGCCGCCGAACTACTTCGTCCGCCACCGCACCACCGGCGAGGTGGCGGCGCTGACGGCCTTCCCCCATCCGTACCCCGAGCTGATGGACATCCAGAAGGAGTTCCTCGTGTATGAGCGGGCCGACGGGGTGCAACTCACCGCCACGCTCTACCTGCCCGCCGGCTACGACCCCGAGCGGGAGGGGCCGCTGCCGGCCTTCGTGTGGGCCTACCCGCGCGAGTACAAGAGCGCCGACGCCGCCGGGCAGATCACCGACTCGCCCTACCTGTTCAAGTACGTCAGCTACTGGGGGGCCGTGCCGTTCGTCACGCGGGGCTACGCCGTGCTCGACGATGCGTCCATGCCCATCGTGGGTGAGGGCGACCAGGAGCCGAACGACACCTTCGTCGAGCAACTGGTGATGAACGCCCGGGCCGTCATCGACGAGGGGGTGCGGCGGGGTGTCGTCGATCCGGAGCGCGTCGCCATCGGCGGGCACTCCTACGGCGCCTTCATGACGGCCAACCTGCTGGTGCATTCGGACCTGTTCCGTGCCGGCATCGCGCGCAGCGGGGCCTACAACCGCTCCCTGACGCCGTTCGGCTTCCAGGCCGAGGAACGCACCTTCTGGGAGGCCCCCGAGGTCTACTTCCGCATGTCCCCCTTCATGAACGCCGACAAGCTCGACGAGCCGATCCTGCTCATCCACGGCGAGGCGGACAACAACTCCGGCACGTTCCCGATCCAGAGCGAGCGCTTCTACCATGCCCTGAAGGGGCTCGGCAAGACGGCCCGCCTGGTGATGCTGCCGCACGAGAGCCACGGCTACCGCGCCCGGGAATCGGTGCTGCACATGCTCTGGGAGACGGACCGGTGGCTGGAACGGTGGGTCAAGCATGCCCCGCCCCGGGAGGGGGGGATCGACGAGACGAAGCCGGGGCGATGAGGAGGTCGTCGGGGGAAGGGGCTCCCTCCGGGCAACGCCGGAGCACCACGAGCGAGAGATCGTCGTGCGGGCGGGCGTCGCCGATGAAGTGCTCGACGGCCGAGAGGATGCGCCGGCCCGCGTCTTCGGCCGTCCGGCCGGGGAGCTGCGGCAGGATCGCGTGCAGGCGGTCTTCCTCGAAAAACCAGCCGTAGGCGTTGCGGGCCTCCGTGACGCCGTCCGAATAGACCACGAGCAGGTCGCCGGGGGCCATGTCCAGGTGCTGTTCGGTGAAGCGGACGCCCGGCATCAGCCCCAGGGCCGGGCCGCCGCGCGGGGCCTCCTCCACCGTCCCGTCGGCGCGGACGATAAGAGGGGGTAGGTGCCCGGCGTTGAGCAGCCGCACCGCGCCCGTCTCCGGGGTCACCTCCAGGTAGACCAGCGAGGCGAAACGGCTGCGGAGGCCGTCCCGGTAGAAGATGTCGTTCAGGGTGGTGCCCAGGTTGGCGAGCGAGGGAGCCTCCGGGGCCAGGGCGCGCAGGGTGGCCTGCAGGCGGGCCATGAGCAGCGCCGCCGGCAGCCCTTTCCCGGCGATGTCGCCCAGCGCCAGGCCGAGGAGCCCGTCGGGGCGTTCGAGGTAGTCCACCAGGTCACCGCCGACGTCGTTGGCCGGCCGGGTGAAGAGCCAGGTTTCCCAGCCGGAGACGCGCGGGTTGCGGTCCGGCATCAGCGCGAGCTGCACGGCGCGGCCGGCGGCCAGTTCGTCCTGTGCCAGGAGCTTGTCCTTCAGTTCGAGCAGCAGGATGAAGAAGAGGACGACGAAGCCCACGACGATCTGCGTCGGATCCCTCAGGCTGCCGTTGACGACGAAATAGAGGCTGAGCACGAGGAAAAGCCGCCGGGCCGGCGTGAGTTTGAAGAACATGCTCTTGAGCAGCCACCACGTGGCTACGAGCCAGCGTTTGGCCTGCCCCATGGCCGAGAGCTCGTCTCGCCGGGCGTCGTCGAGGTAGAACCGGTAGGTTTCCCGGAGGTCTTCTCGGAGGGAGCGCCGGAGGTCGCCACTGCGAAGGTCGTCGAGCAATGTCTGCCCGATACCGGGTTCCTTCTTCCGGGAACCACCCCGGTCCCCGGAACGGGTGGTGTTCGAAGCGGAGGTGTGGGTTTCGTCCATGGACATCGGCCGCCGTACGGATCTTCTCATCGGGGTGTGTACTACCGGGCCGGGAAAAAGTTAGGCCCGGCCTTCAAAAGCCCGTCCCGGTGTCGAGGGCGGGTAATCCGAAGCACTTTTTTACCTTTTCCCTTGAGGAGTTGTCTTCCGGGTCTTATCCTGTTAGAGCGTGTCGCAAGGATTGCAGCCGAGGGTCTCTGGTTTCGGGTGTAAAGATTAAGAAAAACAGCCAGAAATACCCCCTCGCCCGCCGGCTAAAGTGATGTGATTCAGGGAGCCTGTGGCTTTCTGCGTTTCGGGTGATGTTTGGGCACCGGTGGGCGATGATCGTTTCTCCTCTCTCGCTCAAACATGGAGGTTGTGATGTTCAGGATACTGCTTGCTGCTCTGGTATGGTTGCTATGGTTGCCCGTCCATGCGCAAACCCCGGTTTTCATCAACGAACTCCACTATGACAACGACGGCACCGATACCGGCGAGGCCGTCGAGATCGCCGGACCGGCCGGCACCGACCTGACGGGCTGGAGCCTGGTGCTGTACAATGGAGCCAATGGTGAAGCGTACGCCACGACGAATCTCACGGGCCCGATCCCGGACGTGTGCGACGGCTTCGGTGTGGTGGTGCTCTCCTATCCGACCAACGGCATTCAGAACGGTGCGCCCGATGGCCTGGCACTCGTCGACGATGCCGGGGTCGTGGTGCAGTTTCTCAGCTATGAGGGCACGTTCACAGCGGTGGACGGGCCGGCCGCCGGCATGACGAGCACGGACATCGGCGTGGCCGAGAGCGGCAGCACGCCGGTGGGGCATTCGCTGCAGCTGGCGGGGTCGGGTTCCGTGTACGAGGACTTCACCTGGCAGGCGGCCGCGCCGAACACGTTCGGGGCCTGCAACACGGGCCAGACGTTCGTCGATCCCTGCCGGGATCCGGGCACGGCGCCCTTCTGGGACGGCACCATCGACCCGCTCTCCGGCGGCCGTGCCGAGGTGCCCATGACGGCCGGCACCGGCTTCGCTGCCTTCGCGCTGGATCTGTCGACTTCCTCGAACATCGCCCTCCTGGAGGTGCGGGACGGGGCCGGCAATCCCCTGGTCGACTATGCCGGCTCGGGGGGGATCACCGGTTCGGAAAACAGCGGCTTCGAGCGGTTCGACTTTACCGGCGCTCCGGGGGAAGAGGCCACGTCGGTGCGGCTGGTGATCGGCGCGCCGGAGCAGGGCGGCTCCTTCTTCTTCCTGGAGGTGAGCGATACCTGCACCCCGCCGCGCACGCTGCGCGTCGATCCGCGGCTCGACCTGCACGACGCTGCGGTTTCGACGGAGGCGGCCGGCCTGCCGGATCGCTACATGCTGGCGCCGGCCTATCCCAACCCGTTCTCCGCGGCGACGACGTTTCGGTTCGCCCTGCCCGAGACCGCCCCGGTGCGCCTGGCGGTTTTCGACGTGCTGGGCCGGCGCGTTGCGGTGGTGGCCGAGGGCGTCTACCCGGCCGGGACGCACGAGGTCCGGTGGCATGCCGCCAGCCTGCCGGGCGGGGTGTATGTGTACCGGCTGGAAACGCGGGAAGGGGTGAGGGCGCGGCGGTTCGTGCGCGTGCCGTGAGGAAAGCGAGCGATCCCCGCGGGTAAAGACAGGAAGACGGATCGTCTGGAGCCGGGGGCCTACGTGCCAGCCGTCACCGACCGGCGCACGGGACAGGTTCCCGTCGCCACGCGCCGCCTGACCCCTGAGCGGTGAGGCCAACGCGCGATCTTGTCATGGGATCGCGCGTTTGAGGGCGTAGTTCGTTCGCTGCATCATGGGAGAATCTTATGCGCCTGCATTATAGCCTCGTACTCGCCGCGTTGCTGGTGTCCGGGTGTAACCCGGATGGACGCAACCACCGGGCGCACCATGATGCCGATACGAGTCTGGTGCACCGCCAGGCCGAGGTGGCTGCCCGGGGTGCCGTAGTGATGCCGTTTGACCTGGACCGCACGATCCACGTGTTTGAGCCCACGGAGGAGGGCGGTGTGCAGCGCGTCATCGTCCGGGATCCGCAGGATCAGGCGCAGGTGGTTCTCATCCGGCGTCATCTCCGGGAGCAGGCTGCGCGGTTTGCCCGTGGTGATTTCAGCGCGCCGGCACGGATCCACGGGGAGGAGATGCAGGGGCTGAAAGAGCTGGCTTCGGGGGCAGCCCGCCTGCGGGTGCAGTATGCGGAAGAGCCTGGCGGCGGGCGGATCCGGTACGCGTCGTCGGACACGGCGCTCGTGCAGGCCCTCCACCGATGGTTCGCCGCGCAGCGCCGCGACCACGGCGGCCATGCCCGCGGGCATTGAAGGATGGAAACAGGCTGCAGGGGCCGGTTTCGGGGCGTTTCCGGGTGGGCGATGCTGGATTCGAACCAGCGACCTCCTGCTTGTAAGGCAGGCGCTCTAACCGGCTGAGCTAATCGCCCAAAAACAAATTGGCCGCACGAAGCGGCCGGTGTGGAGCGGGAAACGGGACTCGAACCCGCGACCCTCAGCTTGGGAAGCTGATGCTCTACCAACTGAGCTATTCCCGCGAAAGGACCCGCATTTTAAATCGACTTTGCATGAAAGTCAAGCTGTTCACGTTGATTTTTGCACGGGGTTCCTTATTTTGACTGCCCTTTATCGAAAAGAGAATGAAGGGGAAGCGGGATCCGAACCCGGGGTTCTGGTCGGCGGTAAGATCCCCCCTTGTTTCTGAAGAGCCATCCCGTTGAGAACGACATGAAACGTACGTATCAGCCGAGTCGCCGGAAGCGGGCCAACAAGCACGGGTTCCGGGCGCGCATGAAGACGAAAAAGGGCCGGCAGGTGCTGGCGCGACGCCGGGCCAAGGGACGCAAGCGCCTGACCGTCAGCGATGCCCGGAGTGGCAAGTAGCCGTGCCGGGGCGTGACCGGTTCCGCCGCCTGCCCCGTGCGATGCGCCTGAAACGGCAGCGTCTCATCCGACCGCTCTTCGACCGCAACCGGGGTGACGTCGGTTCGCTCGCCGTCGGAAGCGTGCGCTTGCTGTACCGTGTGGTCGACCGCCGGGAGGTGGGGCAGCCGGTGCCGGTGCAGGTCGGCTTTTCGGCCGGGCGAGGCGCGCGTCCGGCCGTGGTGCGGAACCGGGTCAAACGAATCCTGCGAGAGGTCTATCGGGTGCACCAGGCCGGCCTGATAGACCTCTTTTCACGACGGGACGAGACCCTTACGCTCATGGTGCTCTACCGGGGCGACCCCGCCACGGCCCGCCGTCGTGTTCCCCGGGATCTGCCGGCGGCCCTGCGAAAACTGGTGATGCGGCTGGAAGCGGGCTCGCCGCCGGCATGAAACTTCCATGAGCGCGGAACAGCCCCCCGGACCTCTCGTACCTTTCGCCGTCCCCGTCTTTTCTAACCCGCCTATTCTCTTTGTCTTAGCCCTCTTTTCCCACCTGGAGTCTCGACCGTGGATCGTAACGTCGTCATCGCCACCGTTCTCATCGCCCTGATCATGATCGTGTGGCTGACGTGGCTCACGCCCCCGCCGCCTCCCCCCGCCGGGCCGGCCGCGGGGGATTCGCTGGTTGCCGTCGAGCCGCCGCCGGTGGAGGACGAACCGCCGCCGCGCCGCCGCACGCCGCCGGTCGACTCGACGATCGCCGGCGCCACCGAAGGGGAGGAGCGCTTCATCACCGTCGAGACCGACCTCTATGAGGCGCGCTTTTCCACGAAGGGGGCCACCCTCGTCTCGTTCACGCTGAAGAAGTACCGCAAGGCCGGCAGCGAGGACCCCGTCCAGCTCATCGACACGACGAAAACCGGTGCCCTGGCCCTGGTCTTCACCACCCCGAACAACCGCGTCGTCGACACGCGCAACTTCTTCTTCACCCCGAGCATCGGGGGGGACCGGCTGGAAGTGCACGACGGACCCGCCACCCTCTCGTTCCGGGCCACCGTGGGCGAGGGGGCGATTACGCAGACCTATACCTTCGTTCCGGAAGAATACGAGGTGCAGCTCAGCGTCGAGCAGGAGGGCGCGGCCACGTTCGAGACCAGCCTGGGCTACGAGCTGATGTGGGACGGCGGCATCCCGCATACGGAAGGCGATCCCGAGCAGGAAGCGCAGCGCGCCGGCGCCTATGCCCGCAGCGGCGGGGAGGTGGAATACATCGACCTGAACTCGGATGCGTATCAGGAAGCCACGCTGCGCGGGCAGGTCGACTGGGTTGCCGTCAAAAACACCTACTTTACCGCCGTCGTGATCCCCGACGGTACCACGCGCGGGGCCGAGCTCCTCGGCGAGCGCCTCGGTGAACCCGGAACGCCTTCCCTCCGTGAGGATTACGCCGTCAGCCTGTTGATGCCGTTTCCGGAGACGGGGGCCGATGCCTTCCGCCTGTACATCGGCCCGATGGAGTACCTCCGCCTGGCCGACTACGGGCTCGGGCTCTACGACATGGTGGACTACGGCTGGGACGCCTTCGAGTGGATGACCCGGCCCCTGGCCAAGTTCGTCTTCATTCCGCTCTTCGCCCTGCTCGGCGGCGTTCTGCCCAACTACGGCCTGGTCATCATCGTCCTGGCCCTCCTGGTCAAGCTGGCCGTCTACCCGCTGACGAAATCGTCCTACCGGAGCATGGCCCGGATGCGCGAGCTCCAGCCGAAGATGGAGGCCATCAAGGAGAAGTATGCGGACAACCCGCAGAAGCAGCAGGAGGCGATGATGAAGCTGTACAAGGAGACGGGCGTCAACCCGCTCGGTGGCTGCCTCCCGATGCTGTTGCAGTACCCGATCATCATCGCCCTCTGGCAGTTCCTCCCGCAGGCCATCGAGATCCGGCAAAAGGGCTTCCTCTGGGCGCACGACCTCTCCGCGCCGGACGCCATCCTCCACCTGCCCTTCTCCATCCCGCTCTACGGCGACTTCGTGGCCGGCTTTACCCTGCTCATGGGCATCTCGATGATCGTGCAGATGCGCATCCAGATGTCCTCGACGCCCACCAACCCCCAGATGAAGATCTTCACCTATATCTTCCCCGTGATGATCTTCGCCATCTTCAACCGGCTGTCTTCGGGGCTGAGCCTCTACTACCTCTGCTACAACGTGCTCACGGCCATCCAGCAGAAGTTCATCAACCGCTCGCTGGAGAAGGAAAAGGAAGCGGGGGCCGCCGCCAACGGGAAGGGCGATCCGCAGGACGCCCGGGCGGTGACGCGCAAGGGGAAGGGCCGGCGGGGCAAGGCCCGGTCCGGGAAAGGCGGGAAGAAGATCCGCTCCTGACCGGGGTGACGGATTGCTTTCAGGATTTTCCGCCCGCCATGCGTCATGCCGAGGACACGATAGCCGCCCTGGCTACGGCGCGGGGCCGCGCCGCCCTGGCCGTCCTCCGCGTCTCGGGGCCTGAAGCGGTGTCCGTCGTGAATGCGTGTTTCCGGGGGAAGGATCTGACAGCCGTGCCCTCGCACACGGCCCACGTGGGTTACCTGCTGGCGCCGGACGGCGCGGAGATCGACCAGGTGGTGGTCACCGTCTTCCGGGCGCCGCACTCGGCCACGGGCGAGGACGTGGTGGAGGTCTCGTGCCACGGCGGTGACTTCGCCCCGCAGCTCATCCTGGAGAGCCTGCTGGCCCACGGCGCCCGGATGGCCGCCCCGGGCGAGTTCACGCAGCGGGCCTTCCTCAACGGCAAGCTCGACCTGGCCCAGGCCGAGGCCGTCGCCGACCTCATCCACGCCGGCTCCACGCTGGCGCACCGGGTCTCGCTGGCCCACCTGCAGGGACGCTATTCGGCCGGCCTGGCTCGCCTCCGCGAGGAATTGCTCGAACTCTGCGCCTACGTCGAACTCGAGCTCGACTTCGCCGAGGAGGACGTCGAGTTTGCCGACCGGGAGCGGCTCCTGCACCTCCTGGACGAGAGCGAGGCGACGCTCTCCGGCCTGCTGGACTCGTACCGGCTCGGGGTGCTCCTGCGCGACGGCGTCACGGTGGTCATCGGCGGGCGGCCGAACGCGGGCAAATCGACGCTGCTCAACGCGCTCGTGGGGCGGGAGCGGGCCATCGTCAGCGATGTGCCCGGCACCACCCGCGACGAAATCGAGGCCGAGGCCGAGATCCGGGGGCTGCGCTTCCGCTTCGTCGACACCGCCGGGCTGCGCCAGACCGCCGACGCCATCGAGGCCGAAGGGGTGCGCCGCGCCCGCCGCTCCATCGAGGCCGGCGATGTGCTCGTCTACGTCTACGACCTGACGCGTGGCCTCGACGCCGAAGAGGCGGCGTTCCTGCGGGAGATCCGGCACACCCGGCCGGCGCTGCGGGTGCTCGTCGTCGGCAACAAGCGGGACCTCGTGCCGGGCCGGATCGGGCCGCCCGAAGGGCTGGACGGCACGTTCCTGCCCCTCTCGGCCCGCGACGCCACGTCGGACGCCGCCGCCCTGGCGCCGCTCGTCGACGCCCTCGTGGCCGCCGTGGGCGACGACCTCAGCCGGGCCGACGCCTCGCCCGTGGTCATGAACCAGCGCCACCGTGCCCACCTGCGCCGGGCCCTCGACGCCGTCCGCGCCGCACGCCGGGCCTTCGATGCCGGCGCCTCCGGCGACACCCTCGCCCTCGACCTCCGCACGGCCCTCCACGAGCTCGGCGCCATCACCGGTGCCGTCACCACCGAAGACGTGCTCGACCAGATCTTCTCCCGCTTCTGTATCGGGAAGTGACCTCGGGCGAGGCGTCCCTTTCGCCGCAGGTCCTCGCGGATCAAGGGCGGAGGACAGCCGTTGTTTGCCACAAAGCGTTAAAAGCAGAAAAGCGTATTCCGCGTCGATGGCCGGCGCAACGAAGCGAACCCGCAACACGAGATCTTCCATACCATGACCGATTATTTCACCTATGACGTCATCGTCGTCGGCGGGGGGCACGCCGGGAGCGAGGCGGCCGCGGCGGCGGCCCGGATGGGCGCGCGCACGCTGCTCGTCACGATGAACCTGGAGGCCATCGGGAAGATGTCGTGCAACCCGGCCATCGGCGGCATCGGGAAGGGGCAGATCGCCCGCGAGATCGACGCCCTGGGCGGGCTGATGGGCCGCGTCACCGACCGCGCCGGCCTCCAGTTCCGCATGCTCAACCGCCGCAAGGGCCCGGCCGTGTGGAGCCCCCGCGCCCAGTGCGACCGCCTGCGCTACGCCGAGGCCGTCCGGCAGGAGCTCGAGGCCATCCCGGGCCTGTTCATGCGGGCGGACATGGTCACCGACGTGCTCGTAGAGGACGGGCGGGTGGCCGGCGTGCGGACGCAACTCGGCCAGACCTTCCACGCCCGCGCCGTCATCCTGACGAGCGGCACGTTCATGAACGGCGTCATCCACATCGGCGAGCGGCAGTACGGCGGCGGCCGCATGGGCGAGCGCGCCTCGACGGGCCTCACCGCCTCCCTCGAACGCCTCGGCTTCGAGAGCGGCCGCCTCAAGACCGGCACCCCCCCCCGCGTCGACGGCCGCACCATCGACTACACCGCTCTCGAGGAGCAGCCCGGCGACCCCGACCCCCGCCCCTTCTCGTTCATGACGGACGCCCTGCCGGCCCGCCAGCGGAGTTGCTGGCTCACCTACACCAACCCCGAGGTGCACGCCCTCCTCCGCACCGGCTTCGACCGCAGCCCCATGTTTGCCGGGCGCATCCGGGGGCGCGGCCCTCGCTACTGTCCCTCCATCGAGGACAAGATCGACCGCTTCGCCGCGAAAGAGCGCCACCAGATCTTCCTCGAACCCGAGGGCTGGGACACCGAGGAGGTGTACGTCAACGGCTTCTCGACGAGCCTGCCCGAGGAGGTGCAGTTCGCGGCGTTGCGCCGGGTGCCCGGCCTCGAAAAGGTGCACCTGCTCCGCCCCGGCTATGCCATCGAATACGACTATTTCCCACCGTATCAGGTGCGGTACAGCCTGGAGACGAAGCGGGTGGAAGGGCTGTTCTTCGCCGGGCAGATCAACGGCACCACCGGGTACGAGGAGGCGGCGGCGCAGGGGCTCATCGCCGGGATCAACGCGGTGCAGCGGCTCCGGGGCGAGGCCCCGCTCGTGCTGAAGCGCTCCGAGGCCTACATCGGCGTGCTCATCGACGACCTGGTGGCCAAGGGCACCGACGAGCCCTACCGGATGTTCACCTCGCGGGCCGAGCACCGCATCCTGCTGCGGCAGGACAACGCCGACCTGCGCCTGACCGAGACCGGCTACCGGCTGGGGCTCGCCTCGCGCGAGCGCTACGAGCGGATGCTCCGGAAGAAGGAGGCGCTGGCGGCCACGCGCCGCGCCCTCGAGGCCACCACCGTTCGCCCTGAGGAGGTCAACGGCTACCTGGAGCACGTCGGCACCTCGCCCCTCACCGAGCCGGAGCGGCTTGTCCGGCTGGCCCTCCGCCCCGAGGTCGACCTGGCCGCGCTGATCGCCCACCTGGGCCGCCGCGACGAGCTCGTCGTCCCCGCCCCGGGGCTGGAGCCCACCGAGACGCTCGTCGAGATCGACCTCAAGTACGAGGGCTACCTGGAGCGCGAGCGCGAGATGGTCGAGAAGATGAGCCGTCTCGAAGCCTGGTCCATCCCGCCCGGCTTCGACTACCACGCCGTCACGAACATCACGATGGAGGCGCGGGAGAAGCTGAGCAAGATCCAGCCCGAGAACCTGGGACAGGCCTCCCGCATCAGCGGTGTCAGCCCCGCCGACATTTCCGTGCTCATGGTGCTTTTGAAGCGGTACGGTGGGATGCCGCACCGGCAGGAGGTCGCCCGGGAGCCACAGATATAGCCTCTATTTTTTGATTTAATTTATATCATTATTAATGTTTTAAAATGCGTTTTCATAATTTTGGAATGCGGCCCTTTTCCATGAGCCGTACTGGAGTCGAAAGGGTGACGTGCCGATGCGGTGGCGCAAAATGGCCGGGTCGATATATTGTGGCCTGTGGCAAGAGGCCGGCAGGTGTTTCCGGACCTCTCGTGGCGTACGGGAGGGCGGAACAGAGCGCGTACTGGCGCTTTTCACGCGAAAAAGCGATGTGCCGGGTGGGGTAGCCGCCAGACGAGGTCACTTCTGTTTCGGATGGCGGTATGTGTTTCACGTGAAACGCCCGGTAAACAGGCTTTCGGGATCGGTCCTGTACGGAGAAGTGTTTTTGTGAATATGCCCAATTATGGGTTCGTTTATGGTGCATAATTCGTGGCATCCATTTGATGACCTCAATGCCGCGCAGCGGGAGCAACTGGTGATGTTCAGCCGGTTGATGCGTGCGTTCAACCGGAAGGTAAACCTGGTTTCACGTGAAACGATCGAGGCGTTCGAGGAACGGCACGTGTTGCATGCGCTGGCCCTGGCCTGGCGCGCTTTTCCGCCGGGTAGCGTGATGGTGGACTGGGGCACCGGCGGCGGGCTGCCGGCGATCCCGCTGGCGATCCGCTTTCCGGACGTTGCCGTGCATGCCGTCGATGCGGTGGGGAAGAAGGTACAGGCGGTGCAGGCTATGGCCCGCCGGCTGGGGCTGGCCAACCTGCATCCCTGGCATGGCCGGGCCGAGCACTGGCCCGGCCGGACCCACTATTCGGTGTCGCGGGCCACGGCGCCGCTTGCCACGCTGTGGCGCTGGCACCGGGCTGTATGCGTCCCCCTGCCGGCCGCGCCCGATCCTGCCGCCTGGGCACCGGGACTCGTCTGCCTCAAAGGCGGCGATCTCTCCGGCGAGATCGAAACATTGCAACAGGCCTTTCCGTCTGTCCGGGTGGAAACCTTTTCGCTGGAGCCGCTACTCGATCGCCCCTTTTTCGCCGGGAAGTACATCGTGACGGTCACCGGGTAGCAAGCACGCGGGTACGGGCGCTTGCCGCGGCGGCGGCAGGGCGGTCATCCGCGTTTCAGAGAGGGTACGCAGCGGCGGTGGTTGGCCGCATACCCGACCCCCCACACTTTTATTTCCCGGGGCTTGGCACACATATCTTCGACCCCGTATTTTCCCTTTTCGGGGACGAAAAGCGGGGAAGGCACACATATCCACCGGGCACGCCGAAAGAGCCGCCATGAGCAACGACGAACGACGGGTCAACCGCACCGAGCGCCTTTTTGCCACGATTCTCCTGTTGCAGAATCGCCCGAACATGACCTCGCGCGACCTCGCCGAGCACTTCGGGGTGAGTCGTCGAACGATCTTCCGGGACCTGCGGGCGCTGAGCGAGTCGGGGGTGCCGCTGACCTATGCCGAAGGGGGCGGGTATGAAATTCTGGAAGGCTACCAGTTGCCCCCGCTGATGCTCACGGCCCGTGAGGCGGCCACCCTGCTCGTGGGCACCGAGTTCATGAAACTGCAGTCCGACGCCTCCCTCCGGGAAGACGCCGACGCGGTGGCCCTGAAGATCCGGTCCGTTCTGCCCCGGGAGATCCGCGAATACATCGATCGCCTTCGGGACCGGACGGTCCTCGACCCGTACTGGCTCCACGCCGTGCAGCAGGAGGAGGAGGAAGAGGGGCGATGGTACCGGCTCAGCGAGGCCGTGGCCCGGCAACGCGCCGTCATCATGGAGTATTACGTCGAAAGCCGTGACGAACTGACCCGTCGCCGCGTCGACCCCCTCGGCCTCGTCTACTACACCGATCACTGGAACCTGATTGCCTTCGATCATCTCCGGGAAGACATCCGCAACTTCCGGCTCGACCGTATCCGCTCGATGCATGTGCTCATGGAGCGCTTCGAATGGCCGGAAGGGTTCGACCTGGCCCGGCACCTCGAAGAGCGGGGTGCCGGAACGGCAAGCCGCCGCATCACGCTTCGCTTCTCGAAGCGGGCCTACCGGCGGGCCCGGCAGGCCATCCCGGCCCGCATCGAGGAGGAACGACCGTGCGGCGACGAAATCGAAGTGACGTTCTATTTCGAAAATCTCGACTATGTGGCCGGGTGGCTCCTGCGCTACGGGGCCGAGGCGTACGTCGTCGAGCCGGCCCCGCTGCGGGAGCGGGTCCTGGCGCTTGCCGAGGCCATGACCGAACGCTACCGCACCGCCGAAACGGGTGAAAAGGCCTGACCGGCTCAGACGGCCGTATTGGCCCGCTGCCGCGCGCACCCCTTTTTCCGGGTCAGGACCCGGCCGGCCCCGAGATCGCGCGCTACAGGCCGGTTTTTCGCGTTCACTTTTGTGGACAGGCGGGCCGTTTTCAGGGGTTCACGGGGGCGCCGACGGTGCGGGTGAGCCGCTCCACCAGGTCCCGTGCCGCCGGCAGATCCGGCACCTGCTGGATAATGGCCCGGAGCTTTTTGCCGCGTTCGTCCTTGAGCACGTACCGGTGGTCGAGCCGGCTGAGCTGTTCGAGCAGCGGGTAGAAGAGATGCTCGTAGAAGTAGGGGTCCTCGTCCTGGGCCGGCAGGTAGAGGAAGAGCCGCTCGTTCTTGAACAGCAGGCGGGGGAGGCGCAGCTGTTCGGCCAGGCGCTTGATCTCGGCGGCCAGCAGCAGGTTGTCCACCTCGGGGGGCACCGGGCCGAAACGGTCGGCCATCTCGGCCCGGATCTCGGCGAGGGCGTCGGCGTCCGGGGCCTCGCTGATGCGGCGGTAGAGGTTCAGGCGCTCGACGCTGTTGGCGAGGTAGGTTTCCGGGATGAGGGCGTCGGCTTCCACGTCGAGGGTCGTCTCGACGGGCCGGGGGGCCGGGCGCCGTTCGAAGACGTCGGCGAACTCCTCGCTCTGCAGCTCCTGCACGGCCTCGTCGAGGATCTTGTGATACGTTTCGAAGCCGACGTCGGCGATGAAGCCGCTCTGTTCGGCGCCCAGGAGGTTGCCCGCGCCGCGGATGTCGAGGTCGCGCATGGCGAGGCTGAAGCCGCTGCCAAGGTCGCTGAACTCTTCGACGGCCTGCAGCCGCTGCCGGGCCTCGCGTGTGAGGCCGTGGATGGAGGGTACGAGCAGGTAGCAGAACGCCTTCCGGTCCGAGCGGCCCACGCGCCCGCGCAGCTGGTGCAGCTCGGCCAGCCCGAAGCGGTCGGCGTGGTTGATGAGGATCGTGTTGGCGTTCGAGATATCCAGCCCGTTCTCGATGATGTTGGTGCTCACGAGCACGTCGAACTTGCGGTCCACGAAGTCCATCATCACCCGTTCGAGGGCGCTGCCTTTCATCTGCCCGTGGGCTACCCGGATGCGCACGTTCGGCACGATGGCGCGGAGCATGGCGGCGATCTCGTCGATGGACTGCACCCGGTTGTGGATGAAGAAGACCTGCCCGCCCCGGCTCGTTTCGTAGAGGATGGCGTCGCGGATGAGGTCTTTGTCGAAGGTGTGGATTTCGGTGACGATGGGCTGGCGGTTGGGGGGCGGGGTGGCGATGATCGAGAGGTCCCGCGCGCCCATGAGCGAGAACTGAAGTGTCCGGGGGATGGGGGTGGCCGTCAGCGTGAGCGTATCGACGTTGACGCGAAGCTGGCGGAGTTTTTCCTTGACAGCCACGCCGAAGCGTTGCTCCTCGTCGATAATGAGCAGGCCCAGGTCTTTGAAGCGGACGTCCTTCGAGATGAGCCGGTGGGTGCCGATGATGATGTCCACCTGTCCCCGGGCGAGCCGTTCCAGGGTGGCTTTCTGCTCGGCCGGCGAGCGGAAGCGCGAGAGCACGTCGATGTGGACGGGGAAGGGGGCCAGGCGTGTTTTGAACGTTTCGTAGTGCTGGGCGGCCAGGATGGTGGTCGGCACCAGGATGGCGACCTGCCGGCCGTCCTGGACGGCCTTGAAGGCGGCGCGGACGGCGATCTCGGTTTTGCCGAAGCCCACGTCGCCGCAGACGAGGCGGTCCATGGGGGTGGGGGCCTCCATGTCGGTCTTGACGGCTTCGGTGGCGGCGGCCTGGTCCGGCGTGTCCTCGTACTGGAACGAGGCTTCCAGTTCGCGTTGCCAGACGGTATCCGGCGGGAAGGCATGGCCGGGGGCGGCCTTGCGCTGCGCGTACAGCCGGATGAGATCCCGCGCGATGTCCTTGAGGCGCTTCTTGGTGCGGGCTTTCGTCCGTTCCCACTGGCCGGAGCCGAGCTTGGTCAGGCGTGGCTGGTGTCCCTCCTTCCCGGTGTACTTGTTCAGCTTGTAGAGCGCGTTGACGTTGACGTAGAGCACGTCGCCGCCCTCGTAGAGGAGACGGACGGATTCCTGTTGCCGGCCGCGCACGGTGATGCGCTCCATCCCGGCGAATTTGCCGATGCCATAGTCCACGTGAACCACGAAGTCGCCGGGCTGCAGGTTCTGCAACTCGCGGAGGCTCAACCCGCCGAAGCGTTTCTTCTGGCGGCGGGCCGTCGGGCGATGGTAGCGGTTGAAGATCTGATGATCCGTGTAGACGGCCAGGCCGAGGGCGGGGATCTCGAAGCCTTCGTGGAGCGACTCGACCCGGAGGGTGACCCGTCCGGTTTCGAGGACGTCTTCGAGCAGCTCGCGGAGCCGTCCTTCCTGTCCCCGGCTGTCACACAGGATGATGGTCTCCATGCCGCGGGCGGCATTCTCGGCCAGCCGTTCCCGGAGGAGGCCCATGTTGCTGTTGAAGGCGGGCTGGGGGTGGGCTTCGAAGGCGAGCACCTCGTCGGCGGGTGTGCCGGTGAAGGAGCCCAGCATCAGCCGGGGGAAGGAAAGGAGGGTCCGTTCCAGGCGGTCGCCGCTCAGGTAGCGGGTCTCCGGGGGCGGGGGCGGCGAAGGGGCGCGCTCCGTGGCGGCGGCGTGCGCCCGCCGGGCCTCGGCGAAGAGGGTGTCGGCGTGTTCCCGCAGCGGAGCTTCGTCGAAGGTGACCAGGACGGTGGCGGGGGGCAGGGCGTCCAGGAGGGCGGTGAAGGGGCGGTCCGTCCGGGGGCGGGTCTCCAGGTTGGGGACGAGGCGGGTGGCGGTCAGCCGGCTGATGGAGCGTTGCGTGCGCACGTCGAACTCGCGGATCGAGTCGATCTCGTCGCCGAAGAACTCGATCCGCACCGGGTAATCGCCGGCAAAGGGGAAGACGTCGAGGATTCCGCCGCGGAGGGCGACCTCTCCCGGTTGCTCGACGAACTCGACCCGTTCGAAGCCCTGTTCGGCGAGGCGGTCCAGGAGACCGGCGAGGTCGAGGGTTTGCCCCACCGCCAGCGTGATCGTCTCGTCTCGGAGGAGGTCGGGCGGCGGGATCAATTCGGCCAGGGCGGGTACGCTGGTGACGATCGTGCCGGTGAAGCCGTCCAGGAGGCGTTGCAGCACCTCGGCTCGCTGGATCAGGGGCGTCAGGTCGGTGATCTGTTCCTCGTCGTAGGGTTTGTGGCCGGTCGGGGGGAAGAGCAGGAGGTCTTCGGTATCTCCGTGGATCTGCTGGAGGTCGCTGTGCAGGTAGGCGGCTGCATCCGGCGTGTCGAGGAGGCAGAGGAGCGGGCCTTCGTGGCGGAGGTGATGGATGAGGAAGGCGGGCAGCGAGCCGGAGAGGCCGCGGACCTGGAGCGTCGTCTTCCCGGCGGTGCGGCGCCAGGCTCTGACGGTATCGAACAGGGGCGCAGGGGTGATGCGGTCGGCGAGGAAGCGAAGCGACACGGTGACAGGGGGCAGGTACATGCACGAAAGGCCGTAACCCCGTTTTTCGGGGGTACGGCGCGGGTGCCTCTGAAACGTTGCCGGCGCGGGGAGGTTCTTCGGGATACGGCGGGTCGAGACCGGATTTGCGATCCGCGTCGCATCGACCGCCCCGGGGGCTGCGTGCGAAGTGTTTCACGTGAAAGGGTGCAGGATGGCGAGCGCAGGAAGCCCACGGCTTTAAAGGCCGCGTCTGGACGCGGAGCGCGTCCAATCGGCCCAACGTGGGAGGAATGCGCCTCAACTCAAAGCACAACTTCCTGTCTGAGAGCAGGAACTTTCGCAACGACACTGAATGTCTCGTAAAGATTCAACGCCCACATGCCCACCCTACGTTACCGATACCGCTTCTATCCCAACGCCGGGCAGCGGCAGATGCTCGCCCGGCAGTTCGGGTGCGTTCGGTACGTCTACAACTGGGCGCTGGCAATGAAGCGCGATGCCTTCCGCGAGCGGGGCGAGAAGATCGGCTACGCCGAGACGGACAAGCGGCTGACGGCGCTGAAGCGGGAGCCTGATCATGCGTGGCTTCATGAAGTCTCCAGCGTTCCGCTTCAGCAGGCACTCCGGCACCTCGACAAAGCCTACACCGCTTTCTTCCGGGGTACTGCCCGCTTTCCGCGCTTCAAGGCGAAGAAGCACCGGCAGAGCGCCACGTACACCACGCGCGGCTTCTCGCTCAGAGACAGCGGAGTACCGGGGCAGCCTGTCGTGACGCTCGCCAGGATGAGCACCCCACTCAAGATCCGGTGGAGCCGCCCGCTTCCATCCGCTCCGTCGAGCCTGACGGTGGTTCAAGAACCCGATGGGACGTACTACATCTCGTTCGTCGTCGAGGTGAATTATCAACCTCTCCCGAGAACCAAGCGCAGCGTTGGTATCGACCTCGGCTTGAAGGATGTGGTCGTCACGTCGGATGGGTGGCGTAGCGGGAATAAGGGCCGTGTAACACGGCCAAAGCACCTCAAGCGTGCGCTGGATCGCCTTGCTCGTGAGCAGCGAAGGCTCGCTCGCAAGCAGAAGGGTTCCAGGAACTGGCACAAGCAGCGCCGGAAGGTGGCGAAGCTGCACGCGAAGGTCAGGAACCAGCGGCAGGATTTCTTGCACCAGCTTTCGACGCGGCTCGTGCGGCGGTACGACGTGATCTACACCGAATCGCTCTGCGTCAAGGGCATGGTTAAGAACCACAGCCTCGCCCGGGCCATCAGCGATGCCGGTTGGAGCGCGTTCGTCGGGATGCTGGAGTACAAGGCGACGTTGTACTGCAAACGCTTTGTGCAGATCGACCGCTGGTATCCGAGCAGCAAGACGTGTTCGGGTTGTAACTACACGATGGAGACTCTCCCGCTGGGTGTGCGGGCATGGGTATGCCCCCGCTGCGGGGCAGAGCACGACCGCGATATAAACGCGGCACAGAATATTCTGGCGGTCGGGCAGACCGTAGCCGAACGATCGTTCGGCAATGCTTGTGGAGACGGTGTAAGACCGGCGCTAACCTCGGTTAGCGAAGGCGACTGTCGATGAAGCAAGAATCCCACGTGCCCAGAGCCGTGGGAGTGTCAAGTGAAACAACTGGCCCGCCAGCCAGGGAGTGTTTCACGTGAAACATGGGTCTTCATGCCCCGGGATCATAGGCCTCGCCGGCGATGGCGGGGCGGACGAACCCACCGGCCCGTTCCAGTCGCTGCCGGGCCTCGCGGGCGTCGACGCCGGCCAGGATCATCACGAGGGCCGTTTTGACGTGCCCGCCGGCCGCCTTCAGCACCCGTTCGGCCTCGGCGTAGTCCACGCCCGTGACCATCATCACGGTGCGTTTCGAACGCTCGACCAGCTTCAGGTTGGTCATCTGCAGGTCCACCATCATGTTCTCATAGACCTTGCCGAGCCGTACCATCGCGGCCGTCGTGATCATGTTCAGCACGAGCTTCTGCGCGGTGCCGCTTTTCATCCGTGTCGAGCCCATGACGACCTCGGGACCGACGACCGGGCAGATGGCCACGTCCACCTCCAGGTTGAACTCGGACCGGGGGGTGCAGGTGACGAAAAGCGTCTTGCACCCCTGCCCCCGGGCGTACCGGACGGCCCCGACGACATACGGCGTGCGGCGGCTGGCGGCGATCCCGCAGACCACGTCCTCCGCCCGAAGGCCGAACGCCTCGAGGTCTCGTGCGCCGTCCTCCTCCCGGTCCTCGGCCCCTTCCTGGGCGCGGAACATGGCTTCCCGCCCGCCGGCGATGAGTCCCTGCACCATCTCGGGGGGCGTACCATAGGTCGGCGGGCACTCGGCGGCATCCAGCACGCCCAGGCGGCCGCTGGTGCCGGCCCCGACGTAGAGCAGCCGCCCGCCCCGGCGAAAAGCCGACACCACCAGGTGTACGGCCTGTTCGATGTACGGGATCTCGCGGCGGACGGCCACCGGTACCAGATGGTCTTCCGTGTTGATGACTTCCAGGATCTCGCGCACCGGCGCCAGGTCGATGTGGCGCGAATGCGGGTTGCGCTGTTCGGTGGCCAGGGCCTTGAGTTGCTCAAACAGGGGAGAGGTGCTCATCCGTAACCCTCCGGCTCGTGGAACGACGACGCCAGAAGATATAGGCCGAGAGGGGCAGCACGCACGCGAAGATCAGAAGAAGCCAGGGCAGGACCGGCGGGCGGCGCGGCGTCAGGGGGATCGGGTCCACGCTGCCGAAGAGCACGGGGCCGGCCCAGAAGAACGGGCTGGCCTTGCTCGGGGGGGCCTCCTCCAGGAATTCGAGGCGGGCCCGCTGGAGCGCCACATCTTTGGGCAGCCCGTCCCGAAGGTACCGGTAGAAGGTCTCCATCAGCCGTGCCGTCGTCTCGTCGTCGGCCAGCCAGAGGGTGGCGACGGAACTCGGGACGCCCAGTTCGCGGAAGGTCTGCTGCAGTCCTGCCATGCCCTCGCCCGGCTGGTAGGTGCCGCGGGCCGTGCTGCATCCGCTCAACGTCACCAGGTGTACCCGGAAGGGGCGCCGCTGCAACTCGTAGAGGTAGACCACCCCGTCGTATTCGGGCGCGGCGGGGTCGGGCGAGAGGAAGAACGCGTTGTAGAGCGGCGTTTTCGGGTGGACGATGACATGCGAGGCCAGGTGCAGCACGCGGGGCGGCACGTCCTGCTCGAAGAGGGCCGTTTCGGTGGCCTGTTCGTCGAGGAGGGTGCGGGCGCGGGCGAAGAGCCGCCCCAGCGCGGTGATCTCGCGACGGACGGCCGGCAGGTTGGGCAGGGTTTCGCCGGCGAGGCCCGTCGTGCGGAACCACGCCCGGATCGCCTCTTCGTTGTACCGGGTCTTGCCCAGCGCCAGCACCTCCACCGGCGGGTCGCCCGGAGGCGGTTCCTCCAGGAGCAGCGCGGCCGCCACATCCACCGAGATCGGGTATTTCTTGAACAGGTACGGGGCCTCCCGGTAGGCATAGCGCGGGGCCTCGGCCTCGACGAGCATGCCGAACGGGAACATGAACAGCGGGCCGTCCGGCAGGACGGTCAGGCGGCTGCCGGGCGGGACGAAGGCGGCTGCCGGGGCGAACAGCACGCGGTATAGTTCGTGCAGAACGGTGTTGTCGAAGTGAAGCCGGTTGAGGCTCACCTCGGTGCTGCCCGAAAGCAGAGGGCTGACCCGGGCGAGCAGCGCGCGCAGTTCGGCTTCGGAGACGGCGAGGGGGACGGCCACGAGCGTGTCTGGCGTCAGGACGAACACCGCCGAGCGGGCATGCCGGCCGAGCAGCCGGTCCTCTTTGTCGATGAAGTAGGAGAGCAGCACGCGGTTCTGCCTGGCGAGCCGTTCGCGGACCGCTTCGGGTGCGGCCGGCGTCAGGGGCGAGGTGGCGGGCAGCAGGGCGCTGCGCTCGAACTGGGCAAGGGTCAGCCGGTGCTGGAGGTTGAGGCGCCGGGCGGCGGGAGGGGTGCCCTGGAGGGCGGTGCGCAGGTTCGTGATAACGGCGGTGAGGCTGTCGTAGCGCGCCCGGGTGGCGGGGTCGGCGGTGTGGAGGGCGTCCATCTCGCCCCGGACGTCGAGGAGATGGCGGGCCCGCGTGCGTTCGAGCGCCATGAACGCCTCCTCGACCCGTCCTGCCGCCAGATAGACGCGCACCAGCCCCCGGTACGGTTCCTGCCAGTCGGCAAATGCCGCCAGCGACAGTTCGGTGGTGCCCAGGTCGGCCCGGTGGATCTCGGTGAGTTCGGCGGCTCGCTCGTAGTGGGCGATGGCCCCCCAGCGATCGCCGTGCTTCTCGGCCAGGAAGCCTGCCAGGTTGTGCGTGGCGGCGGTTCGGTGCGAGGGCGGGAGTTCGGCGGCCCGGACCAGCGCCTGCCGGAGGGCTGCCTCTGCCGCCTCGTCCTCTCCGAACACCAGGTGAACCAGGGCCGTCTTATGGGCGACGAGGTGGTCGAGGACCGGGTCGTGCAGGGGCGCGGCCAGGCGGGTTGCCTGCTCCAGGTGCCGCCGGGCGGTGACGGTGTCGCCCAGGTAGGCATGTGTCTCGGCGAGCTGGAGATGAACCCGCGCCAGGCGGTCCGGGAGGTTGAGGGGCGCCAGTTGTGCGGCCGCCGTCTCGTATTGCTGTACCGTCACCTGCAGGTCACGGGTCGTGCCCGTGTCTTCTTGCACGTACCGGGTGAGCATGAGGTCGGCAAGGCTGATCGGCAGGTGGGCGCGCAACCGTCGCAACGCGGCGGGGTCGGAGACCTCGGCCGGTGTGAGGGCGCGGGTGAGCGTATCGACCTGTTCGAACAGGCGCCGGGCCGCCTCATAGTCTCGCACGAACGCGTGGAGGACGCCCAGGTCCAGGCTCAAAGAGGCCAGCCGGAGCACGCCGAGCGGGGGGGCGTACGTGACCGCCCGGGCGTAATCCGAAAGGGCGCGTCCGTAGTGTCCCAGGGTATAGTGCAGGTAGCCGCGCCGGTGATGCATCGCGCATAGCCAGAGGGAATCGGCCCGAGGGCCGTACCGGTCGAGATAGTCGCCGTACCGGGCCAGGGCTTCACCGGTGCGGCCCAGCCCCACCAGGGCGTCGATCTCGTCGAGGTACAGGAACCCGGCCTGCTCGGCATCGGGGGTTCCCAGGCAGGCCCGGGCCCGCCGGGCCACCTCGATCCGGGCGTGGAGGGAGTCGGGAAGGTGGCGGTGGTGGTACAGCGCCCGGGCCCGCCGGACGAGGGGCTCACAATCGGGGGGGACGTTCTGCCCGCGGGTCTCTTGACCGGCCACGAGCGCCGAAAAAAGAAAAACGAGCAGGAGAGGCAGGAGGCGGTTGACGCGGATCACGGGGGATTCCTATCTTCTGTCCGTTATCAGTAAGGTTCACATCCATTTAAAGTAAGCACCGGAGGACATCATGAAAAGGTGGCGCTTTTACCTGCCCATGAGCGACGAGGAGCCGGAAGGAGACGAGCTTGCCGGTGAAGCCGGGGGCGATGGAGGAGACGGCAACGATCCCGCACCGCCGTGCGGTCCCGATCATCCGGACTATCCGAACTGCTGAGTGGGGACCGTATCCGCGGTGTCCCGGTTCTGGAGGGTCGTCTTTCAAGCTGAATTTAGGTCGGCGGGCCCTGCATCGAAAGGGGTGCAGGGCTTTTTTCTTGGGAGCGGGTCCGGGGGCGGTGCAGGAGGCCCGCGCGATCCCGCCTCGCTTGCATCGCGTGTTTCCGTGCCTCCATTCGGCCCATCTGAACGAAACCGGGCGGGGGGCGTTCATCCTGCCGGATTGCCGCGAACCCGTCCGTCCCCATGATCCTCCGCGACCTTCGCTTGCATGCCTTCCGCGCCCATGCCGAGACGCGCCTCACCTTCGCTCCGAAGGTGAACCTGCTCGTCGGGCCGAACGGGGCGGGAAAGACGAACGTCCTGGAGGCGGTTCACTACCTGTGTCTCTCGAAGAGTTTCATCGCGTCGCAGGACGGGTATGTGCTGCGGCAGGGGGCGCCGTTCTTTGAGGTGGAGGGAACGTTCGAGGGAGAGCAGCGGCCCCACCTCCGGGCGCGGCTCGTGTATGTGCCGGAGGAGGGGAAGCGGCTCTTCATCAACGGGGCCCCGCTGGAGCGGCTGGCCCAGGTGGTGGGCATGCTGCCGGTGGTCGTCTTCTCCCCGCTCGACCAGGCGATCACCGCCGGCGGCCCGGACGAGCGCCGCCGCTTCCTGGACAACATCCTCAGCCAGGCCCGCCCCGTTTACCTGGACGACCTGCTCAAGTACCGCCGCGCGCTGCGACAGCGCAACGTGTTGCTCGCGGAGGCCCGCCGCCGGGGCGCCGCTCCGCCGCCGGCCCTGATGGCGTCGTGGGACGAGGAGCTGGTCACGCTCGGCAGCCGGGTCATTGCAGGGCGGTTGCGCTTCATGCACGAGTTCGCCGCATTCCTGGAAGCGGCCTACGCCCGGATCGAGTCGGTGGCCGAGCGCCCGACCATCACCTATGTCTCGCTCGACGGGCTCGATCCGGAAGCCGACGAGGCGGCCGTGGCAGAGGTCTTCCGCCGGCGCCTGGCCCGGCTGGCCCGCCGTGAGCAGCAACGCGGTCGTACCCTGGCCGGCCCCCACCTCGACGAGCTGGTGTTTTACCTCAACGGCCTCGAGGTGCGGCGCTACGCCTCGCAGGGCCAGCACCGCACCTTCGGCATGGCCCTCAAGCTCGCCCAGTTCTTCTACCTTCAGGATCGCCTCGAAGAGACCCCCCTGCTCCTGCTCGACGACGTTTTCGACAACCTCGACCCCGTGCGGGCCGAAGGGTTTCTGCACCTGTTGCAGTCGGGCGCCGTCGGGCAGAGTCTCATCACGGCGGCCCGCCTCGACCCGTTTGACGGTATCGTTCCCTTCGGCGAGGACGTGCACCGGCTGATCCGCGTGGAGGCGGGAGCCGTCTGCGAGGCCGGGGCGTAGGGAAGGCCGCCTGGCGTCACGGTGTGTGGCGCGGGTTGATCCGCCTTGCGTATCATGCCCCAAAGGATGCGGCGGCCCGCCCGTGGTTTATGGGCCGTGTCAGACGGCCTGACAGGTTCGGCCGGGAGAACGCGCAGGAAGGTATCAAGCACTAACGATGGAAAGGACGATGTTTCACGTGAAACACTCTCCGGCGGGAGGCCGCGCGCCCGCGCTGCTGCGGGCCTTTCTGGTCGTAGTGATGGCGGCGGGCCTCGTCGCCGGCTGCGTCGCCACGCGCGACGTGAACCCGATCACGGGCAACAAGCGGCTCTACGGCTACACCTGGGAGGAGGAGATCCAAAGCGGGCGGGAGGCGGACCCGCAGATCGTGGCGCAGTTCGGGCTGTACGAGGACGAGGCGCTGGCCGAGTACGTGCGGCGCGTCGGGGAAAAGGTGCTGGCGCACAGTCACCTCCGCCACCAGAACGCCGAGCCGCGCTTCCGCAACCTGGCCTTCACGTTCCGCGTGCTCGACAGTCCCGTGGTCAACGCCTTCGCCCTGCCCGGCGGGTACGTCTACGTGACGCGGGGGCTGCTGGCGCACCTGGAGAACGAGGCCCAGCTGGCCGTGGTGCTCGGCCACGAGATCGGGCACGTCGCCGGGCGGCACGCCTCGAAGCGGGCGGCCTCGCAGTCGCTGCTCCAGCTTGGCCTCATCACCGGCGCCGTCGTCGGGCAGGGCATCTTCGGCGGCAACACGGCCGAGCAGGTGCTCAACCTCGGCAGCACGGGCCTGCAGCTGCTTTTTCTCAGCTACGGCCGCGACGACGAGCGGGAGTCCGACGACGTGGGCGTGGAATACGCGGCAAAGGCCGGATACAAGGTGGGGGAGGCGGCCGCCTTCTTCCGCACCCTCGAGCGTCTCAGTGCACAGAGCAACCAGCGCCTGCCGTCGTTCCTCTCCACCCACCCCGACCCCGGCGAACGGGAGCAGACGATACTGCGGTATGCTGCCGAATGGGAGGCCCGTATCAACCTGACCGAAGTCGGCCGCGATGCCTTTCTCGCCCGGATCGACGGGATCGTCCTCGGGGACAATCCGCGCCAGGGCTTCGTCGAGGACGGGCTGTTCTATCACCCCGACCTGCGTTTCCAGTTTCCCGTGCCGCCGAACTATCAGGTGATCAACGAGCCGGCCCGGGTTCTCCTGGTAGCCCCCGATCAGCAGGCCCTGATGCTCTTTACCATCGAGGCGCAGGCGAAGACGGCGCGCGATGCCGCCGGTCGCTTTGCCGCCCAGGAAGGCATCACGGTCGTCGACTCGGGCCCGTCCACGGCCGGCGGCAACCCGGCCTATTACGTGGAAGCCCGCGCCCGGACACAGGACGGGCAGAACCTGGGGCTGCTGGCCTATTTCATCGAGTACGGCGGCAACGTCTATGCCTTCACGGGCTATACCCTGGCCTCGCTCTACGAAACCTACGCCGACGTCTTTACCATGACCATGCGGGGCTTCGCGCGGCTGACCGACCCGCGCATCCTGAACGTGCAGCCGGTCCGCCTGGCCGTGGAGACGGCCTCCCGCGCGGCGCCGTTCCATACCTTCGTCCCGGAAGCGGGTCGCCTGCCGCGCGGATGGGACGTCGAACGGATGGCGATCCTGAACCAGGTCGAGCGCAATACGCCGGTCGAGCCGGGGCGCAAGCTGAAGCTGGTCCGCTAGCCGCGTGGTGGAGGGCGCTGCGGCGTGCGTTCAACGAGCGGGGCAGGCCCGCGTCCCCGCCCTTTCGTGCCGCCGGAGGGGGCTATCCCGGGGGGATGAGGGTGGCTTCGCCACCGAGGGCCATTTTGCCGCCGCTGTAGACGAAGATGCGCATGCGGACGTGCCGGTGTTTTTCGATCTTTTCTGCCACGCGCACCTCGACGGTGATTTCGGAGTCGACGTGCACCGGCCGGAGGAACCGGCACGAGATGTTGACGGCTACGCTGCCGTGTCCGGGGAAATCGCGCCCGAGCACCTTCGAGACGATGCCGAGCAGGTAAACGCCGTGCACGATCGGTTTGCCGAACCGGGTGGTCCGGGCATAGGCCTCATCGACGTGGATCGGGTTGTCGTCGCCGGAGAGTTCGGCGAACAGGCGCACCTCCTCGGCCGTGACGACGCGGTTGATCGAGAACGAGTCGCCGATCTGAAGGGAATCGTACGTGTGGGGCATGGAAAACCGTGGATGGGTCGCGTTGAGCCATGCGACCCGGCTCAACGCAGCCTGGATCGTCTGGAGTCTGTGCGGACGTGGGCGTGTCCGGTCCGGCAAGGTAAGCAAGAGGGCCGGAAAAACTAAAGCGGAGCTTTTGCAAAAGCCGCCAGGTCCCGCCGGAGGGTTGCGAAGAGGCGGTCGGCGGCGTGGTCCCAGGTGAAGGCTTCGAGGACGCGCCGCCGTCCCTGCCGGCCCAGGTGCCGGGCCCAGTCGGGGGCGGCCAGAAGCCGGCACAGGGCGGCAGCCAGCGTGGGGGGGTCGTCCGGCGGCACGAGCAGGCCCGTCTCCCCGTCGGCGACGGCGTCGGGGATGCCGCCCGTCCGGGCACCGACGACGGGTTTGCCGCACGCGCCGGCTTCGAGGAAGACGAGGCCGAAGCCCTCGACGTGGGGAGGGTCGAGGCGGGAAGGCATCACGAAGACGTCGCAGGCGTTGTAGAGGAGGGGCAGGTCGTCGTCCGGAATCCGGCCACAGAAGCGCACGTGGTCGGTCACGCCGAGATCGCGGGTAAGGCCTTCGAGCCGGGGGCGATCCGGCCCGTCGCCGCCGATGAGGTAGACGACCTCCGGCACAGCCTCGACCACCTGCGGGAGCGCCTGCAGGACCGTGTCGACGCCCTTGCGCGGTACCAGCCGGCAGACGGTCAGCAGGGTGGGACGGTGCTCCAGCCCGAGGCGCGTGCGGAGGGGGGTAGCCTCCAGGGGGACGAAGCGGTCCGGGTCGGTTCCATTGGGCACGACGGTCCAGCGTTCGGGGCGGACCCCCGCCGCGGCCAGCAGCCCGCCCGTGTACCGGCTGACCGGGAAAAGGTGATCGGCCCGGCGGAGGATGGCCCGGCGCAGCTGGTCGTAGAGGCCGCCGAAGGGCCGGGGCAGCGGGTTGAAGAGCAGCTCCCGCCCGTGCGCGGCCACGTATACCCGCCGGAGGTGCCCCAGCCGCCGGGCCGCGAGCCCCGTGCCCGCCGTCGCCCATTGCACGTGTAACGTGGCGTCGGCCGGACGATGCCGGGTGTGGTGGAGGAGGGCCCCGAGGGCCTTCACCGCGAAGCTGTCGTAGCCGGCGCGGACGCGGATGACGGGAAAGGGAAGTCGTGCGTCCGTGGCCTCACAGCCGGCAATGTGCGGGGCCAGCACGGCAAAGTCGTCGCACCGGGGCGCCAGCCGGCGGGCCAGTTCCAGGGCGTACGTCTGCGTGCCGCCGGTGTCCGGTGGGAAGTCCTGGGTCAGGAGGAGCAGGCGCATACGGCGGGTTGGAGCCGTGAAAGGGGCTCAGGTAAACCGCAAACTGGCCCGCCGGATCCGCTCGAAGGCCGTCGCTCCCAGGTGGGCCAGCCCCCGGTCGATCCAGGCATGCCAGGGGTAGGCCAGCAGCAGGAGCATCACGTTGTTCGCCGGGAAGTTGATTTGCATCGAGAGCAGGATGCCGATGTGCATCGTGAGGAGCAGCGTCATGATGTAGGGGCGGGTGCGCTTGAACCACATCAAAAAGGCGAAGAATTCCGCCAGCAGGCCGAAGGTCAGGATCAGCGTGGCGATGGGAACGGCGCTCAGCGCCAGTTCCTGCACCCAGGTGTAATGGATCTCCCCGGTGATGGAGAAGGTGTCCACCGTTCGCTCGGCGATCCACATCCACAGGTGCCGTCCGTCCACCCAGCCCGGTCCCGAGGCGACGAGCTTGCATACGGCCGCCGAGACGTAGCCCAGGCCGAGGAAGAAATAGCTGAAGCCGAAGACGAAACGCCGCTGCCGGTCCCGGTCGTCGAAGCAGAGCGGGGCCAGCGCCATGCCCACCAGCACCATGCCGATGATGTTCGAGCCGTGCGAGATCTCCCCCAGGCAGAAGCGGGAAACGTACTGGAGGTGCAGCAGGAGCAGGGCCGCCAGGTAGCCGTAGCGCCACCGCCGGAAGAACGCCAGCGCCGCGGCCACCGTGATGGCGCCCGCGTTCAGAAGCGAGACGCCGTGCTCGAACATGAACGAGATGTCGATGTACTGCGCGATGCCCAGCGGCAACACCACCTCGCCGATCCGCTGGATGTAGAAGCCCCAGTCCCAGGCGAAATGCAGGACCCAGTAGAGCACGGCCAGTTCGAAAAGGCGATAGAAGAGCCGTTCGCCCGTGGTTTCGGGGCGCTCGAAATCGAAAAGGTTCTTGAGCAACCGGTTCATGGTCATCGGGCGTCGGAGGTGGGAAGGGACAGACCAGGGTTGAAGTAGGTCGAGTCCGGCGTCAGGAGGATGAAGGGCGTATAGGTGACGGCCACGGAGTCCGGTTCGTGCAGCCGGCCCTCGACGCGGTAGATGAGCAGGCCAACCTCGTCCAGGGTGCTCCGGAACAGCTTGCGCATACCGCGGATGCGCTGTGCGTCCCATACGGCCGACTTCGAGACGAAATTGGCGATGTCGTTCTGGTTGATACCCGTCTCGCCGAGCGGGAAAGGATGGCCCGGGAGGGCCTCGGGGGTGTGCACCGTCTGCCAGGAGATTCCCTCGCCGCCGGCGGGCACCTCGCGCACGACGGCCCGCACCCACGGGTGGCCGCCCCGGGAGAACATCGGATAGATGCTGAAAGGCCAGAACTCGCCCAGGTGGGTGGCGGTCAGGAGGGCATACACCAGCAAGGTGCCGGCCGAGGCACGCAGGGCCCTGCGATAGGCGGGCCTCCTACGCGTTCCTTGGGCAGTTGGGTGTTCCATGGGTAATAGCCGTTTCTCGTCAGTAAAGTCGAAATAGAAGGGGCTGGTGTTACAAGATGTTTTCAGGCCGGAAGGTTTCTCCGGGTCGCCGGTATGTCCTTATCTTCCGAAGATTCATGGCCGGGGAGAATCTTCGGGGAACGATCCCGGTAGGAAGCCAACCGAAACGGTGTACGCGCCGGGCCGGACGGTATGTTGCGCGACGCAATCTTTTTTGACGACAACCACACGCCTGCATGCTGGCGATCGTGACACACTGGCATCGTTTCGCGGCGTCGGATCGGGGGCGGATGGTGCTCCGGGCGTTGCGAGGGCTGTTCTGGCTCGGGATGCTGGGCTACCTGGGGTACAAGCTGGTTCATATCGGGTGGGCGGCGATCTGGGCGTCGCTCCCGCGGCAACCGCTCTTCTACCTGCTTTTCCTGGCGCTCTACTTTCTGCTGCCGCTCGCCGAGGTGGTCATGTACAAGGTCACCTGGCCGTTTGCGGGCTGGCGCAGCATTCCCGCCTTCGTCAAGAAGCGGATCTACAACAAGGAAGTGATGGGGTACGCGGGCGAGGTGTACTTCTTCACATGGGCCCGGCGGCACGTCGCCCTCCCCGAAGCGGAACTGGCCAAGACGATCCGGGACAACAACATCCTCTCGTCGGCCGCCTCGACGCTCGTTGCGCTGGGCCTGCTGGGGGTTTTTCTGTATCTCGGCCACCTGCGCCTCACCGATGTGCTCCGGAATGAGGACGTGGGCTACTGGATGGGGGCCGGCATCCTGATGGCGCTCCTGGTGCCGGTGGGGCTGCGTTTTCGCAAGTACCTTTTCTCAATGGCGGCGAAGACGGCCCTGGTGATCTTCGCCCTGCAGTGTGGCCGGCTCGTGCTCGGTCAGGTGCTCCAGATCGGGCAGTGGGCCGTCGTCATGCCGTCGGTTCCGCTCGGGACCTGGTTCACCTTCGCCGCCATCTCCATCATCCTGACGCGGATCCCGTTCCTGCCCAACCAGAACCTGGTTTTCATGGGCGTCGGCGTCGAGTTGTCCACCAGCCTGGGCGTTCCCGAAGCGGCGATGTTCAGTATGCTGGGCGTGATCACCGCGCTCGACAAGCTGCTCAGCTTCGGGCTGTTCGTGCTGTTCTCGCTGAAGAAGGAGGAGGCGGCGCCGGAGGTGGACCGGGCCTCCGTGGGCGAGTGGGTGGTGCGGGTGATGACGCGGCGGGATCCGTCGGGAAAGCGACCGGCGGCCACACCGGAGGACCGGGCGCCGGAACGGCGCATGCCGGCCTGAACGATCCCGTACCGGTGGACCTTTGGTATTCGTTTTGCTGTACCCGATCTTTCTGTCGCCGGGGCCCGGTCCGGCTGGCTCGTCCGTCGTCACGCACCCTGTTCATACGCCATGCGCTTTTTTCTGTCGTTGCTTTTGCTCCTCGGGTTCGTGCTCCCGCCCCGGCCGGCCGAAGCCCAGGCCGGTGTCTCGCTGCGCATGGACCATGTGATCGTGCTGGACGATTTCGAGAGCTATGCGGACGGGGCCCTGCCCGTGCGGTGGAAATACCTGCACGACCGGAAGCTGATGCCGCTGGAGCCCCGTTTCATGCGCCCCAAAGAGCGGTTCTACGTCGTCGACGAGGGGCAGAACAAGGTGCTGCGGGTCTACACCGAGGGCGAGGCGGTTCACCTGACGATGGCGAACGAGCCCGAGGGGTTCGACTGGGACCTGCGCACCCATCCCCGCCTGCGCTGGCGCTGGCGGGCCCTGCGCCTGCCCGAAGGCGCCCACGAGGATGACGAACGGTTCAACGATACCGGGGTGGCCCTCTACGTCTACTTTCGCATCACCGGGGTCGCTTTCCTCCGGCGGCCCGAAGGCATCAAGTACACCTACAGCAGCACCCTCCCCGTCGGCACCGTCGTCGACTACGGCAAGCTCAAGGTGCTCGTCGTCTCCAGCGGGGCCGACGGTATCGGAGCGTGGCACACCATCGAGCGCGATGTGGTGGCCGACTACCGGCGCCTCTTCGGGACGGACCCCCCGGATCGCCCCCTCTCCATCCGGCTCTGGAGCGATTCGGACAACACCGGCACGGTCGGCGAGGCGGACTTTGACGACATCGTGCTCCTGCCGGCCAGGTAGATCCCGGGCAGGAGCCGGGGCGCATCCGGCTAAAAAGCAGGAAAGATGAACCGCTTTTTTCAACGGCTTCGACCTTTCATTCGGATCGTGGTGCGGCGGGCCGGCTTCGTCCTGGCCCTCGCCGTGGGCTTGTCGGCGCTCGGCCTCTTCTTCGCCCGCAACCTCAGCATCGACACCGACCTGGCCAACCTGGTGCCGGAGGACTACCCGAGCGTGCAGGCGCTCGAACGGCTGAAGGAAACCGTCGGGGCGGAGAGCGAGGCGGCGGTCGCGATCGAAAGCCCCTCTTTCGAGGCCAACCGGGCCTTCGCCGAAGCCTTCATTCCCCGTGCCCTTGCCCTGAAAGGGGAAGCTTATCCCGAACCCTACTTCAGCCGCGTCGATTACCGGAACGACGTCACATTCCTCGAAAACAACGCCCTCTACTTCGCCACCCCGGAAGAACTCGACCGGCTCGAAACCTACCTCCGGGAAAAGGTCGAGGAGGCGAAGCTGGAGGCCAACCCCTTCTATTTCGACCTCGAAGAAGAGGACGAGGCGGAGCCGGACACCGTGGCCGCCGAGCTCAGGGCCGTCTACAACGAGATCGTGGCGAAGGAGTATCCGATCTCGGACGACAGCACCACGATGGTGCTGCGCTTTTACCCCACCGGAGCCCAGACGGACATCGGGTTCCTGGAAGACATGTACCGGGATCTCGAACGCCTCGTCCGGGAGATGGACCCGGCGTCCTACCACCCCGAGATGAAGGTGACGCTGGCCGGACGGCTCTACCGGCAGTTGACCGAGGTGCGTACCCTGGAGCGCGACGTGACGCGATCGTTCGGGGCTGGCGTGTCGGCGGTGCTGTTGCTCGTGGTGCTGTATTTCTTCTACAAAGGTTACCGGGCGCGGGCGGGCAAGACGTTCTCCGGGCGTATCCTCCTAGCCGAGCTGGCCCGTACCCCGGTGATGGCGCTCGTCATCGGGGTGCCGCTGCTGATGAGCCTCTCGTGGACGTTCGGCGTGGCGTACCTGGCCTTCGGTAAGCTCAACCTGATGACCTCCACGCTCGGGCTGGTGCTCTTCGGCCTCGGCATCGACTTCGGCATCCACTTCTACGCGCGCTACACGGAGGAACGGGCCCACGGCCACGGCGTGAGCGAGGCCGCCGAGATCACCTTCACCAGCACCGGGCAGGCCATCACCGTCGGTGCGCTGACGACGGCGCTGGGCCTCTATGTGCTCGTCGTCGCCGACTTCAAAGGGTTCAGCGAGTTCGGATTCATCTCCGGAACGGGCATCGTGCTGGCGCTCGTGGCCATGCTCGTGGTGATGCCGGCGCTGATCGCCGTCTTCGAGCGCCGGCGGCTGCTGAACCTGGAAACGACCGTGGATGGAGCCGGCGCCCCGGCAGGAGGAACCCGGCGCTTCCCGGCGGCGCGGGGGATCGTCCTGGCCAGCCTGGCCGCCGTCGTGGCGGCCCTCGTCTTCCTGCCCCGCGTGGGCTTCGAGTACGACTTCGGCAAGCTGGAGCCCGAATACACCGAGTACAACGCCCGCCGCGACGTCGTCCGCCGGGTCTACGAGCCGAGTCCCTATCGAAACCCCGCCTATATCGTCGCCGACGCACCGGAGGAGGTCCCCGCGGTGGTAGCGGCCCTGCGGGAGAAGATGGCGCAGGATACGCTCTCACCCACCATCGGACGCGTCGAGAGCCTGCAGGACCGCTTCCCCATGACGCCCGCGGCCCAGCAGGCCCGGCTGGACCGCATCGCCGAGATCCGGGCCCTGCTGGAGGATCCCTTCCTGCAGGCAGAAGACGACCCCGACCTGGCCCGCCTGCGCCGTGCGGCCCAGACCCGCACCCCCATCGGGCTCGATCAGGTACCCGACTTTCTCAAAAGACGCTTCAGTTCCAAGACGGGCGAAATCGGCAACTTCGTCATCATCTACCCCTCCGTGGGCCTGGCCGACGGGCGCAATTCCATCGCCTTCTCGGACGATGTAGGCACCGTGCGGACCGAGGACGGCCGGGTCTATCATGCCGGTTCCACCTCGCTCGTGGCGGCGGATATGCTCCGGCTCATGCAGGCCGAGGCCCCCTACATGGTGGCGGCTACGTTCGTCATCGTGGCGCTGCTGATGTGGCTCAACTTCGGCACCCTCCGCTGGGCCGCCCTGGCCCTCCTGCCGCTGATCGTAGGGGTACTCTGGATGCTCCTCCTGGTGGAGATTTTTGGGTTTAAGTTGAATTTTTACAATATCATAGTGCTTCCGGCCATTCTCGGCATCGGCAATGACGCGGGCGTGCATCTCGTCCACCGGTATCGGGAGGAGGGGCCCGGCTCGATCTGGCGGGTTTTGCGTTCGAGCGGGGAGCACGTGGCCATGGCGTCCATCACGACGATGATGGGCTTTGCCGGGCCGCTGCTGAGCTTCCACCCGGGGCTGCGCTCGATCGGCGAGCTGGCCGTCCTCGGCATCGGAGCCACCCTGGCGGCGGCACTGCTGTTTCTGCCGGCGCTGCTGCAGTGGCTCGAAGACCGGGCGGAGGAGCCGGCCACCGGGGCCCGGGTGGGGCGCTGATCAGAGGAGGGCGGCCGTTGCTTCGAGCGGCGCGGGAGCCGGCACGCCGGTGACCAGCGTGCGCAGCGTGGTCACGTGGCGCTCGGCGATGGCGGACCAGCAGAAGTTCTCCGCGGTGAAGGCAGCGGCCCGGTGCGAGGCGGCTTCGAGGGCCGGGCGGTTGTGATAGTAGGCCATGACGGCTTCGGAGAAGCCCCAGGCGTCCCCGCTTTCGATCAGGTGCCCGTTGACCCCTTCGCTGATCACGTCCCGGATGCCTTCGAGCCGGGCGGCGATGGTGGGGAGGCCGCCGCCGAGCGCGGCTTCGAGCATCACCACCCCGAAGCCTTCGAGGTCGTTCGGCATGGGGACGTTCGGCATGATGAACAGGTCGGCGCCGCGGTAGAGCGTCTCCAGCTCTTTTTCCGAGACCCGCCCGAGCAGGCGCACGCGGTGTTCGAGGCCGCGCCGGGCCACGGCGGCCCGGATGTTGTCCGCCTCGGGGCCGTCGCCGGCGAGCCAGTAATGCACGTCTTCGGGCAGGAGCGGCATCACGTGTTCGACGAACCAGGCGAAGCCCTTGCGCGGCACCTGACGGCCGACGCTGCAGAGCAGCAGGCCGTCATCCGGCGGCACGTGCAGCGGGCCGAAGGTGCGGACGAGTTCGCGGCGCATCGTTTCCCGGTCGGCCAGCGGGCGGAAGCGCTTCAGGTTGATGCCGTTGGGGATGACGTGGAGCTTCTCGTCCGGCACGCCGCGTTCGCGGCAGACCCCGGCGCTGGCCCGGCTGACCGGCAGCACGGCGTCGAGCACGTCAAAAGCCCGGCGGACGGCATGCTGGTACGGGGCGATGGGCGTCGTCACGTCCCGCCCGTGCACGATGGCGGCGGTGATGATCCCGCTTTCCCGTAACAGCTTCTTCGGCAGCCACATGAGCGCCGGCGTGACGATCGAGGAAAAGAGGATGGCGTCGATGGCGCGTTGCTGGATGAGCCGGCGGATGTGCCGGTGTCCGCGGATCATGTAGGCGGGGCCCCGGAGCCAGTGCATCGTCCAGGAGCTCTGGAGCAGGTGGGCCGAGAGTTTCAGGTCCGGGCGCCGGCGCAGTGCTTCGAAGAGCTCCGTGGCCACGCGTTGCATGCCGCCGAGGTTGGCCAGCGGTCGCCCGGCGGGCGGGAACGAATGGGAGACGTAAAGCAGGCGCAGGGTGTTCTGTGGCATGCTGGTTCGGAGATCGGGCACGGCTCAGAAGCTGCCATGCGTCGTTTGGAGGCGTCGCCGGACGGCCCGGGGGGAGCGATCGGCGGGCTCGGGCGGGTTCAGGATCTCGTCGTAGTAGGTGAGCATCCGGGCCATGACGGCGTCCCAGTCGTAGGTGCGGGCCCGCTGCAGCGCCGCCCGGCTCATCTGCCGGCGGAGGGCGGCGTCCTCGACCAGGTTCACCACGTACTCCAGAAAGACGTCGGTGCGACCCGGGGGGGCCAGGTAGCCGGTCTCCCCGTGGACGACGAGGCTGTTCGAACCGGGCGCGTCGGCACAGACGGCCGGCAGGCCGGAGGCCATCGCCTCCAGCGTCACGTTGCCGAAGGTCTCGGTGGCGCTGGGGAAGACGAACACGTCGGCGGAGGCATAGGCCCGGGCCAGCTCCTCGCCGGCCAGGAAGCCGGTGAAGACGGCCTCGGGCAGGCGGGCCGCCAGCTCGGGCCGGGCCGGGCCGTCGCCCACGATCAAGGTCCGGTGCGGGATGCCGCGCCGGCGCAAGCCCTTGATCACCCCGGCAAAAATGTCGGTGCCCTTCTCGCGGACGAGCCGGCCGACGAAGGCCACCACCACCTCGTCGTCCTCGATGCCGAGGGTGCGTCGCCACCCCGGATCCCGGCGTTGCGGGTTGAAGCGGCCCGTGTCGACGCCGCGCGGCCAGAGCCGGAAGTTGGCCCGGACGCCGTGCGCCTTCAGCACGTCGATCATCGTGGGGGTGGGCACGTAGAGGTGTGCGCACCGTGCGTAGTACCACCGCAGCCACAGCCAGATCGGCCGGTCGAGCCACTCGATGTTGTAATACGAGAGGTAGGAGCTGAAGTGGGTGTGGTAGGACGAAACGATGGGGGTCTTCCACAGCATCGCCATGCGCATGGCGTGCAGGCCCAGAAAGTCGGGGGTGGCCACGTGGAAGAGGGTGGGTTTGAAGAGCCGCAACGCCCGGCGGGCCGTCCGTGAGAGGCCCAGCGAGACGCGATACTCGCTCCGGCCGGGCAGGGCAAACGACGGCACGGGGATGAGCGTCCCGTTGTGCCGGATGGGCGGGTGGTCCACCGTCGGGGCGAAGACCTCGACTTCGACATCCCGGTCTTCGAGATAGGCGACCAGCCGGTTCAGCGTCAGCGAGACGCCGTCCGCGATGTGGTTGTAGGCACCCGTGAAGAGGGCGATGCGTCGCGGCGTTTCGGCGCGAGCACGTTCCGGTGTCACGGCCATGGTGGCATCGGGGATGATGGCTGCGGGCCTGCTTGGCAACGTCCCCTGAACGGGAGGGCACGGCGAAGGTTTACCCGGTGGGTCCGGGCAACCCCCTGCCGGATGGTGGTTTCAGCAGGAATTCACCGGGCGCCCGATCCGTTCGTACGGAAATGAGACCCGTCGAGGTTGACATAGCCGCAGGTCAGCGCGGAGAAGTAACAACCCCGTTCCCGCTGCCGGCTGTGGCTTCATCGGGGCGAGGCGGCCGGGGCCTGCCGCGTGAAACAGCCGGAGGGGCCTCCCGCCCGTTCGTCCGACCAGCACCGTGAGCACACCATGGAACGGAAGGATCATCGCCATGACCCCGGCCGGAGGACGTGCTGCTCGTCGAGGTGGCCGATGCGAGCTTGGACTTTGACCGCCGCGTGAAGCGACCGCACTATGCGGTCGCCGGCGGCGGGGGGATCTCGACACCGCTCGCATCGCCCCCGTCTACCTTGGGTCGTGTTGGATAGGTGCGCTGCAACCTTCACGCTGCGGGGCAAGCTGCTCGATGATCGCATTGCCAATCCGGCGTATGGGTTGCCGCTCGTCACTGGGCTCCTGATGGTGTTCGTCGTTCGGTTGCCACTGACCACACCCTGGCTACTTACGGCCATGGTCTTGTACGTGCTCGTCGTGTTGGTCGGCTTGTTGGGATACACCCCTACGCTGCGACGTCAAATCCAGCTTCTGGACAGCGAAGGGTTCCACTCGCCTAACTATCAAGCTCTGGCACGTCGCGGGACAATGCTTGGGGTAGTCCTGGCCGTTCTGGTGATACTCATTGTCTTCCTAATGGTCGTGAAACCGAAGTTATGGGATGGGCGTGAAGTCAAGCGTTACTGAATTCGCAAGGCCGCCCAACCCTGGCATCCAGCGGACGACTTCGCTTGCTTCGCGCCGCTGAACCGGAACGTTGAGCAGTTAGCAGGGGGGAACAATGAGCCAAAATCGATGGGGTCCCGAGGGTCCGCCGACAGAGGCATATTCCCGAGTGACCAATCCGGGCCGTTTCGCACCACTCCACGAGTTCGCGGAAAGGCTTCTCGACCGATTGGAGTCGATGTTCGACGTAGACCGCCGGGAAGGCTTCGAGCTCGATCCTGAGCTGAAGGCGCATGAATTGGCTCGGCCTTCCATTGAGCTGACTCCTCGTGCAGCTGATGGAGCTCGGCTCCTGGTGTCTTTCACGACGTTCCCAGGACTCGTCGTCCGAGCCGGGCAATGGTATTCCGAACCGATCCCCAGCTGCGGCTGTGATGCGTGTGACGAGTCGGCTGAGTCCGCGATAGAACGACTCTCGTGGCTGGTTGAGAATGTCACGCGTGGTCACTTCCGTGAGGTGCTATCTGTGCCGCTGCTCCGCGGTGACGCTTGGAAGACGACCGAAATGGGGGCGTCGGAGGTGGGAAGGCGAGAGAGTGCCCGGGTGAGAATCCCTCGGAAGCGGGCACGCGAGATGCTTGCCAACTCTCGCAACGATTACCAATGGAAGCCCTGGCCACGACGATGAACTTCTCTGAGCCTCCACCTTCTGAGCAAACCGGCGCTGCCCAGCGGCCTATAGACCGCCGGCTAAATCGACGGTGGAGACGACGTCACTACGCTCAGCGGCCGAACCCGAGCGTAAGCGCGCCAAACACTGTATTACAAATTAATAGATATATTTGCAAAAGAATTTGCTAAAGAAGCGGAGAATATGGTCATCGAAACACAGAATCTGGTGAAACGATACGGTAAGGTGACAGCGGTTGATGGCGTATCGTTGCGCGTGTCGCAAGGGGAAATCTATGCATTTCTGGGTCTCAACGGAGCAGGCAAAACTACGACCATTCGCATGTTGTTGGGTATGGTCAAGCCGACTTCGGGCGAAGTGAGGGTTTTGGGCACAAGAGTTCGCATTGGTGGCCCCAAACCATGGGCGTCGGTTGGATACCTGGTGGAAACAGCGACGGCATATCCAGAGCTTACCGTACGCGAAAATCTTGAGGTCGTGCAGCGCCTTCGTCCTGGGACTGAGCCGCAGGCAGTTGATCGCATCATAGAGCAGCTGGGTTTGAGCGCCTACGCCGATAGGCGAGCGGGTACACTATCGCTGGGGAATTTGCAGCGGGTGGGACTTGCCAAGGCGCTTATCCATCAACCAGAAGTACTTATCCTGGATGAACCGTTCAATGGGTTAGATCCGGCAGGGATTGTCGAAATACGGGAATTGTTGCGCGAGCTGGTCCGCAATCAAGGAGTCACAGTGTTTATGTCGAGCCACATCTTGGGCGAAGTTTCGCGACTGGCAGATCGCATTGGCATCATTCACCAGGGTCGCCTGCTCCAGGAATTGGATATTGCCGAGCTGGAGCGCCGGCGAAAACGTCGCCTGCTGGTTCAAACCCGCGACGGACTCGCAGCGCAGACCGTACTGGGTGCAGCCGGGTTCTCTATAGAACGGCTAGACCATCAGACCATTGCGGTTTGCGACCAATCCGCGATCGATCGGCCGGACGACATCGCCACGCTCCTGGTCCGGGCACAGCATCCACCGATGATGCTGAAGGTCGAAGATGAAGATCTGGAGCAATATTTTCTGCGACTTATTCGTCAAGATGTCTCAAATTAGAGTAAGTATTGGAAGAAGATATGAATCTATCAAAACTCCCTTCATCAGCTTTTGTCGATCCCAGCGGCATTAACAGCACGATCGTTGAGGAATTAGCTCAACGCGTATTGAACCTTATCTTGTGTCACCTTCAACACGCGCGTGATCGTGCTCCACTCCCTGAAGGGGCCCAGCTTCCTCAATTGCTGGGTATTCCTGAATCGCCCATATCAGAGGACATGTTATTGGCTCAACTTGAGTCTATCTTGGCTTACTCTATGAACCCGGCGCATCCTGCCTTCATCGGACATATGGACTCCATGCCCACCACTATGTCTTTCCTTGGCGAGATGATATCCGTGGCGATCAATAACAACATGTTAAGCTTTGAGATGTCACCATCATTGTCGCTCTTAGAGTCTTATCTCACCAAAGAATTGGCGGCTTTATTCGGTTTGGGTTCGCAATCAGGCGGCGTAATACTTAGCGGAGGAACGCTGGCCAATTTACAAGCTCTCGCCGTCGCCCGTAATGTGAAGTTAAATGCGCTGAAACAGGGAGTGGCCGGGCTACAATCTGTTCCAATACTGTTTACTTCGGATGTAGCCCATACATCTATTCAGAAAGCCGCCATGCTTCTCGGGCTGGGCACTTCTGCTGTCATTCCGATCAGGACCAACATCAACTCCCAGATGGAGATAGGCGAGTTATAGCGCTACTCAGGGACTTTGACCCAAATAACCACAGTGTTTGAACCACCCCACGGCATCGGAGGGCCTAACCGCGGCCACCCCCTGCTCCACGGACGCCTCCAACGCCTGCGCCGTCTCTGCACGCGCGCGTTTGACCACATGCTTGATTTTGTTCCAGGCCAACTCGATCGGGCTCAGATCCGGACTATAACGCGGCAGCGGCAATACCTCCGCCCCGGCCGCCTCGATCAGGTCCTTGATCCCCTCGACACCATGAATCGTGGCATTGTCCCAGATGACGACGTCTCCCTGCCTCAGATACGGGACCAGGTGCCGGCGCACAAACCCGCGAAAGGTCCACCCACGCACCGTGCCTGCGTGCGTGGCCACGACCCCCGACCCATCGAATCCCATCCAGCCGATCAAGCTACGCCGAATCGGACTGCGCAGCGGCGCGCGCTCATGGCAGCGCGCACCGCGAACACTGTAGCCGTAGGGGAGCCGCATGCCCACCTCCACCCGGCTCTCATCGACCACCTTGATCCGCTCAGGGGCGATCTCGGACAGACGCTGCCTGAAAGCCATGCGCTCGGCTTGAACCGCTGGACGATCTTGTTGGGAAGGTCTCAAGGTCTTTTTTTTCGTGTGATCCCCAGGCGCTTAAGGGCCCGGCTGACGGTCTGTTGGCTGACCGGACGTCCGGCTTCGGTGAGGCGATGGGCCAGTTGCTCCTGCGTCAGATCCGGGTTTTCCTTGAACAGTTGCAGCAGCCATTGTCGGTCTTGTGGGCCGAGGATGGGGCTACGGCCATTGAAGCGCGTACGGGGTAAGAGCGAACCGGTGCTTCGGTAGAGTTTGACCAGACGTCTGACGGTGCGTTGAGAGACGGAAAAGCGCTGGGCGATGTGTTTTTGTGAGCCTTCCCCGTTGAGGTAGGCCTTCACGATACGTTCTCTGAGATCAGGGGAGAGGGCTTTCATGAGCACTGGAGCAAGCGGAGCGGAGACGAGCTACTAATAACTTGAAGCAACCACAATTGTTGCGGACCATGTTACTGCGTAGCGCTATAAAGCGCGCTATTGAAAATGCGCAACAACAAGGAAAATTGCCTTTTTGTGTGGTTGCCACTGCGGGAACAACCACCACGGGAAATATAGACCCACTACAGGACATTAACGCTATCGCTCGCGAATACGACCTATGGTTTCATGTAGACGCGGCTTATGGTGGGGCGCTGATTTTTTCAGAGGCTCAGCGCTCTCGATTGGCAGGAATCGAACATGCCGACTCCATTACCTTTAATCCGCAAAAATGGCTTTATGTGGCTAAGACATGCGCTATGGTATTGTTTCGGGATATGTCAGCACTCACCAACGCTTTCCGTGTGTCGGCGCCTTATATGCGTGATACTGAAGGCTTCATTAATTTGGGAGAAATATCTGTACAGGGCACACGACATGCTGATGTCCTGAAATTGTGGCTGTCGCTGTACCATATCGGGAAGAGCGGGTATGCGCAACTCATCGAAGAGAGTTACCGATTAACGGAGTACTTTACCCGCCTGGTCAGGAAACGACCCTTTTTAGAGCTGGCAAGCAGTCCTGAAATGAATATCGTATGTTTCCGAGGTGTTCCTCCGTGGATTCCCGAGGCTAGATGGGATCAATGGAACACCGACTTACAGGAATATTTACTGCGCGAAGGCAATGTGTTTTTATCCTTGCCAACCTATCGCGGGCATTACTGGTTGCGTGCCGTGTTGTTAAATCCATACCTCGAGGAGGAAATTATTGACCAATTGTTTGAACTTGTAGATAGGTTTGCCCAGGAGACAATATGAATCGGTCAGGAAACCATATCATGCAAAATGTGTCTCAAGCTCTCTGGGTCGAATTCCTCAAGACCCGTCGCTCGAAAGTGCCGTTGCTGACCGCTTTGGGGTTTGCCCTGGCCCCTTTTGCGGGTGGCTTCTTCATGATGGTAATGAAAGATCCCGATCTGGCGCGCCGCCTTGGGCTGATCAGCGCCAAAGCGCAGATCGTGGCAGGTGCTGCTGATTGGCCGACTTATTTGGGTTTCCTGTCCCAGGCGGTAGCGGTCGGGGGTATTATCGTGTTTGGGTTCATAGGGGCCTGGGTGTTTGGTAGAGAATATGCAGATAGGACGGTCAAAGACCTGCTGGCACTGCCCACATCGCGTTCTGTAATCGTGCTGGCTAAGTTCATTGTGGTAGTCCTGTGGTGCGTTGTCCTGACAGCTTTCATTTATCTCATCGGGCTTGTTGTGGGCATTGCAATTGACCTTGAGGCATGGTCGGTGGAGGTACTGGGGCAAGGTACACTTACCCTGGCCAACACTACCGGGTTAACGACCGCGCTTGTTACCCCGATTGCGTTCGTTGCCAGTGTGGGACGTGGTTATTTGCCACCGCTCGGCGCGACGATACTGGCTGTCGTGATAGCGCAACTTGTGGCCGCAGCGGGATGGGGGGCCTATTTCCCCTGGTCCGTGCCGGCATTGTATGCAGGACTTGCCGGGCCAGACTATACGAATCTTGGGTTGGTGAGTTATGCAATCGTGGTGGCCGTGAGCAGCATGGGTTTGATTGGCACATTCCTATGGTGGGAATGGGCGGATCAATCATTTTGATGGATGTGAATCAAGAAATAATACAAAGGAGTCAAACTATGAACGATCAAACTAACAATTATTCATCAGAGTTTGCTTGTAAGTGGGATGCTATCCCTCAAGAAGACAGATCCAGGCATTCAGCAGTGACAGAGCAATTGTTTCACTCGGTTAAGCAAGTGAAAGAGCTCAGCGATGGATTTGCCTTTGAGTTGCCAAGTAATGCTTTGACACTCCGGCAAGCAGCGGAGTTCATCTCGCGGGAAATGCTCTGTTGTCCATTTTTCAGGTTGGTGCTGGAAGTAGAACCAGAAAGTGGGAGAGTGTGGTTGAAGCTAACAGGCAAAGAAGGAGTGAAACATTTCATCCATGCGGAGCTTCGCCAGTTTGTTTGTGACACATGAGATTGGTGTTTTATCTTCGGTCGAGGAAAAGCATTCGTATGATGACGCAACAACATAGCACAACTGAATTTGCAGTTCGGCCGGTTACTACGGAGAACCTGGGCGATTTTGTCGCCCTGTTTGAATCACGCGGAGCACCGCACTTTTGCTGGTGCACCCTCTATCGCATGTCAGCTCAAAAGCATCTTTCAAATGCTGAGAAGAAAGAAGTCATGTGTAACCTGGTGCACGAAGGTATCCCGGTTGGCGTTCTTGCTTACGATGGTGAAAGACCCATCGGCTGGTGTTCGGTAGCCCCGCGCGAAACCTACAAACGGCTGGATCGCTCGCGCACCATGCCTCGTGTAACGCCACAAGACCTGCCCACCTGGACGATTCTTTGCTTTTTCGTTCTGCGTACCTACCGGAGCAAAGGGGTAGCGAAGCGGCTCCTGGAAGGGGCGATCGCGTACGCACGTGCACAAGGAGCCCAGGTCATCGAGGCCTATCCGTTCGACACGGCAGGGAACTCTTCCACCCATCGCGGGCATTCTTCTCTTTTCAGAGAGGCAGGTTTTCGACAAACAGGGAATCGGTGGTTTCTGGAAACATCAAATTATGTATCTTTGCCCGAAAAGAAGAACGGAGATGAAACATGAACAGCGATATTCAACAGCTTTTTATCACCTATGAGCATGCGTTCTCCGCGCTGGATGTTGCCCGGCAGGCGGATCTCTTTGCTGATAGTTTTCTGTCTGCCGGACCGCGTGGAGTAATTGCGGGCAGCAAGGCACAATTCACGCAGATGGCTGAGCAGATGGCAACCTTTTACAAAGGCGTTGGCTTCAGCGGAGCGAGAATTGTCTCCATGGAGGAAAAGCCCATTACGGTTGCCTTTTCTCTGGTTGATGTCCGCTGGGAAGCAGTCTTTCGGAGACAAGAGGAAAAGTATGTGCAATTCGATGTTTCCTACATTGTCCAGAGAACAGATACTGACCCAAAGATCATTCTTTTCATCACCCATCAGGATGAGCAAGAGGGGATGAAAGATCTGAAGCTAATATAAAAATGAGAACTATTTATTTGAAGACTAATCACCAAGGTAAAAAGAAATTCGAAATGAATACAACTCAACAGGATAAAATGTCAATGGAGAACCTGGAATGAAAAAGAATACGATGCGGGCGATTATCGTCGACCCAGGGGCGGAGGATGGCTTTGCCTTCGCCGAGGTCCCTGCGCCCGAGGCCAGTCCGGGACGGGTCATTGTGCAGGTGCATCACGTCTCGCTGAACCGAGGGGACCTGAACGATGCACGCTCGGGACGCATCGCCCCAGGGGCTGTGCTCGGCTCGGACCTGGCAGGCGTCGTCGTCACTCCGGCACCCGATGGCAGGGGACCTGCGGTGCGGGCCCGTGTCGTGGGCCTTGCCGCAGGCGCCTTCGCCGAATTCGTGGCTGTCGATGTTGATGCCATTGCGGAAGTGCCACCCACAGTTGATCTTGCCTCGGTGGCGGCTCTGCCCGTGGCCGGTATCGCTGCGCTGCGAGCGCTCAGGGTTGCCGGGTCGGTCCTTGGGCGGCGGGTGCTTGTGACCGGCGCCTCTGGCGGTGTCGGCAGGTTCGCCGTCGCTCTCGCCGCCCGAGCGGGCGCGAGGGTCGTTGCCGCGGTCGGATCGGACGAGCACGGCGAAGGCCTCCGGAGCCTTGGCGCCTCTGAGATCGTGGTGGATCTTAGCGACATGGCAGGGCCCGTTGATATCGTGCTCGACAACGTCGGTGGGCCTCAGATGGTGCGGGCCTGGGATATTCTCGCGCCAGGCGGAACCCTGGTCAGCATCGGCTGGGCTTCGGGTCAACCGGCAACGTTCCAACCTTACGCCACGGTCGCACCGGGCAAGCGGATCGTATCGCTCCTCATCGAGGGGCCGGTCGCGACCGATCTGGCAACCCTTGTGGCGTTCGTGGCGGAAGGGAGCCTGCCGGTTCCGATCGGCTGGCGGGGGCGCTGGGATCAGATCCACGAGGCCACCGCCGCACTTCGGGCACGGCAAATTCGGGGAAAGGCGGTGATGGACGTGCAAACTCAAGACTAATGACTATCGAAATGGATACGCCCCAACAGGACACGAGGATCAGCAGTAAAGGAAGCAATTCCTGGATGAGGTCTCGCGAGGTCCTCGACCTGCTGGCGGCTCCTGGCCCGTTCTCCGGCTATGCCGAGAGAGCCATGCTCTACGGCCCCAGTTCGTGGGCCCCTGGGACGTGGAGGCGACCTGGCACGACGCTGCGCTGCTTCGACCCGGAGGACGATACCCGGCACATCGCCTGGATGTAGCCGGCGAGCGGCGAGTTCGTCGATCCAGGCCGGCCGATCGGCGACGACATCGTGCAGGAGGTTCTCTTCCCTGCAGCCGACGGCCACTGCGAGCGCTGGCGGTTCACCGAGATCGCGCCGGACTCCTTCCTCCGGCTGGGAGAGGTGTCGAAGGACGGCGGGGTGAGCTGGGAGCTGGTGCAGGAGATGCGGGCTCGCCGCCGCGGGTAGCTGTGGTTCTCGCTTGTGCTGTGTCGTGGAGCGTCACGTGCCCCAGAGACTCAAGGAATCCTTGGAACTGAAGAGGTGAACAATGGGTCGACCTTTCCAACTCATCGATGTCTTCCATGATGGGCCATTGTCCGGTAACCCGCTCGTCGTGATTCTCGATGCCGAGGGGTTCACTACCCAGGAGATGCAGCGGATCGCCCGCTGGCTGAACCTCTCGGAGACAGCCTTCCTCTTGCAGCCGACGACCAGGGATGCGGACTACCGCGTCCGCATCTTCACGTTGGAGCGAGAGCTGCCGTTCGCCGGCCATCCGACGCTGGGGAGCTGCCACGCCTGGCTCGCAGCCGGCGGCACGCCGCGTAGTGCCGACGAGATCGTCCAGGAGTGCGGATCGGGGCTCGTGCGTGTCCGCCGCCGTGAGGGACTCCTGGCGTTCGCCGCGCCGCCGCTCGTTCGCAGCGGGCCGGTCGATGAGCCCACGCTTCGAACGATCGAGACGGTTCTCCAGCTCGACCGGTCACGTTTCGTCGATGCCCAGTGGGCCGACAACGGACCTGGTTGGGTCGCCGTCCTCCTCGAGTCGGCGGAAGCGGTGCTGGCACTCGAGCCCCTCAGGCAGTTCCCGACCCGCGTCGATATCGGCGTGGTCGGCCCCTACCCGCCGGGTAGCCCGGTCGCCTTCGAGCTGCGCGCGTTTTTCAGCGACCACAAGGGCGGTATCGTGGAGGATCCGGTCACGGGCAGCCTCAACGCGTCGGCCGCGCAGTGGCTCCTCGCCTCCGGCCGCGCCAGGGCGCCATACGTCGCCTCCCAGGGCACGCGTCTCGGCCGTGCCGGTCGCGTCTACATCGACCAAGATCGCGATGGCACCGTCTGGGTCGGCGGCAAGACGACCACGTGCTTTGCCGGCGAGTACCTGCTTTAGGCGCCGGGCCGCTTCCGCCGATGGTTACCAGGCGCCATAGCCACACCGCCACGCTGCTACCAAATGGAAGGGTGCTCATCGCGGGCGGCACGACCCTGGCAACCACAGAACTCTTCGACCCGGCGACGGGCTCGTTCGCTCGGACAGGACCGCTGAACGCCGCGCGAGCGAGCCACATAGCCGTTCCCCTCCTGGAGGCCGAGTGCTCATCTCCGGGGGCGAGGGACCGAACTGGACGTTTCTCTCGAGCGCGGAGATCTACGACCCTGCCACCGGTTCCTTCTCTTGGACCGGCAGCCTGTCAGCGGCGCTCATCGCCCGGGCCAGGGTGCGGCTGGCGGACGGTCGGGTACTAATCCTCATCCCGCACGGGGGCCACAGCCATGTTCCTTGACAAAGTCAACAAGTTTATTTACAATGTCAGCAATTAGATCGCCGAACTCAAGGAGAGCGCCATGAATGCAGAGGCACTTGCAGCGCGTGTCAACACGGTCCGGCGCTTCAACCGTTTCTATACCCGACAGCTCGGACTGCTACAGGATAGTTTTCTGCAGAGTCCTTTTTCTCTGCCTGAAGCTCGCGTGGTCTACGAACTGGCCCAGCATGAGGAGACGACAGCGAGCCATCTTTGCCAGGAACTGGGCATGGACCCGGGCTACATGAGCCGGATCTTGCGCAGGCTGAAGCGACAGGGCTTCGTCGAAAAACGACCATCCGAGCACGACGCCCGGCAATACCTGGTTTCCCTGACCGAGAAAGGGCAAAAGGCCTTCGCCGGGCTGAATGCCGCCTCCCGGAGCGACATCGAGCGGTTGTTGAGCAAGCTGTCGGACGAAGAGCAACGACGCCTGGTGCAGGCCATGGAGACCGTCGAGACCCTGCTCGGTGCTCCTCCGGAGCATCGGGCGTCCTACATTTTGCGCCCTCCTTATTCCGGCGATCTGGGTTGGGTGGTCCATCGCCACGGCGTGCTCTATCGCGAAGAATACGGGTGGAATGAAGAATTCGAAGCACTGGTTGCCGAGATCGTCGCCCGATTCGTTCAAAACTTCGATCCGGCGCGCGAACGCTGCTGGATCGCCGAGATGAACGGCGAAAACGTAGGCTCGGTCTTTCTCGTGAAAAAGACCGATACGACGGCCCAGTTGCGGCTACTGCTGGTGGAGCCCAAAGCGCGCGGGCTGGGCATCGGCAGGCGTCTGGTACAGGAATGCACACGATTCGCACGACAGGCCGGCTACAGCAAGATTGTGCTGTGGACCAACAACGTGCTCACGGCGGCGCGGCACATCTACGAACGAGAAGGCTACCGCTTGCTTAAAGAAGAACCCCACCACAGCTTTGGCCAGGATCTCGTGGGCGAGTACTGGGAGCTGACGTTCGATGAATGAATGCCTTGAATTAAATGTTAAATAGGTACGATTCACGAAATAGGAAGATAGTTATGGAGCAATGTGTGACACACAAAATTTTCTCTTCATCGTTAGTCGAGATATTCAATTGTAAGTGTCTGGAAGAGGCTGGCACAAATTCCTCTCCCGTGGTAGTTCGTGGATATTTAATTCATTTCGTACGCCATGGACATTTTGTCTATCATCTCGGCAATTCAAGTTGGGATGTATATAGTCAGTCGATCTTACATCTCAATGCAGGAACAATCTATACCTCTTCCCATCCTTTTTGTGGCAAAGATGATGGTCTAATGTTGTATGTGAATCGTACTCTTCTGGATTCCGTCCGATCTGAGTACTGGCGCAAAGATTATTTTCCGAATGACCACCATTCGAGCAACGAAGACGCGTTTTTTCCCATTCCTGTAAGCAGGTCGAATCCTCGCATAGAGACCATAAAGTATCTTTTGAATGAACTGATTGTGCCCAACGGAGAAAGCCTTCTAAAGATCGAAGTATTGTTTGTGCAGCTACTATCATTACTCTTTTCTAACCTGTATGAGAATTCAGGCCATACCTTCGTACTTTCTCAGAAGGACGCGGTGCATTCTCTGGAATTGATTGAGCGGGCAAAACAATATATTCACTTACATTTCAGAGAAAATATCTCGCTAACTGATGTTTCCAAAGCTGCTTGTTTAAGTGAATATCATTTTGTAAGAGTGTTTCGCAAACTAACAGGGTGGACTCCCTATCGGTACCTCCTTGAAACACGATTGCAGCATGCTCTGCTGTTGCTTCAACATACCAAAGATCCCGTGACCCAGATTTGTTTCCATGTGGGCTTCAACAACCTGTCTCACTTCATCACAACTTTCCGCAAGCGCTTCGGGGTGACTCCATCGCAAGCGCGCAAGCTGAAATCTAAAACCCTGGAAGCGTTGTCTCGATTAAGCTAAGAAAAGCAATATTTCGAAAGTCGTTCGGATGCACTGTTTGTATATTTGCGCTGTATAGCATTCGCTGATGAGAAGGGTAACCTGTCCGTGTAGCTGCGGGTAAGGATGCGTTTGGCTGCATAGTGTTACGCGGCCTGGCCTTTTTGTTCCTCCAGCCCGGGTATACTGGCGGGTAGCGGAGTGCACCCATGTAAGGGTGCAACTACGTTATTCCTGGCATCGGCGCCTCAATGACATTACCCAACGCTAAAACATAGGAGGTATGATTATGCCCAGAAAAGCCCTTATTATCGCATCGTGTTTTGCTATCATGTCGCTTGCATTCACCATTTGGATTTTGAGGAAAGTGGACAATCCGAAGAAAAGCGAGAACATGGAACTTATCGTTGAAGGGATGACGTGTGATGCCTGTGCCCGATCGCTGGAACACACCCTTCAGAAAGTGCCTGGCATCCGTGCAGTAAAGGCGAGTTTTGCCGAAAGAAAAGTTATGATCTTATACGATATATCTCTGATTGACGAACGTAACATCAAAGATGAGATCGCAAAAGCTGGATACCGTGTTGTAGAAAACTATGTTGAGAAAATGAATGTAAATGCTTTTGCAGAGCAAACTGGCTTCTTTTCTGTACCGTTGGCGTGTCCGGCAGTGCCAGGAATCGGATGTGGTCCACGAGCCAAGCCAATCCTTGAGCAACTTGCTCGTCACCCGGCCGTAGCAGACGTTCGGATCAATCGAACCGGGACAATCCTGGCAATAAGATGGAGCGACCAGTCTTCGCCCGAACAGCGATCAGATGCCATAGCCCAGGTGCAGAACATCTCGCTGATTCCTTTGGATAAGGAAGATAGTGAGAAATTGCAGAAAAACTTCTCTCCTGCAGACTGGTATGGTACCGCAGAAGTACATCACCTGACAGATGAAGAAGGCGAAGTGCTGGCAAGCCGTTTTGTAGATAAGTTGGTGAAACGCCGGGTGCTTCCACAGGAGCACGTTCTGAATTTCAAAAAGGAAGTCGTCCGTCTTTTTACACGTTGTTTGAAAGGATCTCTTGAGATGGGCCAGGCGGAAAAAGAACTCATCAGCTTAGGCCGAAGATACTTGGATAGCACAGGTGTAAAGGTCTTCCAGGAAGAAATAAATGCCTTGAAATGTAAATGACAAGAGAGTTGACCAATGAATAGCAAGAACTATTTCGACAACGTAGCTCCAGAATGGGACAAGTTACGGCAAAGCTTCTTCTCGGAGGCGATCCGGGAAAAAGCCATAGCAATTGCTCAGGTGCAGCCAGGCACATTGGCTGCAGATCTCGGCGCGGGCACGGGTTTCATTACGGAAGCGCTCGTGCACCATGGTTTGCGCGTGATAGCTGTAGATCAATCCGAAGCCATGCTCTCCGAGATGCAAAAGAAATTTGCCGGGGTGCAGGGGATCGACTATCGACTGGGCGATGCCGAACAGTTACCCATTGAAGACGCCAGCGTGGACTATGTCTTTGCCAACATGTATCTGCATCATGTGGACCATCCGGCAAAAGCGATTCTGGAAATGTCTCGTATCTTGAAGCCTGGCGGAAAAGTAGTTATCACCGACCTCGATGAGCATTCCCACGAGTTTCTCCGCACCGAACAGCACGATCGCTGGCTGGGTTTTCGGCGCGAAGATATACGGCGGTGGTTTTTTGAGGCAGGATTAGAAGATATACGTGTAGATTCTTTAGACGAAAACTGCTGCACGAAATCTCCCTGTGTATACGAGGAAGTAGCGATCAGTGTTTTTGTCGCCACAGGAACGAAACGTGATAGAAAAGCAGCCACACCGTATCCCTATGCAACCTATTTGGATATAAAATATCCATCGCTGACGGTCATTGACCTTCCTGCGCTGATTCAGGCATGCAAAGACCGATGGTATAACCAGACTTTGTGTCAGGTGAACGATTCTGTGGTGCGTCTGGGTATCGTGCAGGGGGAGTATCACTGGCACAAGCATGACAACGATGATGAATTTTTCTTCGTTCTGGAGGGACGCTTCATCATAGATCTGGAGACGCATTCGGTTGAATTGCGACCTTGGCAGGGGTTTGTGGTACCCAAAGGTGTTGTGCACCGAACCCGGGCTCCGGAACGTTGTATTATCCTGATGGTCGAAACATCGACTATTATCCCGACTGGAGATGACAATGGAGTAGATGTATAAGGAGACGACATGGACATGAATACCACAAATAATCTGATAGATGAGCTTTTCAATCGGTTCCCTGACATTCGTTATGTGGCAATATATAAGGGAAACGAGCTGCACATGAGACAGAGGCAGTGCATACCCAATGCCTCGTCTTCAGAAAGCGACAAGTATGAAGAATTATGGGTGAATCCAACATTATTGACCCTTGCTCGCCAGCGTGGAAATATCGATTGTGGCGGACTCAGATTTTTGATTGTGGCTTATGGGCACTTCTATCAGTTGATAAGTGAGATTGAGGCAGGACATATTTCAATTTGCCTGGAACAAAATGTCGAGCTGAAACAAGTGTGTGACAGTATATTTAATTTTATTAAAGGGAAAATATGATAGTACATCCGCTTTTGCCTGCATGCCAGAGACTATCCCTCAAGAAGACAGGATAAAGCATGTTTGGAATAAGGACTGGACAAATCTGGTTGAAGCTCTCCTGCGAAGAAGGTGCGAAAAAAATACATGCGTGTAAAATTCGGAACAACTGAAAAAGAGGAAATAGTTAAAACATGCTGAACAGCAAACTTATCGCTATCAAGTTGTTCTTTTGTGTAAGGATATTGGTATGCTGGAGTTCGAGAACAAAGTTGTTCTGATTACAGGCGGGAGTTCAGGCCTGGGGCGTGCAATGGCAATGGCTTTTGCACAACGTGGTGCCTGTGTAGCCATTGCTGCTCGCAGAGAGGAACGGGGAAGAACAGTGGTCAGAGAGATTGAAGGCCGGGGTGGAAAGGCAATGTTTGTGCCTTGTGATGTCGCGATTGGCGAAGAGGTCGAGCGTCTTGTAGCCGAGACAGTTATGCGGTTTGGTCGATTGGATGTGGCGATTAACAATGCCGCTGAAACCAACCAGACGTTACGCCTCACAGCCGAATACACAGAAGTCGAGTTCGACCGTGCGGTGGCGGTGAATCTTAAAGGTGTATGGTTATGCATGAAAGCTGAAATCATCCAGATGCTGCGCCAGAACCCACAGGGAGGTGTGATTTTAAACACATCTTCCGTAAATGGATTAGGCGGGATACCGCGTGCGGCGCTCTACGCGGCAACCAAGGCCGGGGTCCTTGGGCTTACGAAGTCGGCAGCGCTTGAGTATGCTGCGAACGGCATTCGAGTGAATGCGCTGGTGCTCGGTGCGTTCGATACGGAGATGCGCCAACAAATTTTGGAACGTATCGCAGGTGGAGATGCTCGAAAGCGTGAACAGCTTCGGGCCGGAGAGCAAGGACGTATCCCGTTAGGTCGCATGGGAATGCCCGAGGAAGCAGCAGAGGCGGCAACCTGGCTATGTTCCAATGCAGCTTCTTACATCACAGGCGTCTCTTTCATCGTAGATGGAGGACTGACTGCGTTTGCTCGATAATATGAAAGGCGAAGAGCATAATGTAGCTAAACATTACGATGGATGGGCATTTCAGTTTGAGCTTGAACGGCTGGAGGAATATTGCCCGGTAGAATATGCCATCACCTGTCGCTATCTGGAGCGATATGTCCCAAATACTTCGGTGGTAGCCGATGTTGGAGCCGGCGCCGGACACTATGCGTCTTTTCTCGCAAAGAGGGGGTGCACCATTCATCTGATAGATGTCAGTGTGCGGTTGCTTGAGGCGGCGCGTGAACGCGTGGAGCAGGCCGGGCTCGGGCATCAGGTCAAAACCGTTGTTCAGACATCAGCGACCGATCTGAGCTGTCTTGGCGATGAAAGCTGCGATGCGGTTCTGATGCTCGGACCGCTCTATCATCTTCGGGAACTGTCCGAACGGCGGCAAGCAGTCAGGGAGGGGTATCGTGTGCTGAAAGTGGGAGGCGTCCTGTTTGCAGCGGGGATCAATCGCCTGGCGTATTTGCGCGATCTCTTTCGGGAGAAGCCGGAAGAGAGCATCAGGCGCAAGGCATTTCACGAGGAATATTTGCGGAATGGGAAGCTCGATCCGGAGCATGCCCCACCGCTTGGGTATGCACATTTAACGACCGTGAGTGAATTTCGCGAGCTTCTGGCTGGTTACTTTGAAGAACTCGCTTTGGTCGGGGTGGAATCGTTCACGAGTGTATGGCAGTCGCAGTTGAACAATCTGTCTGACAATGAGCGTGAAGCATGGCTCGATCTGGTGGAACGAACCGGTAGAACTATCGAAGGGATCAGTCAGAGCGATCATTTTCTGTTTATTGGTAAGAAGAGGCAGCAACTGACGAATAACGTGAAGGAGGTAGATAAACGATGAAGATGGTGGAAATTGAGATCCGCCCTGCGCGTTCGGACGAAGCCCGTCGGTTGACGGAGATTGCCTTTGCGGCCAAAGGCTCGTGGGGATACGATGAACGGTTGATGCGTTTATGGGCCGATGAGCTGACCGTCACGCCGGAATTCATCATGACACATCCCGTCTACTGCGCTGTGAGCAAAGGCGAAGTCGTGGGTTTTTATGCGCTCATCGGTGAAGGTGAAGAGTACGAATTGGATCACATCTGGGTGGAACCGGAGTCGATGGGGATGGGAATCGGGAGAGTTCTATTTGAGCATGCGGTAGGGATAATCGCGCAGCTCGGAGGATCAACCTTGAAGATCGTCGCCGATCCGCATGCCGAAGGATTCTATCGAAGGATGGGAGCCGTTCCGGTTGGAAGCGTGCCGTCGAGGCCAGAAGGGCGAATGCTGCCGGTGCTGCGATTTGCAGTACTGCCGAGCAGTGAGTCCAAACCGAACCGGACTATGCGTTTAACATGAGGACGGAGGCGACCGGTGAATCGTCGTTTTCACCTGGTTGATGTCTTTTATGTATGGCGAGGAGCCGTTTTCCAGCAATCCTCTGAACGTGGTGCAGGATGCGGAAGGATTGACAGCACAGTAGCTGGGTAGCAGAATCATGGATACCGGAGGGTTCGTGATGGAGATGACAAAAGATCAGCGCGACATATGGTGTGAGTGGCTATTGCAGCGACGCTTCGGCGGCGACGCTGAGCGTATGAAGGCCACAATGGAGGAGCTGAACCGGGTGCGTGATAAGGTTCTCGAGCACGCGAACTTGAGAGATGGCGAAACCCTGTTGGATGTCGGTTGTGGCGACGGGCTGATTGCCTTTGGGGCGCTCAAAAGGTCGAGCACGGTACACGTGATCTTCTCGGATGTTTCGCAAGACCTACTTGATCATGCCCAGAGCATTGCTCAAAAAATGGGCGTTCTTGACCGTTGCCAATTCGTATGTGCTCCCGCTGAGGATTTATCCCCTATACAGGGAGAGGCAGTTGATGTTGTAACGACGCGCTCGGTCCTCATCTACGTTAAAGATAAGCAACAGGCTTTCTGCGAGTTTCACCGTGTTCTCAAAGCCGGTGGTAGATTGTCCATATTTGAGCCTATCAACCGGTTTGGTCTCCCTGAACCACCGCACATCTTCTGGGGGTACGATGTTACTCCTGTGGCAGAGATTGCCCAAAAAGTGAAGGGCATATATCAGCAATTGCAACCGCTCGATAGCGATCCTATGCTCGATTTTGATGACCGAGACCTGATCGCTTTTGCAGAGCAGGTGGGCTTTCGAGAAGTCCACCTTGAATTGCAGATCGAGATCAAGCCAAAGGAAAAGGTGAATTGGGAGACTATGTTACGTACAGCCGGCAATCCTAAGATTCCCACTCTTGAAGAGGCCGTACAAGAAGCATTATTGCCCGGTGAAAGGGAGACTTTTGTCACCTATCTGCGTCCACTGGCTGAAGCAGGACAAGGGATCACTCGCAGTGCAGTCGCTTATCTTTGGGCTGCGAAATGAGAGTGAATGTGCCCTTCAACCAGCGTTTGAATCTGACGCCGCTGCGCTGGCGCTCCGCGGCGCAGGTGAAGCGCAGGCCGTTGGGTGGCAAGATCGCCAAAGGAATACTGGACTTACCCCGGTTACGTGGACAGTAGAAGGCATCGATGACGAAGGCCACGTAGACGAAGCCGCGCCAGGTGGCAACATAGGTCAGATCCGAGACCCAGAGCTCATTGGGACGCGCTGCTGAGAAGTCGCGCTCTACGAGGTCCAGGGGCCGATCCGTAGCCTCCGCGGACACGGTCGTCTTGAAGCGGCAGCCTCGAACTACCCCGTGAAGCCCCATCTCGTCCATCAGGCGGGCCACCGTACATCGTGCCACCGTGATGCCCGCTCGTTTGAGCTGGTGCCAGAGCTCGCGCACGCCATAGACGCGGGCGTTCGTCTCCCACACGCGCTGACTCTCCACGCGCAGCGCTTCGTCTCGCTGGGCCCGGGCAGATCGCAGCGACGGGCCGGCCGCTCGAGCCTTGTGACTGTAGTAGGTCGACGGAGCGATCGGCCGTACATCGCAGATCGGCTCGACTCCGTACTCGTCCCGGTGTTCGTTAATGAAACGCACCATTACCTCGGTCGGCGGTCGAGCTCCGCCTGGGCGAAACAGGCCGAGGCCTTGCGAAGGATCTCGTTGGCCCGGCGCAGTTCGCGCTTCTCGCGTTCGAGTTTCTTGAGCCGGGCACGCTCGTCGGTGGTGATGCCGGCTCTGCGACCCTCGTCCCGCTCTTTCTGGCGTACCCACTTGCGCAGCGTCTCAGCCGTGCAGCCGATCTTCCGGGCAATAGACTCGATGGCCGCCCATTGTGAGGGGTGCTCGTGCTCGAACACCATACCGGCGATTTTCGATCGCCATAATGGCCCGCTCGCGGATCTCAGGGGCGTACTTTTTCTGTTCATGACTCCAGGTTCTCAAATGCTGGAGTCTCCTGCAAACCCGGGGCGGTTCAATCGACGTGTACTGGCACCTCTGACCCGAAGGATAAATGATGCCTTCGGGCTTGCGCTGAGTCAGCGCCATCTCCTCGGCCGCCAGTACCAGCTCCACCCGGAGGGGACTGGCCATCGCCCAGCCGACGATGCGGCGACTGGAGGCATCGAGTACAACGGACAGATACAGGAAGCCGGCAGCCGTCGGGACGTAGGTGATGTCGGCCACCCAGAGCTCATCGGGACCACGGAAGGTCACGACCTCGTCGAACACGTATGAGGTCGTGAGGAGGTGAAAGTCATCGTCTCGAAGGGTTTGCCAGTGACGTTGTGCCGCGTGATGGTGCTGGTCATCCGACAGTTCCAACGCGAGAAGATACCCCGTATCCAGAAACAGTCGCTTCATCCGGCATCGTCGTATAGATAGCGGTCGTGCGCCGCAGACGCGTCGGGGAGGTCGGAGGAGACGGGTCGGCTGCCCAGGCCCAGGATGGGATCATCGGCAGGCAGCGGGATCACCACCACGATGCCGTTCTCTTTGCGAATCTCGACTTCGGCCGCGTCGCCGAGGAGATGACGCGGGATCACGACGCCGTCGTCGTTGACGCGGACTTTCATGGAATCGGGAGGCTGGATTGCATCTGATCTGGAAATACGCCCGGCCTCCTCCCGGGTTCGTGGGATGCTCACAGCACCTCGCGCAGGGAGCGGCCGGTGTGGCTCTCGGGGTGGGCGGCCGGCTCGATCTGCTGGTATTCCGGCGGGCGACTGAGTTCTTCGTTAGCCTGCCCGGGGAGCGGAAGCGTGGGTGAGGCGTTACATCGTGCAATCATCCCAAACACCTTCAGACCCATGGCAGGTGCACGTTCCAGGCTGGATAGATCGGCCTTCTCCGTCACGTCTTTTGCGGAGGCTGAAGAACAGGACCGTGCCTACTGGTTGTCTTTGACCCCCCGGGAACGCCTCGCCGCGCTCGAAGAGATGCGCCAGCTCAACTATGCCTACGATCCAGCTTCCGACCGAATTCAGCGAACTGTTGAGGTTGTTTCGCGCTCATGAGGTAAAGTATCTCATCGTCGGGGGCTATGCGGTGGCCTATCACGGCTACCCTCGAACCACAGGTGACCTTGACATCTGGATCGAGCGTTCTGAAGAGAATGCGCAACGCATCTACCGGGCACTACGAGCATTCGGGTTCGATGTGCCGGCGTTGCAGCCAGAGCTGTTCGAGCGAAAGGATCAGATCATACGTATGGGGCATCCACCGCTGCGGGTAGAGATTTTAACGAGCGCGAGCGGTGTTGAATTCGGGTCGTGCTATGCGCAGCGTGTTGAGGATAAACTTGGGGAGGTTAACGTCTCGATCATCGGTCTGGAGTGTTTGAAGCGGAATAAGCGGGCCAGCGGCCGGCATAAGGATTTGAACGATCTGGAGCATCTTCCGTGATATCGAGAAGGCAGAATCGCTACCGTTACGTTGCCTCACCCTGACGGTACGTTGCCTCCCCCTGATGCTGTAGCCGCGCCTGGTCACAGCCGGTGCGGCTACAGCACCTCGCGGAGGAAGCGGCCGGTGTGGCTCTCGGGGTGGGCGGCCAGGTCCTCGGGGGTGCCCTCGGCCACGACGAAGCCGCCGCGCCGCCCGCCTTCCGGCCCCAGGTCGATCACCCAGTCGGCACACTTGATCACGTCCAGGTTGTGCTCCACGATGAGCACCGAGTGCCCGGCGTCGACGAGGCGGTGGAAGACGGCCAGCAGCTTGCGGATGTCGTCGAAGTGGAGGCCGGTGGTGGGCTCGTCGAAGAGAAACAGGGTGCGGTCTTTGGCCGTCTTGCCCAGGTGCGCGGCCAGCTTGATGCGCTGGGCCTCGCCGCCGGAGAGGGTGTTCGACGGCTGCCCGAGCGTCAGGTAGCCGAGGCCGATGTCCTGGAGCACCTGCAGCTTGTTCACCACCGGCCCCACGTCCTCGAAGAACGCCACGGCCTCATCGACGGTCATGTTCAGGATGTCGTCGATGTTCTTGCCCCGGTACCGGACCTCGAGCACATCCTGCTTGTAGCGTTTGCCCTTGCACGCCTCGCACTCCAGGTACAGGTCGGCCAGAAACTGCATCTCGACGCGGACGAAGCCCTCGCCCTGGCACACCTCGCACCGGCCGCCGGGCACGTTGAAGGAGAAGTAGCCGGGCTTGTAGCCGCGGATGCGGGCCAGGTGGGTGTCCGCCATCAGGTTGCGGATGGCGTCGAACGCCTTGATGTAGGTGACCGGGTTGGAGCGCGGGGTCTGCCCGATGGGGCTCTGGTCCACCATCTCCACCTGGTCGACGTATTGATGCCCGCGCAGGGCGTCGTGCGCCCCGACCTTCGACTGGCCGTCGTGCTGGCCCTTGAGGCGGCGCAGGGCCTGGTAGAGGGTGTCGTGCACGAGGGTGGACTTGCCCGAGCCGCTGACGCCGGTGACGCAGCAGAGCACGCCCAGCGGGAAGCGCACGTCGAGCCGCTTCAGGTTGTGCTGGCGGGCGCCTTCGAGGACGAGGGCGTAGTCCGGGTCCACCGGCCGGCGTCGTTCCGGCACGGGGATGGACTTGCGGCCGGAGAGGTAGGCGCCGGTGAGGGAACGCGCGTCGCGGAGGAGTTCGTCGTACGTGCCCTGGAAGACGACCTCGCCGCCGAGGCGTCCGGCGCCCGGCCCCAGGTCCACGATCTGGTCGGCCCGGCGCATCATGGCTGCCTCGTGCTCGACGACGAGGACCGTGTTGCCGATGTCGCGCAGGTGTTCGAGGATGCGGATGAGGCGGTCCGTGTCGCGCGGGTGCAGGCCGATCGACGGCTCGTCGAGCACGTAGAGCGAGCCCACGAGCGAGGAGCCGAGCGAGGTGGCCAGGTTGATGCGCTGGCTCTCGCCGCCGGAGAGGGTCTGCGAGAGGCGGTCGAGCGTGAGGTAGTCCAGCCCGACCTCGACCAGGTAGCGGAGGCGCTTGCGGATCTCCTCGAGCACCCGCCCGGCGACGGCCTCCTGATGCGGCGTCAGCGTCAGGTGCTCGAAGAAGTCCCACGCGTCCTTCGTCGTCAGCTCGCACACCTCACCGATGTGCAGGCCGCCCACCTTCACGTAGAGGGCCTCTTTGCGCAGCCGGAACCCCTCGCAGTCCGGGCACCGCGAGTAGCCCCGGAAGCGGGCGTGGTAGATGCGGTAGTGCATCTTGTAGCTGTGCTTCTCCAGGAAGCGGAAGAAGCCGAGGATGCCCGCATAGTCGTCCTTGCCATGCCAGACGATCTCCTTTTCGCGCTCGGAGAGCCGGTGGTAGGGGGCGTCGATGTCGATGCGCTCGCGGGCGGCGATGCGGATGAGGTCGCGGAAGTAGGCGTTCCACTGCTCGGTGCGGAACGGGGCGATGGCGCCCTGCCGGATGGAGAGGTCCGGGTTGGGGATGATGAGGTCCTCGTCGAGGCCGGGGACGCGGCCGAAGCCCTGGCAGGTGGGGCAGGCGCCGAGGGGGCTGTTGAAGGAGAAGAGGTGGGGCGTTGGCTCCTCGAAGCGCATCCCGTCGCGCTCGAAGAAGGTGCTGAAGTCGAAGCGGGGGCCGCCGCGGGCCACGAGGGCCACGCAGCGCCCGCCGCCCTCGCGGAAGGCCTGCTCCACCGAGTCGGCGATGCGCGAGCGCGTCGCCTCGTCGCCCTTTCTGACGGCCAGGCGGTCCACCAGCACGAGCAGCCGCTCGCGGGCCACGCGCACCTTCTCCGGGGGCGTCTCGTTCAGGTCCAGCACCGACTCCGTCTCCCCCTTCTCGGCCTGCTTCTCGGTGGGCAGCACCACCAGGCGGAAGAAGCCGCGCTGCCGCAGCACCTCCAGCTCCTGCCGGACCGGGCTTTTGCCGTGGGCAGGCAGGGGGAAGCACAGGTAGAAGCGCGTGCGGTCGTCCAGCCGGTCGGTGAGCGTCTCGGCCACCGAGCGGGGGCTGTCCTTCGTGACGGGTTCGCCGCTGACGGGCGAGTACGTCGTGCCGATGCGGGCAAAGAGCAGGCGCAGGTGGTCGTAGATCTCCGTCTGCGTCGCCACCGTTGAGCGCGGGTTCTTCGAGGTGGTCTTCTGCTCGATGGCGATGGCCGGGGCCAGCCCCGTGATGAGGTCCGCGTCCGGCTTGTCCATCCGTTCGAGGAACTGCCGGGCGTAGGCCGAAAGGCTCTCCACGTAGCGCCGCTGCCCCTCGGCGTAGATGGTGTCGAAGGCCAGGCTGCTCTTGCCCGAGCCGGACGGGCCGGTGAAGACGATCAGTTTGCCCTTGGGCAGGTCCAGGTCGATGTTCTTCAGGTTGTGCTGCCGGGCGCCCCGGATGACGATGTGGCGGCGGGCGATCTGGCGGAGGTCGGCGCCGTTGGTGGCGGCGGGCGTCTCGACGGCGGGCGTGTCGGGCATCGCGGGCGGGTACGTTTGTGGAAAGTCCGTCGCACGTATACGATCATGTGCGAGGCATGTGCCGCCCCGATTGCGAAAAAGCGAGGGATGCCGGGAGGGTCCGGCGGGGCGTGCCGTGGCCGCTGGCCTCGTGGCGCGCCTGCACGCCGGCGACCACGTCCGCAGCCGCACGCAGGTGCGCCTGCGCTGAGACGATCCGTTCCGTCCGGCTTTGACCTATAGTACCAATAAGCTTCGGTCAATACGGACAGAGCGAACCATGAAACGGCTTCTTCTCCTGCTCTGGGTGCTGGGGCTGGCCCTGCCGTGGGCTGCCCGCGCCCAGTCGTACGAGTTCCAGTGGTTGGGTTTCCTGCCCGGTGGAGACTGGAGCCAGCCGACGGCGATCTCCCACGACGGCTCCACGGTGGTCGGTTCGGCCAGGGATTCCAACACGGTGTTCGTTCCTTTTCGCTGGACCGTCGCTTCGGGAATGCAGGCCCTGAGTTCAGGAAGTGGTTTTGATCCGCTCGAAGATGTTTTTGGTGTATCTGCGGATGGGTCGGTGGTCGTCGGGTGGGGATATGAAGAGATCGATGGATGGACTTTGCAGCGAGCGGCTCGCTGGACGGCTGCTGGAGGCGTACAGTTCCTTGGCACCCTGGGTGGTCCGCAGGATGGAGATATGAGCAGAGGATATGGTGTCTCCGCAGATGGTTCCTGGGTTGTTGGGGTTTCTTCCGTAAATGATGATTATTTTCATGCCTTTCGATGGTCTTCCGCTACCGGCATGCAGGATCTGGGAAGCCTGCCGGGCAGATATTGGACTGAAGCAACCGCCGTTTCGGCGGATGGGGCTGTTGTCGTGGGGTCTAGCGGCACGGGTTCTTCTAGACACGCCTTCGTATGGACCCCTTCTACCGGGATGCAGGATCTGGGAACGCTGGGTGGCGATCAGAGTGTCGCCACCGACGTGTCGGATGACGGTTCCGTGGTGGTCGGCCTGTCTCAGCTTGCCGACGGCACCTACCGGGCTTTTCGCTGGACGGAGGCCACTGGCATGGTGCAGCTGAATACGCCGGGTTCCTCCTCTAGTATTGGTAGTATTGGTATCTCACCGGACGGCTCCACCATCATCGTCTGGGGACAGAACCAATCCGGAGCTTTCCGCAATCTGGTCTGGACCGCCGAGACCGGCGTGCTCGATCTGGACAGCCTGATCGTTCATCACTACGGCTTCAGCGACTGGCTCAGTACCATCTTTGCCTTCGGGGTCAGAGACTTTACCCTTACAGACAACCGCCTCATTCTGACCGGCGGGTACTCTGAAGCCCGGCGGCTGGTGCTGGAGCCGTGGCCGCTCCCTGCTGCCTGTCCGGTCCTCACCGTGACCGCGTCCTCCGACGAGCCCGACGCCGACCCGGGGGATGGCCTCTGCGACACCGACCTCGCCACCGAGGGCCTGCAGTGTACGCTCCGGGCCGCCCTCGAGGAGGCCAACACGCAGCCCGGGCGGCAGTGCATCCACTTCAACCTGCCTTCCGGCGAGGCGCCGGTCATCCCGCTCACGGCGCCGTTGCCGGCCATCACCGACTCCCTCACCATCGACGGCACCACGCAGCCCGGCGACGGGCGGGTGCACGTGGACGGCCTGACGGCCGGCACCCTGGCCGACGGGCTGGTCGTCGCCGGGGCCGACAGCGTGGTCGTCCGCGGGCTGGCCCTCTACGGCTTCGACGGCGTCGGGATCCGCCTCGAGGGCGGCCGGGGGCACCTGGTCGAAAACACCTACCTGGGCTTCGACGGCACGGCGTATCGCCCGAACGGCCTCGGCGGGATCACCGTGTCCGGGGGCGCGGAGGAGGTGACCCTCGGGAGCCTGGAGGAGGCGCACATCAACCACATCTACGACGGGCTGAACGTCGAAGGGGAGACGACCCGCCGGGTGCGCGTGCTGCGCAACAGGCTGCACGTTCCCCCCGATTTCATGAACGACGAGATCCTGTTCCTGCCGCTCGACCTGGGCAACGACGGCCCTTCGTGCTTCGACTGGGCGGGCCCCGAGCCGGGCCGGCCCAACGACGCCATGCCGTCGCCGCGGGTGCTGGCGCTCACCGAGGGTGCGGTGGAGGGGATGACCGTCCCGGGCGCCACGGTGATCGTCTATACGGCGGACTCGACCGGTACGGGGCTCTCGCGCTACTGGCCGCGGGTTCTCACGCCGGTGGCACACGGCGAGGCCGACGCCGAGGGGCTCTTCCACATCGCGGTCGATCTGGCGCCCGGCACGGAGGTCTCGCTCGTGGCGGTCGATCCCGAGGGCAACACGTCGGAGCCCACCCAGCTGCGGCGGCCGGTGATCTTCATACCCGGCATCGGCGGCACCTGGCTGCGCATGGATGGCGAAAACTACTGGCTGCCCCCTGTGTGGGCCACCAGCGACGAAAAGAACCTGCGCATGGGGGCCCTCGCCATGCAGAATGACGGGAGGACGAGCCTGAACCCCCTCGTGGCCAACGAGGTGATCGAATCGGTTCTGACAGCTCGAAAGGTTTACGGGCCCATCCACGACCACCTGGAGGCGGCCGGCTATCCGGGGCATCCGTTGAACCTGAACGAGGCCACGCTGGACCAGTGGCGCTTCCCGAACGACTGGCGGCGCAGCGTGGACGAACTGGCCGACCATCTCTGGACGCTCGTCGACCAGATCACGACGGACTCCGGGCCGGGCCAGGGGCGGGCCCGTGCCTGCCAGGTGGACCTGGTGGCACACTCCAACGGCGGCCTGATCGCCTCCGTCTATGTGCGCCGCGACAGCAGCCATGCCCGCAACCGGGTACACCGCCTGATCACCAGCGGGACGCCCTACCTGGGCGCGACGCAGGCCGTGGCTGCCCACACCCGTGGCTACATCTTCGAGGTGGACGAGGAGTTGGTCTTTGGCTTGAACTGGGAGGTGGCCTGGGGCGACATGGTGCAGATGGTCCGCAACATCCCGGGGGCCTACGGGCTCTTGCCTAGCCGGGCCTACTACGAGGCGGTCGATCCGTCGTCGCTCTCCCATGCCCACGGCTACAGCACGGTCGACCTCTACAATGAGCCGCTGGGGGGCTACGACGCAACGTTCGACTTCATGACCCGCGCCAAGACCGACGACCTCGGCATCCCCTTCGGGCTGGCGCGCAACGCCGCCCTCTGGGATGAGCAGCAGGAGTTTGTACACGACCTCGTGGACGACTGGCGCACCTACGACGGCCCACCCCAGATTTTCCGACAGGTGGGCCTGCTGATCGGCGAGACGGAGACGGGCTGGTTCATGGGGCCGGGGCCAGAGTTCATCCCGGCCGGGGCGACCGTGCGCTCCGAGCCGGGCGACACGGACCGTCACCGGGCCTACCGGGAGCGGCTGGTGCCGGTCTGGGGGCTGGGTGACCGCACCGTGCCCCTGGTGAGTGCCACGCTGGGCCATGACCCTCGCGTGGGCGACACCGACTTTTCCGGGGTGGATGAGAGCCGCTGGATCGAGGCGTTCGAGTACTACGCCTGCGCGCATGGTAAGCTGGTGGAGCCCGGCTGTATGCCTGAGAATGGTAGTGGACCCGAGGCGCTCGACCGGATCGTGCAGATCCTGCAGTCCGGCTACCGGGTGCCGGAGCCGCCGGCTGCGGGCAAGCGCGTCGCCCGGGCGAGCACCGAACCACTCCGGGAAGCCTTCTATGTGCAGGCGACCGCGCCGGTGCAGGTGCTCATCGAGGACGCCGCCGGCCGCAAGACGGGGGTGAGCGATCCGGCCCTGCCCGGCGCCATCGAATACGGCATTCCCGGCGTGGCCTTCAACGCCTCCCGGTTCGGGGCCGGCTTTACGCTGCCGGCCGACAGCGCCTACACCATCACCGTCACGGTGACGGATTCTACGGCCAGGGTCTATCTCCACCGCCAGGCCATGACGATGGACGCGGTGGCGCACCGGCTCTTTCCCGACCAGACGGTGGCCCCGGGCGGTCGCCTGGTGTTCACCCTGCAGGCCGGCGGTACGGGCGAGGGCGAGCCCTGGCAGGTCGACGCCGACGGCGACGGGACGTTCGAGGCCACGGTGGCACCGGCAGCCCTGCTGGCGGGGAGCGCCGCGGTGCCCGCACTGCCGATCCCCCAGCCCGCGGGCTTCGACGTGCCGGTCCCGCTCGAGGGCGATCCGGTCGTGCGCACGTTGCGCCTGCCCGACACCGGCACCGACGGCTGGCAGTTCGCGCTCTCGGAAGCGGCGCCCTGGTTGCACCTCTCGGCTGCGAGCGGGACCGTCCCGGCCGAGGTGACCCTCACGTTCGACCCGCAGGGCCTGGGCGAAGGCGTCTTCGAGACGACGCTCTCGGTACAGCTGACCCAGGGCGACTATGCGACGTCGCTGCCGGTGCCCGTACGGATGCAGGTGGAAGGCACCGCATTACCCGTCGAACTCGTTGCCCTCAGCGCCACCGCCGACGGTCCCGACGTCCTTCTCCGCTGGACGACTGCCTCCGAGACGAACAACGCCGGCTTCGAAGTTCAGCACTTCCACGACACCTGGCAGACGCTTGCTTTCGTCGAAGGGCACGGCACCACGGCCGGGACGCACGCCTACACGTACCGCATCGCCGGGCTCGATCCCGGAACGCATCGCTTCCGCCTCAAGCAGGTCGACGTCGACGGCACGTTTACCTACAGCACCGAGGCTGAGGTGACGGTTGGCGTGCCGGGGGTCTATGTGTTGAGTGCGGCCTATCCGAACCCGTTCCGTGAGGCGGCGACGCTGCGGCTGGCGGTGGCACGCCCGCAGCGGGTGCAGGTGGCGGTCTACGACGTGCTCGGTCGCCGGGTGGCGTTGTTGCATGCGGGACCCCTCGCGGGGGGCGAGACACACACGTTCCGCTTCGACGGTTCAGGCTTGCCCGGCGGGTTGTACCTGATTCGTGTGGAAGGCGAGCGGTTCCGTGCGACGCGGGCTGTGACGCTGCTGCGGTGAGGCGCGGGCCGGGCCTCGTGGCTCAGCGGGCCACCTGCAGCCGGGCGAGGTCCTCGTGGCGTGGGTCGCCGGGGGGGAGGGCCGCCCGCAGCTCGGCCAGGAGCTGGCCGGCGCGTTCGTACTGACCCCGGGCGTTCAGACTGGCGATCAGGTTGCGCAGGAGGGCCCAGAGCGTGGGGTGCAGGAGGTTGCCTTCGTAATAGGTGCGGTAGATCGGCAGGGCCTCTTCGAAGGCGTCGATCGCCTCGTCGTGCCGGTCCCGGTCGGCCAGGACGCGGGCCAGGCCGTCGAGGCCACGGGCCAGGTCGAAGTGGTCGGGGGGGCGGAGGGCCCGCCGCAGGGCGACGCTCTCGCGGTGGACGGCTTCGGCTTCGTCGAGGCGGCCGAGGTCGCGCAGGGCCTCGCCCAGGGCGAACAGGCGCCAGGCCACGTGCATGCTGCTGTCGCCGTGGACCTGCCGCCGCACGTCGACGGCGCGCCGGAAGAAGGGCAGGGCGTCGGCCGGGCGGCCCTGCTGGTGGAGCACGAAGCCCATGTTGCCCAGCAGCAGGGCGGCGTCGGCGCTGACGGGGCCCGAGGCCGTTTCCATGATGGCCAGCGCCCGGCGGAACAGGGCCTCGGCTTCCTGCGGTCGGTTGCGGCGCAGGGCCACCCAGCCCAGGTTGTTCATCGTCATGCCCACGTCCCGGTGCATGGGGCCGGCGTGCCGCTCGGCCAGGGCCAGGGAGCGGCGCAGGAGCGAGTCGGCGCGGTCGTAGTCGCCGAGCCCGAAGGCCACGAGCCCCAGGTTGTTCAGGGCCTCGCCCGTGAGGGGATGCTCGGGGCCGAGGAGCGCCGTGCGCAGGCGCAGCACCTCGGAGAGCAGCGAGTCGGCCTCCTCGTAGCGGTACTCGTCGGCGTAGAGGTTGCCCAGGTTGTTGAGCACGTCGAGGGTGCGGTTGTGCATCCGGCCGAGATGGGCCTTGCGCCAGGCCAGCACGCGGGCGAACAGGCTCTCGGCGCGGGCATAGTCCGCCTCGTTCATGGCGATGGTGCCGAGGACGAACCAGGCGTCGGCGCGACGTTCCTCACTGGCCGGGTCGGTGCCGGGCAGGAGGGCGAGTGCCCGGTGGAGGACCGAGTCGGCCCGCCGGTAGTCCTGCCGTTCGGCCAGCGCATCGCCGTATTCGACGAGCCGGCCGGCCCGGTCGCCGGGTGTGCCGGCGGGCAGGGCGAGGGCGGCGGCGAAGAACGAGTCGGCGCGGGCATACTGGCCGCGGTGGGTGGCCAGGTGGCCGAGCGACACGAGCGTGGCCGCCTCCGCATCGGCCTCGGCCCGTGGGAGCCGGTGCCAGCGGTCGAGGGCCGCCGTGAGCCAGCGCTCGGCCGCGTCGTAGTCGCCCAGCTTCAGGTAGAGGGCGCCGAGGGTGTGGGTCGTCTGGGCGGCCTCGGCGGGGGGAAGGGCACCGGGCTGTTCGAGCCGGCGGGCGCCGCGCGCCAGCAGGTCGAAGGCATTGAGCGTGTCGCCGGCGGTGGCGTCCGGGTCGGCGCCGTCAAACAGGTCTTCCACGAAGGCCAGCGCGGCCCGGGCTTTCTGGGCCTCCAGGCGGGCGCGGTCGCGTTCCTGCGCGAGCCGCCACGTGAAGAGACCGGCGGCCACGAGCAGGAGGGCGACGAAGGCGGCCGTCATGGCCGCGCCGGTGCGGTGACGGTGCAGGAAGCGGCGCAGCCGGTAGCCGGCGGTGGCCCGCCGGGCCAGGACCGGCAGGTGCGCGCGGTGCCGTTCGAGGTCGTTCAGGAAGGCGTCGGCGCTGGCATAGCGGTCGGCCGGGTCTTTCTGCAGGGCCTTGAGGACGATGGCGTCCAGATCGCCCCGGAGGCGGCGGGCCAGCTGCGCCGGTGTGGCACCGAACCGGTCTGCCAGGGTCGCCGATGCCGCATCCGACGGCGGATCGACCGGGCGGGTGACGGCGCGCGAGGGCAGGACGGGATCCTGCGTGAGCACATGGGAGACGAGCAGCCCGGGCGGGCCCTCGAACGGCCGGCGCCCGGTGAGGAGTTCGTAGAGGATCACGCCGAGCGTGTAGAGGTCCGAGGCTGTCGTCACCGGCTCGCCGCGTAGCTGCTCGGGGGAGGCATAGACCGGCGTCATCCGGTGGAGCACGGTGCGCGTGATGGCCGTGCCGGGCTCGTCTTCCAGCAGGCGGGCGATCCCGAAGTCGAGCAGCTTGACCCGCGGTTGCCCGCCGGCCTCGGTCACCAGGATGTTGGCAGGCTTGAGGTCGCGGTGGACGACCAGGTGGCGATGGGCGTACTGCACGACCCGGAGCACCTGCTCGAACAGGCGCAGGCGGTCCGCCACGGGTAGCCGCCGTGCGTCGCAGTACCGGTCCAGCGGGACGCCGTCGACGTACTCCATGACCAGGTAGGGGCGGCCGTCCGGGAGGGTGCCGCCATTGAGCAGGCGCGCGATGCCGGGATGCTCGAGCCGGGCCAGGATCTGCCGTTCCTGGTGGAAGCGCCGGACCAGCTCGGCGTCGCCGAGGCCGGTCGCTGCCACTTTCAGGGCCACCACCTGCGTGTAGGTGCCGTCCGCCCGCTCGGCGCGGTAGACCACCCCCATGCCGCCGCGGCCGACCTCGTCGAGGAGGCGGTACGGGCCGATGCGCTCGGGCAGGGGCGGCGGTTCCCACGCCGGGAAGGCCGGCGCGTCGAGCCAGGGCAGGGTGCGCCGGTCCGCGTCGAGCAGGGCTTCCACCTCCCGGTGCAGCGCCGGGTCCGCCGCGGCCAGCTCGTGCAGCCGCCGGGCCCGCTCCTCCGGCGGGAGGTCGGCCAGCTCCAGGAACAGGGCCTGGGCCTGTTTCCAGCGTTCCGGGGTCATGGGATGTGAGGGTATGTTCAGCTGGCGAGGGCCCGCACGAGGTAGGCACGGGCCACCCGCCAGTCGCGCTTGACGGTCGCCGTGCCGACGCCCAGCGCCTCGGCCGTCTCCTCGATGGTCAGGCCGCCAAAGAACCGGCATTCGACCACCCGGGCCTGCCGCGTATCCAGCGCTTCGAGCCGGGAGAGCGCCTCGTCCAGCATCAGCAGGTCGTCTTCGTCGACGGCGGCGTGCACCCGGTCGTCGAAGGTGACCGTCAGGACGCCGCCGCCGCGCTTGAGGGCCTTGCGCCGGCGGGCCTCCCGCACGAGCACCTGCCGCATGGCCCGTGCCGCCACGCGAAAGAAGTGGGTGCGGTCCTGCCAGTTCAGGTCCTTCGACGGGATCAGGTGCAGGTAGGCCTCATGCACGAGCCCGGTGGTGCTCAGCGTCACGTCGCCGCGGCCGCTGCGGACCCGGTGCGCCAGGCGACGCAGCTCCTCATAGATCGTTTCATAGAGCGCATCGAAGGCCCGCGTATCTCCTTCTCGCGCGGCTTGCAACAACGCTGTAACCGACTCGGCCATACGCTTGTGCGACAAACGGGGGATGGATGGAGGAGACGCACCCGGCGCCGGCCGGGAGCACCCGGAATCCGTCGAGGACAAGATAACCTGATCCATTTTTGATGTTCTTGAACTATACTTACTTGACGGATGAAATCGGCAGCCTCACGAACCTGCTAAAGCCGGTGGTGATCGAGGCGAAAGCTACGGAGAAACACCGTTTTTTTCACGGGGCTGCCCTCACCCAGGACCTGCCAGGACCATGTATCGCTTGAGTCACCGAACGATCTTTCTCTTTCTGATCATGTTCTTCGCCGATGCTTCGCGGGCCCAGGACCTCTCGGGCCGGTACACGGTGCCCACCTCCCGGGGGGCCATCACCCTGTCGTTGCAGCGGGCTGCTTCCGGGCAGTATACGGGCACGCTGGTTGGAGATGACGGGATCACGTTTCAGGTCGAAGGCCGGGTGGACGAGGGGGAGCTCATCGGCTATCTGTTGATGCAGGGCAGTCGCCGGGCTATGATCGAGGCCTTTGCGGAGGGGCAGCAGCTTTACGTCACGCTGATCCCGCTGGACGCCGGTGGGCAACCCGCCTATGCGGCCGCCCAGGAGACGGTCTACCAGAAGGAGGCCGGCGGGGGGCCCTTGCCTGGAGCCGGCGGCCCGCTCGCTGCCGGCGGAAATGCGCCGCCCGCGAACGAAGGTTTCGCCGGCACGTTCTCCGGGAACGTCAACGGCACGCCGACGCGGTTGGAGCTCCGGCAGGAAGGCACCCGCCTCACCGGGCAGGCGGACGCCGGCGGCTACGGCTATACCCTCTCCGGAACGATGGCCGGCAGCCGGGCACAGGGCACGCTGACCGACAGCCAGACGGGCGGGCAGGTGAACTTCGAGGCGACGCTCCAGGGCGACGTCCTCACGCTCCGCCTGCTGGACCCCACGACCGGCCAGCAGGGCACCCTCACGTTTCAGCGAGGAACCCGCACGGCCGGAGCGGAAGCCTCCGTGCCGGAGGGCGCGGCCGGTCCCCACGAGCGCGATCCGGCCCTCGTCGGCACCTGGCGCAAGAGCGAAACCATGGTCAGCGGGGATGCCTCCCTGGTTTCCGAGGTGTTCATGGAGATCCGTGCCGACGGCACGTTCTCTCAAGGCAATGCCCGCGTCATGGCCGGCGGGGCCAATCCCTGGGGCTCCTGGGGGGCCGATTCCGGATCTTCCGGCGACACGGTGACGGGCCAGTGGCGCACACAGGGGCGAATCATCCAGATTTTCGCCCCCCAGATCGGCCAGTGGGTCTCCATCGCCCGGTATTACGTCGAAGGCAACAAGCTGCTGCTCTACCTGTCGGACGGTTCCCGGGAGCTCTGGTACCGGCAATGACGCCTGTTCGTTTTCAACCCGACTCGAACGCCCGATGAAGATGAAAACGCTTCTGCTCCTGCTTGGCCTTTTGTTGCTGGTTTGCTGGGCGTATGCCCGGGCAAAAGGCAGGCCGGCCGCCTCTCCGCACCCGCTCGCCTCCACCGAGGCCTTCGAACTGCACGTGGGCGGGCAGGTCTACGAGATCCGGCTGGACGAACCGGTCACGGTCGTCACCCCGGGCGGCGAGGAGGTCGAGGTGGTGCTACGGCGCAAGGAAGTACTCCACTATGCCGGCGACGGCCTCGCCTTCGACTACCCCGCTGCCCTGCAACTCGGCCGCGAGACCGAGGGCGGCATCACCACGCTGACCCTCGAGGGGACGGCTTCTCCTTTCGTGCTGATACAGATCTACCCGTCTTCCAACACGCCCGAGGAGGTGCTGGGTAACCTGCTGGAGGCTTTCGAGAACGAATACCGGGCACGCCAGGCGCAGTTCTTGAACGGAAACGGTCGTTCCGTGGAACGCACCGTGGGGGGAACGACACGCCGGGGCCGGGTCCTGGCCTTCCGGCTGGGAGGGCAGCAGATTCGCACCGAACTGTATGCGTTTCCCCATCACGACGCGGTGGTGGCGCTCATCCTGCAACAGGATGTGGAGGAAGCGGCCCTGGCCGAGGACTATTTTGCCGTAATCACCCGCAGCCTGCGTTGAAGGCGGCCGGGACCGGATCCTCCCGGCGGGGCGTACCCTGCACCGGGCAGGCTGTTCAGATCCAATACAAACAAAACATCTACGGGGATGCCGTGACGGCAGATCGTGCCTCTATGAGGATTTCACTCACAACCAGCGAGAGGTACGATCATGTGCCAGATCATCATCACCGGGGTGTCCGGTATCCTTGGGGAGAGCGACACCAGCCATCCCCTGCGCGTCGAGATCAGCGGTACGGCGGAAGACTGCCCGAAGGTGGCCGTCACGGTCAACGGCTTCGGGCCGGTGGAGGCTGATGTGGAGGCGGACGGCACGTGGACGGCCGTCCTGCACGAGGGCGTGGCGTATCCCGTGGACGGCCTCCGGTGCGGCGACGCCGTCAAGGTGCACGCCGAGTGCACCGAGGGCGACTGCCCGAAAGACGAGTGGAACGGCCCGCTGCCCTGCCGGGGCGAGAGCGATCCCTGCCCCGCCGTGACGCTGGAGGTGGTGGCGGTGGAGGGATGCAAGGGGGGACTGATCGAGGTGACGCTGAAGGCGACCGCCGGCGGGGTGCCGCCGAACACGGTCTACTCGTGGGACTTCGGCAATGGCGAGGACGAGGCGGCGCTGCTCACCACGGCCGAAATGACGCGCACCGTGTCGTATCCGCCGGGCGGCCCGTACACCTCCACGTTCGCGTTCATCCTGCCGGAAGGGTGCCCCGGTGCGACGCCCCTCACCGTGGGGCCGTTCGATCCATGCCCTCCCGAGTGTCCCACGGCTACGATCGAGGTCGTCGAGGTGGGCGACGAATGCGTCGACGGCCGGTTGGCGGTCACGTTCCGCTTCACCGTCACCGGCGGGAGCGAGACGACGGCGGCCTACATCGACTACGGCGATGGTACCTACAGCCCGTCCGTGATGGCCGGGCCGGGCGAGACGGTCGCGTCCGACGACTACCTCGACGATCCGATCACGCATGCGTACGAGGCGCCCGCGGCGGGACTGCCGCCGGTGGCCCATACGCCCTGCGTCGTCTTCTCGCCGCCGTTCGACGACTGCGATCCCGTACCGCTCGATCCGCCCCTGTCCGTCCCGCCGTGCGCCGGCGGATGCGAGGCCTACCGCGTGCAGAGCCTGCGCGTGGAGGTAGGGCCCTGCGTCGACGGCCGCCGCACCGTGACCGTCACGGCGACGACCGACGGGCCGGAGGCGCCGGATTCCTTCGCCTGGGAGTTCTCCGACGAGGCCGCCTACACGACCGAAGCAAACCAGGTGACGCACGTCATGGATGCCGCTGCGACCCACCAGGCGTCCGTGGCCGTCGTCGTCACGTGGCCCGACGGCTGCACCGACCTGGCGACGGAAGGGTTCGCGGTGGCGGCCTGTGCGGAGGACGACGAAGACGAGACGGATACGGACACCGGTGACGGGAACGAGACGGGCACCGGCGACGGGAACGAGACGGACACCGGCGAGCAAGACGAAGTCATCGAGACACCCCCGCCGCAACCGGCGCCGTGGTGCGGGCTGATCCGTATTCTCGGCCTGATCCTGCTGATCGTCGGCCTGGTGCTCGTCTTTGGCGGAGCGTGCGCCTCGAACGTCGTCGTGGCCGGCATCGGGATCGGGCTGGCCGTGGCCGGGGCGGCCCTGCTCATCCTGTGGGCCCTGTGCTGTGCCCCGGCTGCCGGCGGCTGCCGCCTGCTCCAGCAACTCATCGAACTGCTGAGCCTCCTCGAGATCGCCCTGACGGTGATCGCCGTCATCTTTGGCATCCTGTCGATCTTCGAGATCGGCCTGCCCTGCCTGATCGGAACGGTCATCGACTGGGGGATCGTCGGCTTCCTGATCGCCGTCCTGACGCTGATCTTCGGGCAGATCGGGTGCCAGTTCCGGCGCCCGACCCTGCTCGACGGCCTGCTCGGAGGGCTGAGGCGGGGCTAGCATCGCGCCGAAGCCGGCTTCGGCGCGGCCCGTCGTAGGGCCCGTCTTCCGGGTATCCGGCCCATCGGAACGAAGCCCGCTCCGTCCCGTGAAAAGGCTACTTCCGGCCGCGAACGTGGTCCGGTACGATCCTTTGCTCCGGAGCTCGACCATGCGAAACGCCTCCCGTCTCTTCAGCCTGCCGGTCTGCTGTCTGATGGCGGCCACCGCGTGCGGCCAGGCCCCCCCCGAGGAATCCGTCGAGCAGGGCGGTGACCTCGAACTGGAGGTGGCCTTTCCGAACCTGACCTTCTCCCGGCCGGTGGACCTGCAGCACGCGGGAGACGGCTCCGGGCGGCTCTTCGTCGTCGAACAGGCCGGGGTGATCCGCGTCTTCGAGAACCGCACCGGTGTGGCCTCGGCTGCGACGTTTCTCGACATCCGGGATCGGGTCAACGACAGCGGCAACGAGGAAGGGTTGCTCGGCCTGGCCTTCCACCCGGACTTTGCGACGAACGGCTTCTTCTTCGTCAACTACACGGCGACCAACCCGCGCCGCACGGTCATCGCCCGCTTCTCGGTCGATCCGGACGACCCGGACCGGGCCGACCCGGCCAGCGAGACGGTCATCCTGGAGGTGGAGCAGCCTTTTTCGAACCACAACGCGGGCCAGCTCGCCTTCGGCCCGGACGGCTACCTCTACGTGGGCCTCGGCGACGGCGGCAGCGCCGGCGATCCGCTCGGGCACGGCCAGAACCCGGCCACCCTCCTCGGGGCCCTCCTGCGCCTGGATGTGGACCACCCCGACCCCGAACGCAACTACGGCATCCCGGACGACAACCCCTTCGTGGGGCAGGCCGGCTTCCGGGAGGAGCTCTATGCCTACGGCTTCCGCAATCCCTGGCGCTTCAGCTTCGACCCGGCGACCGGGCGGCTCTGGCTGGCCGACGTCGGGCAGAACGCCTGGGAAGAGGTCGACCTCGTGGAGAAAGGCGGCAACTACGGGTGGAACGTGATGGAAGGCACCCATTGCTTCAATCCCCCCTCCGGATGCGACGACACGGGGTTGATCCCGCCCGTCTGGGAATACGATCACAGCCTCGGGGCTTCGATCACCGGGGGCTACGTCTACCGCGGTGCCGCCGTGCCGGAACTCGCCGGCAAGTACGTCTACGCCGACTTCATCTCCGGGCGGGTATGGGCGCTCACCTACGACGGCACGCGGGCCACCAGCGAGCAACTGCTCGATACCTCGCTTGGCATTGCCTCCTTCGGCCTGGACGAGCAGGGAGAACTCTACCTCTGTGCTTTCGATGGCCGGATCTACCGTTTCGTGCCCGTGATGTCGTCCGCGCGGGAGGCGTTGCCCGGCCAAACCCTGCACCTGGGCGCCGGCTATCCGAACCCGTTTCGGGGGGAGACGACCATTCCGTTCACGCTGGATCGCCCGGGGCGGGTGCAGCTGGCCGTCTACGATCTGCTCGGGCGGGTGGTGCGCACGCTGGTCTCGTCGCGGCCGGGGCCCGGCCCGCATGCCGTGCTCTGGGACGGGCACGACGAGACGGGACGCCCGCTGCCCGGCGGCGTCTACCTCTACCGGCTGGTGGTGGACGGAACCCCGGTGGCGACGCGGCGCCTGGTGCTCGTGCGATAGCCCCGCCGGCGTCTTCGACCCGGACCGACTTCGCGCAAAATCTACGGTGTCGCCAGAACCGGCGCCCCGTGCCAGGGTCGAAGCGGCATCGCTTCGTAGTTCCCGTCAACGCGTCATGGATGCTCTCTTTGCTGCGCCGATAGGAGCCCTGCTGATCTTCTGCCTCCGGGTCATCGACGTTTCCCTGGCGGTGTTCCGGATGATCGTCGCCGTACGGGGGCGTCGTGGACTCGCAGCCCTGATCGGGTTCTTCGAGGTGCTCGTCTGGGTGGTGGCCGTGGCCCAGGCGCTGGAACACCTCGACTCGTGGGTCCACCTGGTCGGTTATGCGGCCGGGTTTGCGGCCGGGAACTACGTGGGCGTCTGGCTGGCGGAGCACCTGGTGCCGCGCCAGCAAGTGATCCGGGCCATCTTTCGGGACAGGCCGGGCGTCGATGGCCGCCCTCCGGCCTGGCGGGAAGCCGCCGAACGGCTGCGCGCCGCAGGGTATGCCGTCACCGAGGTGACCGGGCGGGGACGGGACAGCAACGTCGAGATTCTCATCGTCATGGTGCCTGCCCGGGAGACGGCCGCCGTGATTCAGCGGTTGCAGGAGGCCGACCCGGAGGTCTTCATCAGTGTCGATGATGCCAGCGCCATGATCGGCGGATACGTCCGTCCCGGCGGGCGCAAGATGCCGTTCCCGGCCCGCGTCTGAGGGAGGGCCGGTTCCGGACGCGGATGCGGGCAAGGGACGGTCGTGGAACAGCCGGCGGCCCGCTCAAGTAGCACGTCGCGGTGTGCAGATGCCGCATCCCGCCCGGTTCCGGGCGTCCCCTTTTCTTCGTGCTGTGCCATGACGTTCCTCAACCCGCTGCTCTTGATCGGCCTGGTAGCGGCGGCGATCCCGCTGATCATCCACCTGTTCAACTTTCGCCGTCCGAAGCGGGTGGATTTCAGCTCACTCGCCTTTCTGAAGGAGCTGCAGCAGACGACGATGCAGCGGGTGCGGATCAAACAGTGGTTGCTGCTGGCCCTGCGGACGCTGGCCATTGCGTCGCTCGTGCTGGCCTTTGCCCGTCCCACGCTGACGGGCGACCTGGCGGGGACGGTCGGCGGGCGGGCCGCCACGGCGCAGGTCATCGTGCTGGACAACTCGCTCTCGATGGCGCTGCGGGATGAGCAGGGCAGCTACCTCGATCAGGCCCGGGCGCTGGCGGCCGGTATCATCGAGCAAATGGCGCCCGGCGACGAGGTGACGCTGCTGATGACGGCGGAGTCATCGCCGGCCGACCCGGTGGCCTACCAGCATCCCGGGCCGGCCCTCGATGCACTGGCCGGCGTGGAGGTGCATCCGGGCGCGGCCACGCTGGCACACACCCTGGACCGCGCGGCCCGGCTCCTCGCCGGAGCGCCCCAGCTCAACAGGGAGATCTACCTTCTGTCGGATTTACAGCGGACGACGCTGGGCGACTCGGCCGGGACGGAGGTGCCAGATGGCCGCGTCACGCGGCCGGCCGAGATCCGGGTGGCCCTGCTGCCGGTCGGCACCCGTGCCTATCCCAACGTCGCCGTGACGGAGGTCCGTGTCGTCAGCCGTATCGTGGAGGCCGGGCAGCCGGTGCGTCTCGAAGCCACGCTGGTCAACTACGGCACGTCGCGCCTCGAAGACTACGTGGCCAGCGTTTTCCTCGAAGGCGAGCGGGTGGCGCAGGCGGCCGTCGACCTCGAACCCGGCGCGGCCACGGACGTCGCCTTCACCGTAACCCCCCAGCAACGCGGCTGGCTGGCCGGGCTCGTGCAGATCGAGGACGACGCCTTCGAGTACGACAACGCCCGCCACTTCACGCTGCACGTGCCGGCACGGCGGCGGCTGCTCCTCGTACGCGGCGAAGAGCAACGGACCGACTACATCGAGCTGGCGCTTTCACCGGAGCTGGCACCGGGACGCCTGGCGTTCCAGACCGAGGTCATTCCGGAGAGCGCTCTGGCCGCCACCGGCCTCGGGGTCTACGATGCCGTCATCCTGGTCGGGCCCCGGACCCTTTCGAGCGGTGAGGTCGCCGCGCTGGTGCGGTACGTCGAGGCCGGCGGCGGGCTGATGATCTTCCCGGGGGCCAGCGCCCGGGCCGAAGACTACAACGCCCTGCTGGCCGGTCTCGGCGGCGGCCGGTTCACCGGCTTCAGCGGCGAGCTCGGCCCCGGACGTCCCGTGGCCACCTTCGACCGCGTGGACCTCGAGCATCCGCTTTTCGAGGGCGTCTTCGAGCCGGCCGCCCTCCGCCGCGAGCGACGGGTCGAGAGCCCGGAGTTTTACTTCGTGATGGACTATGTGCCCGGCAGCGCCACCGAGCAGACCCTCATCCGGCTTTCCAGCGGCGTACCGTTTCTCCAGGAGCTGCGGCACGGCCGGGGCGCGGCGTTTCTGCTGGGCGTCGCGCCGGATCCGCGCTGGAGTGACCTGCCGGTGCGTGGCCTGTTCATTCCCCTGCTCTACCGTTCGATGTATTATCTCTCGGCGGGGGAAACCACCGGCGCGGGGCAACTGACCGTCGGCCGGCCGGGTACGTTGCGGCTGGCCGGAGCACCCGAAGACGTGGCGTTGCGGCTCGTGGGCCCAGACGGGCAGGAGTTCACACCCGAGCAACGCAACCTTTTCGGGGCCGTCCTGCTGCAACTCGACGCCACGGTGCGCCAGCCGGGTATCTACGACATCCGGGCCGGCGAGGCCCTGGTGCGCCGCGTGGCGTTCAACCTGGACCCGCGGGAGTCCGACCTGCAACGGCTGCCGCCCGGCGAGGCCGCCGCCCGGCTGTCCGAGCACACCGGAACCCGGGTGCAGGTACTGGCCGTGCCCGGCGGGCGGGAGGCCGTCGCCGAAGCCCTCGTGGCCGGGCGGACCGGCGTCGAACTCTGGAACGTCTTCCTGCTGCTCGCGTTGGTATTTTTGGTCGCCGAGATGTTTGTGGCGCGGCAATGGCGGCCCGAGTCCGTGCCGGCCTGACCCGAACGGGTCTCTCCCGTGCCACGACGGCCCTCCGGGGTCTTCGTCTTTCGCAAAACGCGGAATCCCTGCCGTGTTTGCCACCCTCCACATCTTGCTTCTCTGCGGCTTCATCGGCGTGACGTCGATGCTGATGCTCATCAACGTGATGAGCCGGCTCCGGGTGCGTCATGTTCTGCTCGCCTGGCGCACGGGGCGTTTTTGGGGCCTGCCGCTGTGGCCGCTCGGCTTCATGGCGTTCGTCGGCGGCAGCATGGTCTATACGGACCTGACGGGGCACGTCATCGCTCCCGGCATCTTTGCGGGCTATCTGGTGGGAGGGATCTTCTGGTTCACGGGGGTCTTCTTTGCATCGACTTTTCTCGTAACCGAGGCCGGCCTGATCGGCGGGGTTGGCCGGGCGCGCCGGGCCGTCGCCTGGGTCCAGATTGCCGACTATTTCGAGGCGGAGGACCGGGGTAAGCGCTGCTTCGTCTTCCTGTACGTGGATGAACGGGGGCGCCGCGGCCGGCTCGAGGTGCCGGTGCCGGATGCGCATCAGGAAGCCTTCCGCCGGATCGTTCGGGCCAAGATCGACGCCCGGATCGAGTACCGTGTACAGCAGGCCTACGGCAAGAAGGCCCTCGAAGGCTAGGCCCGGCAGCCGCGGCCGGGCCATGTGTGATGTTTCACCAAACAGGTGCAGTATTGTATTCAACCCAGCAACGTACGCGCGAGTCCGCCATCCTCGTGGGGGTGATCAAACCCGGGGAGAGCCGGTGGGAGACCGAGGACTCGCTGGACGAACTCGAGCTGCTGGCCGATACGGCCGGGGCCTACGTCACCGACCGCGTCACCCAGTCGCTCAGCCGCATCAACGCGGCCACGTATGTGGGCAAGGGCAAGGTCGAAGTCCTGCGGCGCCTCGTCGCCGAGCGGGGCACCGACCTGGTCATCTTCGACGACGACCTCTCGCCCGTGCAGATCCGCAACCTGGAGCGGGCCCTCCAGTGCAAGCTCGTCGACCGCACGGCCCTCATCCTCGACATCTTTGCCAGCCGTGCCCAGACGGCCGTGGCCAAGACGCAGGTGGAGCTGGCCCAGCTCGATTACCTCCGCACGCGACTGACCCGGCAGTGGACGCACCTCTCCCGGCAGAAAGGGGGCATCGGCACGAAGGGGCCGGGTGAGACGCAGATTGAGACGGACCGCCGCCTCATCGGCTATCGCATGGCCACGCTCCGACGCCGCCTCGAAGAGATCGACCGGCAGCGGACCACCCAGCGCCAGCGCCGCGAGGCCTTCACCCGCGTCTCCCTCGTGGGCTATACCAATGCCGGTAAGTCCACGCTGATGAATGCCCTGGCCGATGCCGGCGTGCTGGCCGAGAACCGTCTCTTTGCCACACTCGACGCCACCACGCGCCTGGTGGCCCTGGCGCCGAACAAACAGGTGCTCCTCTCCGACACGGTGGGCTTCATCCGCAAACTCCCCCACCGGCTCATCGAAAGCTTCAAGAGCACACTCGACGAAGTGCGCGAGAGCGATGTGCTGTTGCACCTCGTCGATGCCACCCACCCGCGCTTCGAGGATCAGATCCGCGTCGTCCAGGCAACCCTGAAGGAGCTGGGGGCGCATGAGAAACCGGCGCTGCTGGTGTTCAATAAGATAGACGCACTCCGGGAGCACGGCCTGCTCGGCGCCCTTCGCGAGGAATACCCGGAGAGCGCCTTCGTGTCGGCGCTGCGGGGCATCGGGCTCGGGGAACTCAAACAGAAGCTGCTCGCGTTGATCGAGCGCGACTACGTCGAACGGGTGGTCTACGTGCCGGTGGCCGAAGCCCGTACGCTGGCCCACCTCCGGCAGGTCGCCGACGTGGTGTCCGAGGCCTACCTGTATGCACAGGACGGCAGGGAGGTGCTGCCCGTCGCCCGGCTCCATTTGCGCGCCAGCCCCCGCGTTTTTCTCGATCTGAAGCCGGCGCTGGAGGCCTACGCCGGCCTGCGCCCGCTGCCCGAAGCGGCCGTGCAGGGCGCCGGCCTCCCGGCGGGCACGCACCGGGCCGCCTCCCGATTGTAAATTTTCCCCTTTCGGGACAGGGGCATTTAGAAGTGCTTGCGCTTGGCCGATGCATTTTGTAAATCCCGGTGAGCGCATGCCGTGGACGGGCGCTCCCAGAAGCCCTTCCGAGAAACGGCACGATGCTTGATGAAACAAAGGGTAGTCCGAGGCTGCAAAGCAATGCATCCACTTTGACGAGCCGACATGCCTGCCTGCTCTTGCTAACATGAACATTGCTGATCTCATAAGCCAGGCGACGCCGCCGCTGAAACCGACCGACACGGTCGAGTTTGCGCTGGGGTTGCTGATGGAGTTTCGGGTACGTCATCTGCCCGTGGTCGATGACGAGCGGAAGCTGCTTGGTGTGGTTTCGGAAGATCAGCTTCTCGAGACGGCCGGGCCCGACGTCCGGCTGGGCACCATGATGGGGCCGGAGCCCGTCGCGGCCCGCCCGGATACCCACATTTTCGACGCCACGAAGCTCATGATCGAGCACGACATGACGGCCCTCCCGGTGGCCGATGCCACCGGCCGGTACGTCGGGCTCGTCCAGCGGCATGACCTCTTCGAACAGTTCGCCCGGATGCTGTCCACCAACGAGACCGGGGCCATCCTCTCGCTCGAGATCGAGCCGCGGGACTATGCCCTCTCGAAGCTCATCTACACGATCGAACAGAACGACGTCCGGGTGCTGTCCATCTCCACGGAGCCGGCCAATGCCCATCCGGACGGCAAGCGACGGGTGACGGTCAAGCTCAACGTCACCGATGCCGCGCGGGTCCGGCACATGCTCGAGCACCAGGGCTATCACGTCGTGGCCAGCTTCGGCGAAGACGAGGACGACGAGGACTTCCTCTACCGCATCCAGGAGTTCATGCGCTACCTGGAAGTCTGACATGGCCGGCCCGTGCGGCGGTATCCGGCCGGCAGGGCAACCGCTTTCCCCGGGAACGATCCGTATGCCTATGGACGCCGAAGACCGGTCTCCGGCCGATGCAGCCGTCTTGAGAACGATGGTGCTCCTGGCTTCTTTTTCGACGGCGGCCGAGGTCTGGAAAGACATGATCGAGCGGCGGGCCGGGCGAGATCCGGCGGCCCAGGAAGCGGCGGGGATCGTCCGCCCTTTTCTGTGGGATGCCGCCCGCGGGGTGGATGCGATCCTTCTGCAACTCCAGGGACGCCTCGCCTGCCTGCCGGCCCCCGACGAACCCCGCCTGCCCGGGCTCGTGCGCCGTTTCGAGGACCTGATGGCCCTGCGCCGGCTTGCCCGGCTCCTCCATCTCGTGCACCAGCGCCTGATGAGCCTGTACCCCGCCGTGTCCGAGACACTCGTGGAGCGGGCCCGGGTGCTGCAGCGGTCGGCGGAGGCCCTGCTCGAGGCGGGCACGCCGTTCGAAGACACCCTGGCAGGTTTCCTGCCCGAAGCCTTCCGCTTTACGGCCCGGTTGCGCGCCGAACTCGCCGAGCGCGGGTGACGCCGCGGAGCCGCCCGCAAAAAAGCCCTTCTTCCAAGAACACGAGGCCCCTCTGGCGCGTTCCAGATCGGCTTGCGGCAGGGCGCGTCTCCGGAAAGCGTCGTCGCCGTCGAACCGATTCCCCTGTCTATCACGCAACGTTTTATGAGCCAATCCGAAGCGCGAACCAACGGCTATAGTGCCCAGAGCATCCAGGTGTTGGAGGGTCTGGAGGCGGTGCGAAAACGCCCGGCCATGTACATCGGCGATGTGGGCATCCGGGGCCTGCACCACCTCGTCTATGAAGTCGTCGACAACGCCATCGACGAGGCCCTGGCCGGCTACTGCAACCGCATCGAGGTCATCATCAACGAGGACGGCTCGGTCACCGTGCGGGACAACGGGCGCGGGATCCCGGTCGACATCCACCCCTCCGAAGGGCGCTCGGCCCTGGAGGTCGTCATGACCACCCTGCACGCCGGCGGCAAGTTCGACAAGAACACCTACAAGGTCTCCGGCGGGTTGCACGGTGTCGGCGTCTCGTGCGTCAACGCCCTCTCCACCGAACTCATCGCCACGGTGAAGCGGGACGGCTACGTGTGGCGGCAGCGCTATCAGAAAGGGCATCCCATCACCGAGGTCGAGCAGATCCGCCCGCTCGAGCCCGGCGAGGAGACGGGCACCGAGGTGCAGTTCTGGCCCGACGGCTCCATCTTCCAGACCACCGAGTTCCGGTTCGACACCCTGGCCGAACGCCTGCGCGAGCTCGCCTATCTGAACCGAAACGTCTACATCGCCATCGAAGACCGGCGCGAAGAAGACGAGAACCTCCGGCGCGAAGAGTACCACTTCGAAGGCGGTATCGTCGAGTTCGTCGACTACCTCGACGAGACGCGCACCCCCATCATCGAAGAAACCATCTATATCGCCGACGAGGAGGCCGAGGTGCCCGTCGAGCTGGCGATGCGGTACAATGCCGGCTACACCGAGAACGTGCTTTCCTTCGTCAACAACATCAACACGCACGAGGGGGGGACGCACATCTCGGGCTTCCGGCGGGCCCTCACCCGCACGCTCAAGACGTACGCCGAGCAGAACAACCTGCTCAAGAACGTCAAGTTCGAGCTCTCCGGCGACGACTTTCGCGAGGGGCTCACGGCCGTGCTCTCGGTCAAGGTGGCCGAGCCGCAGTTCGAGGGGCAGACGAAGACCAAGCTCGGCAACTCCGAGGTGCAGGGTGCCGTCGAGTCGCTCGTGAGCGAGAAGCTGAAGATCTGGCTGGAAGATCATCCCCGGGAGGCGAAGAAGATCATCGACAAGGTGGTGCTGGCGGCCCAGGCCCGCGCCGCCGCCCGGAAGGCCCGCGAGCTCGTCCAGCGCAAGAGTGCCTTCGGCAGCGGCGGCCTGCCCGGCAAGCTGGCCGACTGCGCCTCCCGGGATCCGGCCGTGTGCGAGCTTTATCTGGTGGAGGGGGATTCCGCCGGGGGCTCGGCCAAACAGGCCCGCGACCGGCATTTCCAGGCCATCCTCCCGCTGCGCGGCAAGATCCTCAACGTCGAAAAAGCCCGGCTGGACAAGGTGCTGGCCAACGAGGAGATCAAAAACATCGTCACGGCGCTCGGCACCGGGCTGGCCACTACGTCCGAAGACTTCGACCTCGCCGGCCTGCGTTACCACAAGATCATCCTGATGAGCGTGGACGCCGAAGAACACGTCTTCGTGCGCGGCCCACAGGGCGTGCGCATGGTCAAGATTGGCGCGTTCATCGATGAGGCGCTGCCCGGCCCGGCGGGCGACGGTTACGACAAGCGCTCCGGCGAGGATCTGGGGGACGTCCTGTGCTTCGACGTGGACACCCATGAGGTGCGCTTCCGGCCCATCAAAAGCGTGATCCGGCACCCGGTGGACGAGCCGCTCTTTCAGGTCGAGACGGCCTACGGGCGCTCCGTGCGGGTGACGGCCAGCCACAGCGTGTTCGTCTACGAGGACGGCGCGGTGCGGCTCAAGCGCGGCGACGCCCTGCGCGTCGGGGATCGGGTGGTGGCTCCGCGCCGGCTGGCGCTCCCGGCACAGGCCCCGGAGGCCCTCGACCTGTTGCGGCTTCTGCACGCGGTGCCGGAGGCGGCTCGCCAGGTATGGGTGCGCGGCGCCGGCGTTGAGGCATGGTACCGGGCACGCGTACGGGCCGAGTATGAAGACCGGCCGGCCATGACGGCCCCGCGGGTGAGCGTCCCCGAGGCGGTGGGCCACCGGACGGCCGCCCTGCGGCGCGCTTCCGGGCGGACGAACCGGGATCTCTGTGAAGCCATCGGCATCCGCCAGCCCGCGACGTTCTACGCCTGGGAGCGCGGCACCTCGCGCCCGCAGCTCGACCACTGGCAGGCCTACCTCACGGCGATCGGCGCCGACGTGGAGACGGTGATGGAGGAGGTGGAGGTGGGACCGAGCCGGCTGGACCGCACCTGGGACGAACAGTACCGGGGCGCGCCGGCCAACCGGGTGCGGCCCTACGTGTGCCTCGCCGACCTCGATGCCTCCGACCTGGACTGGTTCGACGGGCGCGACGACGTGATGCTGACGCCCGTACACTACCAGACGCACGGTATCCCCCGCTATCTCCCCGTTACGCCCGACCTCATGACCCTGCTCGGCTTCTACCTGGCCGAAGGGTCCTGCTCGGAGCGCGGCGGAGTGCGCTGGACCATCGGTAAGCGGAACCGGCAGGTGCTGCCGGAGATGCGCCAGGCGCTCGAACGGGTCTTCGGGCTTCCCCCCCGCGTGTACGAACCCAACGGACGTGCCGGAGAGATGAAGCTGGTCAACCGTGTGGTGGCCCTCGTCTGGCAACACGTCTTCGGGTTCGATGGCGCCACCGCCGCGACCAAAACCATTCCCGATCTCGTGTTCAACGTGTCCGAGCCGTTGCGCAGGGCGTTCCTGCGGGGCTACCTTCTCGGCGACGGGACGGTGACGGGCGGGCGCCTCTCGTTCTCCACGGTCTCCCGCGATCTGGCCAGCGGCCTGATGTACCTGCTCTCGTCGCTGGGGGTCGTGGCGTCCCTCTCGAGCCGGGATCCCGACGGGGTGGTCCGTGAGATCCGGGGCGCTCCGTGCCAGACCCGGCATCGGTGCTGGTCCGTGACGGTGACGGCCCGCGAGGATCTCGAACGCCTGCAGCCGGTCTGGGCCGGCTTGCCGGGCAGCGACGCCATCGAAGCGCGGCTGGACAGCCCCCACCCTTCGGTCAACCGCTCGTTCGAGCCGATCGGCGGCGATCTGATCGCGGTGCCCATCCGGGCCATCACCGAAGTCGAAGCCACCAACGGGCAGGTGTACGACTTCTCCGTGGAGGCGGACGAAAACTTCGTCGCCGGCATCGGCGGCCTCTGCTGCCACAACACGGATGCCGACGTGGACGGGGCCCACATTCGCACGCTTCTGCTGACGTTCTTCTACCGGCAGCTCCGCCCGCTCGTGGAGCAGGGCCACATCTATGTGGCGCTGCCGCCGCTCTACAAGGTCAAGCAGGGCAAGGACGAGCGCTATGCATGGACCGACGAGGAAATGCAGGCCATCGTCCGCGAGATGAACGAGGCGGGGCGCGGCAAGGTCGTCGTCCAGCGCTACAAGGGTCTCGGGGAGATGAATCCGGAGCAGCTCTGGGAGACGACGATGGACCCCGAGACGCGCGTGCTCCAGCAGGTGACGATCGAGGACGCCGCGGCCGCCGACCGGATCTTCTCCACCCTCATGGGGGACGCCGTCGAGCCGCGCCGCAAGTTCATCGAGCGCAACGCCAAGTACGCCACCATCGACGCCTGAGCCGCAGGCGGGGGCGCCCCGCCGGATCGTCCGCCGCCTGCCCTTCCGCCGCATGGAGAACCCCGAACTGAGCATCATCGTCCCCGTCCTGGACGAGGCGGCTTCTCTGCCCGAGCTGGCCCGCCGCCTCCGGGACGTGTGCGGGCGGGCCGGGTACCGTTTCGAAGTGTGGCTCGTCGACGACGGCTCGACCGACGGCTCGTGGGAGGTCATCGAACGCCTGCATGAGGACGACCCCCGCTTCCTGGGGCTGCGCTTCCGGCGCAATTACGGCAAGTCGGCCGCGCTGGCCGTCGGCTTCGAACGGGCCCGCGGGCGCTACGTCGTCACGCTGGATGCCGACCTGCAGGACGATCCCGAGGAGATCCCGGCCCTGATCGAGCTCCTCGAAAGCGGGCACGACCTCGTCAGCGGCTGGAAGAAAAAACGGCGCGATCCGCTCAGCAAGACCATCCCCAGCCGGTTCTTCAACTTCATCACCCGCATTATCTCCGGCATCCCGCTCCACGACTTCAACTGCGGGCTGAAGGCCTACCGCCGTGAGGTGGTCAAGAGCGTGCGGATCTACGGCGAACTGCACCGGTACATCCCGGTCCTGGCGAAGTGGGAGGGCTTCGACCGTATCACCGAGAAGCCGGTTGCCCATCATCCGCGGCAATACGGGCGGACGAAGTTCGGTCTCGAGCGCTTCATCCGGGGCTTTCTGGACCTGCTCACGGTGCTGTTCATGACGCGCTTTGCCGCCCGTCCGATGCATTTCTTCGGCACGCTCGGCACGCTGGCCTTCATCGGGGGGTTCCTCGTCAGCCTCTGGATCACCCTCGACAAGCTCATCTTCGGCAACTACATCGGCGACCGGCCGCTGTTGCTGCTCGGGGTGTTGCTCATCCTCGTCGGCGTGCAGATGTTTACGACCGGGCTCATCGGTGAAATACTGGTTCGCCCGCGCATGGAGCGCACCGAGGCCTACCAGATTCGGGAAGCCCTGTTGCCGGACGAACAGGCGGAAGCGGTCTGATGGCGACGGCCGCCGGGAAACGACTCGTGTTACTGGGGCCGGTGTATCCGTTCCGGGGGGGCATCGCGCACTTCACGGAGGCGATGTACCGGGGGCTGCGGGCGCGCGGGCACACGGTCGAGGCGGTCACGTTCTCCCGCCAGTATCCCCGGGTGCTCTTTCCGGGTAAGACGCAGTATGAGGCCGCACGGCCGGCCGACCCGGTGCCGGCCGTGCGGCTGCTGGACAGCGTCAACCCGGTGAGCTGGCTTCGTACGGCCCGGTACATCGCCCGTCGCCGTCCCGCCGCCGTCCTGCTGGCGTACTGGATGCCGTTCTTCGCCCCGGCTTTCGGCACCGTGGTCCGGTATCTGCGCCGGCGGGGTATCCCTTCGGTCGCGGTCGTGCACAACGCCCTGCCGCACGAGCGACGGCCGGGGGATCGGGTGCTGGGCCGCTATGCCCTCCGGGCCTGTGCCGGGTACGTCACCCTCTCCGATGCCGTGACGCGCGACCTGGCCGTTCTCGGGGTGCGCGGGCCGGTGCGGCAGGTGGTGCACCCCGTCTATGACCGGTTCGGCTCCCCCGTGCCGAAGGCGGCGGCGCGGGCCGCGCTGGGTCTTCCGCTCGAGGCGCCGGTAGTGCTCTTCTTCGGCTTCGTGCGCCGGTACAAGGGGCTCCACGTTCTCCTCGACGCCCTGCCCCACGTCCTCCGCACGCTGCCCGACGTGCGGCTCGTCGTGGCCGGCGAGTTCTACGAGGACGAGGCGCCGTACCGCGAGCAGATCGCCGCCCACGGCCTCGAGACCCGTGTGGTGATGCACGCCGAATACATACCGGACGACGCCGTGGCGACCTATTTCTCCGCGGCCGATCTGGTGGTGCAGCCCTACGTTTCTGCCACGCAGAGCGGGGTGGTGCAGATCGCCTACCACTTCGAACGGCCGGTCGTGGTCACCGACGTGGGCGGGCTGGCCGAGGTGGTGCCGCACGGGCGGGCCGGCCTGGTGGTGCCGCCCGGCGACCCGCGGGCCCTCGCCGGCGCGATCCTGCGCTTCTTCCGGGAGAACCTGTCCGAACGGCTGGTCGCGGGTGTCCGAACCGAGAAGCAGAGATATGGCTGGACGCCCCTCCTCGAAGCCCTCGAAGCGCTGATTTCGCCGGGCGCCGGACGTTGAACGGCGATCAGGCGGAACGTCCGGCGGGGTGCGTAGTGCCTGGGAGAAAGGTTTGCTGGTACGACAGGGGATAGGTCCCCGCATCGAGGCGGCATGAACGAAACCCGTCCGCGCGAGAAGCTGCCGGTCGTCGTCCTGTGCGCAGGAGGGACGCCCCTGACGGGCGCTCTCGTGCACTACCTGCAGGTACGGGGGTTCGCCGAGATCGTGCTGGCCGGTGTTCCGGAAGGGCATCCCGGCTGGAACAGCGGCGGGGTGCACGCCGTGCCGGAAGACGGGACGGCGGCGCTTGGGGCGGCGGTCCGGGTGGTCGCCCGCCGTACCCCGCTCATCGTGTGGCGGGGCGATACGTTTTTCACGGGAGATCCGGACTGGCTCGTCGCGTTCCATGTTCTCCGGAAAGCCCCGGTCACGCTGGCGCTGGTCCGGGCGTCGCGGCCCGGGCGTTTCCTCATCGTGGAGACGGGAGAAAAGGGCGTGGTGACGGCACTCCGCGACGCCACGCCGGCGGCGGAGGCGGCCTGGGTGTACGCCGGTGTGGCCGTGTGTGCGCCGTCTTTTCTGGATACCCTGCCGGCGGGCGAGACGGTTTCCGTCGAGCGGGTGCTGTCCCGCCGGGTCGGGAGCGGGCTCTACGGCTGTCGTTTTCCCGCCGCCCGCTGCTTCGATCTCCACCGGCCGGAGGAGGCCGCACAGGCAGCGGCCCTCCTGGACACCTACCCGCGCTGATCCGGTGTTGTTTTGACGGTTCCGGCGTATCTTCCGGCCATGCGATACGATCCCGTCAAGGACCGGCTCGGTGCGTTCTTCAGCCGCCGGCCGCTGCTTCAGAAGCTCTTCTACCGTCTCCTCGACCTCTTCTTCCTGCGGTCGTGGTACGTGCGCCGTGAGGTGAAGCGGTTGCTCGGGGCCTACCCGTCGTCGCGCCGCCTCGACGTGCTCGACGCCGGGACCGGCTTCGGGCAGTATGCCTATTTCATCGCCCGCACCTTTCCCAACGCCCGCGTCCTGGCCGTCGACGTCAAGCACGACTACCTCGAAAACGCCCGGCGCTTCTTCGCGCGAACGCCCTGTGCCGACCGGGTGACGCTGGCCTGCGAGGACCTCACCGATCTGAAGGCCGAGGGGCCCTTCGACCTCATCCTCTCGGTGGATGTGATGGAGCACATCGAGGACGACCGCGCCGTCTTCCGCCATTTCGCCCGGGTACTCCGGCCGGGCGGGCACGTGCTCATCAACACCCCCTCGGACCTGGGCGGCTCTGACGTCCACGCGGCCGGCGAAGAAGGCTTCATCGAGGAGCACGTCCGCGACGGCTACAACCGCGACGAGCTCGCCGCCAAGTTGCGCGAAGCCGGGCTGGAGCCGGTGCGCGCCCGCTACACGTACGGCCCGCCCGGGGCGCTGGCCTGGCGCCTGATGATCAAGTACCCGATGCTGTTGCTCGGGAAAAGCTGGCTCTTTGCGCTGGTGCTGCCCCTCTATTACCTGCCCGTGTTGCCGCTGGGGATGCTCCTGCATGCCCTCGACCTGCGCGGCGAGCACGCGGCCGGCACGGGGCTGCTCGTCCTCGCCCGGAAGCCGGCGGCGTCCGCCTAGACGGGCTTTCCGGCAAACTTTCACGGTCCGTCCGGTGAACCTTCACGCGGTTCCTTCCATACAATCCGGGAATGCCGTATTTTAGGCGGGCACCTCTGAACGTTTTTCGTGCCCACCGCCTGTGGGAATCGCCCCGTCGCGGCGAGACGGATCCGGCGGTCTTCGCTTTCACACAAACCGGTAGGGACCGTGCAGACCAAGTACATCTTCGTGACCGGCGGCGTCACGTCTTCGCTGGGGAAAGGGATCATCTGTGCCTCGCTCGGGCGGTTGCTCGAGGCCCGGGGCCTGCGGGTGACGATCCAGAAGTTCGATCCGTACATCAACGTCGATCCCGGGACGATGAACCCGTACGAGCACGGCGAGGTGTACGTCACCGACGACGGGGCCGAAACCGACCTGGACCTCGGCCACTACGAGCGGTTTCTGGGGGAACCCACCAGCCAGGCCAACAACGTCACCACCGGGCGGATCTATCTGGAGGTCATCACGAAGGAGCGGGCCGGGGCCTACCTGGGCAAGACCGTGCAGGTCGTCCCCCACATCATCGACGAGATCAAGGCCTGGATGCTCAAACTCGGCGAGACGGGCCGCTACGACGTGGTCATCACCGAGATCGGCGGTACCGTGGGTGACATCGAGAGCCAGCCCTACCTCGAAGCCATCCGGCAGCTCCGCTACGAGCTCGGCGTGCGCAACACGCTCAACGTACACCTGACGCTGGTGCCGTTCCTCGAAGCCGCCGGCGAGCTGAAGACCAAGCCCACCCAGCACTCGGTCAAGACGCTGCTTTCCTACGGGCTTCAGCCGGACGTGCTCGTCTGCCGTGCCGATCGTCCCCTCGACGATGGTCTCCGCCGCAAGATCGCGCTCTTCTGTAACGTCGAGCCGCGCGCCGTCATCACCGCCCGCGACGCCGAGTCGATCTACGAGGTGCCGCTGCTGATGGAGGAGGAGGGCCTGGACGACATCGTCATCGAACGCCTCCGCATCGCCGAAGACCTGGGACCGGACCGGGAGCTGACCGAGCCCCGGATGGAGGGGTGGATCGAGTTTCTGCGCCGGCTCAAGTCTCCGAAGGGAACCGTCCGCATCGCGCTCGTCGGGAAGTACGTCGCGCATCAGGATGCCTACAAGTCGATCAGCGAGAGCTTCACGCTGGCCGGGGCCGAACACGAGGTGCAGGTGGAGGTCAAGTACGTCCTTTCGGACGACCTCACCGAGGAGAACGTTGCCGAGGTGCTGGGCGACGTGGCCGGGGTGCTCGTGGCACCCGGCTTCGGCGAGCGCGGCATCGAGGGGAAGATCCGGGCCATCCGCTACGCCCGGGAGAACGACCTGCCCTTCTTCGGCATCTGCCTGGGCATGCAGTGCGCCGTCATCGAGTTTGCGCGCAACGTCTGTCGCTGGGAAAACGCCCACTCGACCGAGTTCGACCCGGAGACGCCCTATCCGGTCATCGACCTGATGGAGGAGCAGAAACGCATCGCCGACAAGGGCGGCACCATGCGGCTCGGTGCCTACGACTGCTATGTGATCGACGGCTCGCGCGCCCGCGCCATCTACGGTGTGGCCGATGTAAAGGAGCGCCACCGCCATCGCTACGAGCTGAACAACGTGCTCCGCTACAAGCTGCTCGAGCACGGCATGCACTTCACCGGGATCAACCCGACGCGCGACCTGGTCGAGATCATCGAGCTGCCGGAGAAGCGGTGGTTCATCGGGGTGCAGTTTCACCCGGAGTACAAGAGTGTCGTCGGGCGGCCCCACCCGCTCTTCCTGTCGTTCGTCGAGGCGTGCGTGGCGTACGCGAAGGAAAAGGACATGGTGAAGACGCCCCGCCGCCCGCGCCGGGAGAAGGTGCTCCAGCTCGCCTCCGTGAAGGTTTGAGGGGCCCGGGTTCAGAGGCGCCGCATCACCCCGATGACGCGGCCGATGACGTGGCAGCGCGGGTCGTCCGGCGCAAACGTCTCCTCGGTGTAGTTGCGGTCGGCCGGGCGGAGGTGTAGCCGTCCGTTGGCGAAGAAGAACCGGCGGGCGTGGAGGGCTTCTTCGATGAGGACGGCCGCCACCTCGCCGTTCCGCAGGTCTTTCCAGCGCATCTCTTCGACGATCAGAAAGTCGCCCTTGTGGATGCCGTCGCCGTTCATGCCGTCGTCCCCGGCGCGGGCGATGAGGCAGTGCTCGGGTTCCCGGACGCCGCGCAGGAAGTAGGGATCCACCGTGAGGAAGCCGCTCGGGCGTTCGCGTAACCGCTCCGGTGCATGGCTGGCGGTGCGGCTGACGACGAGCAGGCTGGGCGCGGGGTCGTCCAGGCGGAAGGGGTCCTCGTCCATGTCGACCAGGCGGAGCCCCCGGGCGGCGTGGGCCTCCCGTTCCAGGTACCCTTTCTGCTCCAGGGCCCGCACCAGCTTCGAGACCGCGTTGACCGAGCGAACGCCCAGTGCCGTGCCGATTTCCTGGAGGGTCGGCGGCTTCCGGTGCCGCCGCATGTAGGCACGGATGAACTCGAAGGTTTCGTTCTGGCGTTCCGTGAGCCGGGCTTTCATACAGGGAGGACGGATATATGTGCAGCGGGGAGGACAGGGGCAAAATACGGCGGGGTGAATATTTTTTCACTTCATATTTCAGACATGTGTATGACATATTTTGAACAGGTGTAAATAATATCACCTTTCTGTTTTGGTGGATATGTTCGGGCGGGTGTGGGATGTGTGCAGGGAGGGGTTCGGGGGGTCTCTGTGGGAAAAAATCCTTATTTACGCCTCGAAAACCTTGACTTTTCGGATCCATGATGTACCTTGGGGGAGGTGTGGGGAATTGTGGGGAAAAATCCCAGCTCTGAACCACGCCGGTGGGTGCAGGGAAGACCGGCCGCGGGATCATGGCGCGCTTCAAAGGACAGGCATCGTACTCGGTCGACAGCAAGGGTCGCGTCGCGATCCCGGCCAAGATGCGCAGTGCCATGAACCCGGAGGCCAAGAACACCTTCACCATCACCCGTGGCTTCGAGCAGTGCATCTTCCTGTATCCGCTTGACAAGTGGGAGGCGATCGAGGATGAGTTCGAGCAGTTGAACCTGTACCAGCGGGAGTCGCGTGACTTCGTGCGGATCATCCTCATGTGGGCGGAGGAAGTCACGCTGGACGGGCAGGGGCGCGTCCGGATTCCGGAGACCCTGATGGACTATGCCCGGATCACCGACAAGGCGCTCATCATCGGCGCCCTCGATCATATCGAGATCTGGAATCCGGAGCTGTTCGACGCCTACATCAACAGCAAGGCCGAGCGGTATGAGACGCTGGCCGAGCAGGTGATGGGGGTATGAGATGCATGCTGAACCAGACCATGACGACGCACGGGGGCCGGCGGACCCGATGCGGTACGCCACCGGCTACCATGCGCCCGTTCTTTGCAAGGCTGTAGTAGAGGGCCTCGTGACCGATCCGGACGGGGTGTATGTGGATGCCACGCTCGGCGGCGGAGGGCACACGGCGGCCCTGCTCGACGTGCTTGCGCCCGGGGGGCGGGTCATCGGTCTCGACCGGGATCCCGCGGCGCTGGCGGCCGTCCGGGCGCGCCTGCCGGCCGAGATCGAGCGGGGGCGCCTGCACCTCGTCGAAGGCAACTTCGCCGAGCTGGAAGCGCTGCTGGCCGAAGGCGGGCAGGGGCCCGTGGACGGCGTGCTGGCGGACCTGGGGGTGTCCTCGCACCAGTTCGACACGCCGGAACGGGGCTTCAGCTTTCGGACCGAGGGGCCGCTCGACATGCGGATGAACCCGCACACCGGCTACACGGCCAGCGACGTCGTCAACGCCTGGGAAGAGCAGGCGCTGCGCCGGGTGTTGCGGGTCTACGGCGAGGAGCCCCGGGCGGCGCATATCGCCCGGGCCATCGTGGCGGCCCGGCCGCTGGCAACGACGACGGCACTGGCGGACGTCGTGCGGCGCGTCACCCCGGCCCGGGACGAGGTGAAGACCCTGGCCCGGGTCTTCCAGGCCATCCGCATCGCCGTCAACGGCGAACTGGAGGCCCTGGAACGGTTGCTGGCCGGTGCGGCCCGGGTGCTGCGTCCCGGCGGTCGCCTCGCCGTCATCAGCTACCACTCGCTCGAAGACCGGCGGGTGAAGCGGATGCTCCGGTACGGCAACCTGGAGGGGCGCCCGGTCCGGGACCTCTACGGCAACCTGCTTTCCCCCTGGCGGGAGTTGACGCGTCACCCGGTTCTGCCCGGCGACGCCGAGCGGGCCGCCAACCCCCGGGCGCGGAGTGCGCGCCTCCGCCTGGCCGAGCGCCGGCCCGAGGCCCCTCCCACCGGTTTCCCCTGATCCATCCCAAACCCGTTTCGCCATGTTCACCACCGACCCGGACATCTGCCGCTGGCTCGCCTCGCTCGGCTACGAGCTCGAGGGACGGTCCCGGTCGAGCCTGGAAGCCCTCTTCCTGCGGGAAGCGCAGCAGTGGGAGCTGCCGCCACCGGTGCTGGCTGCCCTGATCCGGGACGAAGGGCTGAAGCTCGACGCGACCGGCCGGGCCGTCCGGCACGGCGAACCGGTCTGGTCCTCCCTGGCCGCCTGACCTGACGTTTGAAACATGCCGACTCCCAGAACCAAGAAGACCGGAGCCGGGCGGCGCAAGCCCCGCTTTACGCGGGCGCGCCCGGCCGCGAGCAAGCCGGCGGCCCCGCCC
>NZ_CP076718.1:2128057-2215758 GCF_011682235.2 Rhodocaloribacter litoris | reverse complement strand
GGCCGCTCCGGCCGGGCCCCGGCGCACACCGCGTCGCCTGAAGCTGCCCACCTGGGACGACCTCGCCGGCGGCAACGGGCCCGCGGCCGCGGCCGGGCGCCGGCCAGCCTTCGACTCGGTCTCGACCCTGCGCTTTGCCCTTTTCCTCCTGGTGCTGGCGCTGGCCGTCACGCTGTATGTGGGCCATGTCCACGCCTCGCAGGAGGTGCTCACCGAAGTGCAGCGGCTCCGCCGCGAGAATCTGGACCTTCATCTGAAATACAACCGCCTCAAGGGGGAATACGACCAGATGACCTCCCCGGCGCGCATCTACGAGCGAGCCCGCGGGCTGGGGCTGGTCGAAGATGTGACGTACGGAGGAACCATCACCATCGAACGATGACGTGCCACCGCCACCCGCAGGCGGCCCGGGCCCGCAGGCAGGGCACGGCGGCCCGGCCGGAGACGACGCATGCAGCCGAGGGATCAAATACTGGTGCGGATGTACGTGGTGCTGACGCTGCTCAGCCTGCTGCCGCTGCTCGTGGCCGGACAGGTGCTCCGGATCTACCTGGCCGAGGGCGAGGCGCTGCGGGCGCTGGGCAAGCGACAGGCCGACTCGTTCGTGACGATCCCGGCCATGCGCGGTGCCATCCTCGACCGTGCCGGGCGCACGCTCGCCGTCAATACGGCACGCTATGACCTGGCACTCGACCCCACGGTGCCCGGCTTCGACCGGGCCGCCGACCTGTTCTTTGAGAAACTGTCCAGGCTGACGGGGCGTCCCGAGGCGGCGCTGCGTCGCCAGGTGCGCCGGCGCACCAGCCCGCAGTACGTGCTGCTCGCCCGGGGCCTCTCGGAGACGCAAAAAGAGGAGGTCGAGACCTGGGAGGTGCCGGGGCTCATCCTCCATCCCCGCTTCGGGCGCCGGTATACGTACGGCGAGACGGCCGCCCATGTGCTCGGCTACGTCGACCCGGACCTGCGGGGCCTTGCCGGGCTCGAGTTGCAGTACGACGACCAGCTCCGGGGAACCCCCGGCCGGCGGGCCGTGCGGCGGGACCGCCGGGGGGTGCTCAAGGCCGTCCCGGACGGCGTCCTCGTCGAGCCGCAGCACGGCCAGACGCTCGTGCTCACGATCGACCTGGTCCGGCAGACGATCCTCGAAGAGGAACTGGCCCGGGCCGTGGCCGAGCATGGTGCCCGGTGGGGCACGGCCATTGCGATGGACCCCCATACGGGCGCCATCCTGGCCATGGCCAACGTGCCGTCGTTCAACCCGAACCGGCGCGGCGCGGCACCGGCGGAGGCCGAGCGCAACCGGGCCATCACCGACCGCATGGAGCCGGGCTCGACCTTCAAACTCGTCACGGCCGTCGCGGCCGTCGAGCAGGGGGTCGTCGCCCTCGAAGACTCTATCGAGACGGGGGACGGCTGGATGGTCATCCACGGGCGCACGCTGAAAGATACCCACGCCTTTGGCACCCTCACCTTTGCCGGTGTGATCGCCCATTCGAGCAACGTGGGGATGGCCAAGGTGGCGATGCGGCTCGATCCCGGTGTCTTCTACCAGTATGCGCGGAACCTGGGTTTCGGCCAGAACACGTGGATCGACCTGCCCGGTGAAGTGCCGGGCCTGCTGAAGAAGCCCGCCACGTGGAGCGGTACCACGCTGACCTCGATGAGCCGGGGCTACGAGGTCGATGCGACGCCGCTGCAGGTGCTGGCGGCCTACAGCGCCCTGGCCAACGGCGGGCTGCTCGTTCGCCCCTACGTCGTGGCCGAGCGGCGGGACGTGACCGGGCGCACCGTCTGGGTGGCCCGGCAGGACTCGGTCCGCAGGGCCTTCCGGCAGGCGACGGCACGCAAGCTGCTGCCGGCCTTCGAGGCCGTCGTCGAGTATGGCACGGGGGAGAAGGCGCGCCTGGCCGGGCTGCGCGTCGCCGGCAAGACGGGCACGGCCCTCAAGGCCCGCGACGGCGGGTACGAACGCGGGGCCTACCGCGCCTCATTCGTCGGCTTCTTCCCGGCCGAGGACCCGGCGGTGGCCATGATCGTCGTGCTCGACGAGCCGAAGACGAGCATCTACGGCGGGTCGGTGGCGGCTCCGGTGTTCCAGCGGATCGCCCGGCGCTGGCTGGGGACGTTCCCGAAGCTGGCGGCCCTGGCACAGCCGGCATCACCCGGCGATCCGGAGGAACGCCCGGAACGGCCCGTGCCGGACGTGACGGGCCGCCCCGCCGCCGTGGCCGCGGGGCTGTTGCAGGCGCACGGCTACCGGGTGGACCGGCCCGAAACGGCCGGGGCGACCGTTGCGCGGCAGCGGCCTGCACCGGGCGAGCCGGCCCCCCTGCACGCCCGCGTCCGGCTGGACCTGGCGGCACCGGACACGGCCCTCGTCATGCCGGACCTGACGGGACTCAGCGCCCGGGCGGCCACCTTCTGGCTCACCGCACGCGGGGTGGAAGTCCGCCTCGAAGGGAACGGCCTCGTCGCCGGGCAGGCGCCGCGTCCGGGTGCCCCTCTGCCGAAACGGGCCGTGCTCCACTGCCGGCCCGCCCGGCGCTGACCCGCCGCGCTTCCGAACCACCGGGGAAGGAGACAGGATGATCGCCCTGAGAAAACTGTACGAGCGGCTCGTCGAGGCCGGCCTGCTCCGGAAGAAAAGGGGAGGCCTGGAAAATATTCGCATTGACCACCTGGCCCACGACAGCCGCAAGGTCGGGCCGGGAGGCCTCTTCGTCGCCGTGCGCGGGGAGAAGGCCGACGGTCACCTGTTCATTGACAAGGCTGTTCAAAACGGAGCGATCGCCATCGTATGCGAGGCGATGCCGGCGGACGTGGCGGCGTATGCGCGCCGTGAACAACGCGCCGCCGGCATCGCCTGGCTACAGGTGCACGACAGCCGGGCCGCCCTGGCCGAACTGGCCGCCGCCTTCTTCGGCGACCCCTCGCGGGCGCTGAAGATGACCGGGATCACCGGCACCAACGGCAAGACGACCACCGCCTACCTGGTGCACCACGTGCTGGCGGCGCAGGGCCTGCGGGCCGGTCTGATCGGCACCGTGACCTATGACCTCGGGGGGACCCGGCAGGAAGCCACCCACACGACCCCGGACGCCCTCGAACTGCAGCGGATGCTGCGCCGGATGGTCGATGCCGGCTGCGCGGCCTGCGTCATGGAGGTCTCGTCGCACGCCCTCGACCAGGAGCGCGTCCGGGCCATCGACTACGACGTGGCGATCTTCACCAACCTCACGCGGGATCATCTGGACTACCATCGCACCTTTGAGGCCTATTTCGCCGCGAAGAAGAAACTGTTCGACCGCCTCGGAGCCCACGCGACGGCGCTCTACAACCGGGACGATCCGGCCGGTGCGCGGATCGTCGCCGGCACGGCGGCGCAGGTCCTCTCCTACGGCCAGTCGCCGGAGGCCGACCTCCGCCTCGAAGTGCTGGCGAACCGCATCGGCGGGCTGCACCTGCGCATCGACGGCCAGGAGCGCCGGTTTCGCCTGGTCGGGCTGTTCAACGCCTACAACCTGGCGGCGGCCTACGGGGCCGGGCGTGCCCTGGGCCTGCCGCCCGCGGCGGTGCTCGACGCGCTGGCGACGGCCCCGCCGGTGCCCGGCCGCTTCGAGCAGCTCCGCTTCGCCGACGGTACCACCGTCATCGTCGACTATGCCCACACACCGGACGCCCTCGAGAACGTGCTCAAGACGATCCGCGTCACGAAGTCACCTGCGGCCACGCTGTGGTGCGTCTTCGGTTGCGGGGGCGACCGCGACCCGGACAAGCGCCGTCTCATGGGGGCCATCGCCGAACGGTATGCCGACCGTGTCATCGTCACGAGCGACAACCCGCGCACCGAGGACCCGGAGAAGATCCTGAACGACATCCGCCGGGGGATGGACCGGCCCACCGAGGCGCTGTGGATCGTGGACCGGCGTGAGGCCATCCGCCAGGCGGCCGCTCGCGCCGCCCCCGGCGACGTGGTGCTCATCGCCGGCAAGGGGCATGAGACGTACCAGATCATCGGAACGGAAAAGCTTCCGTTCGACGACCGCGAGGAGGCCCGGCGCAGCTTCGCCGACCGGGGACTCCGGGAAGGAGGATAGCGGTACATGGTGTGTGGGTGTGTGGGTGTATGGGTGTGGGGGGAGGAGGGTGCCGGCGTTTGAAGTTTCCAAATGAGCAAGTCGGTCATTGTCAACCATTCTAGATGCTGTATTACCTGCTGACATATCTGGAGCGCACCTACGAGCCACCCGGCTTTCAGGTCTTCCAGTTCATCACGGTGCGGGCAGCGCTGGCCGCCATCACGGCGCTCGTCATTGCGCTTTTCGCGGGGCGAAGCATCATCAACTGGCTGAGCCGGAAGCAGGTGGGGGAACGGGTGCGTGAGGGCCCGCAGGCCGGCGCCATCGACCATTCGCACAAGCGCGGTACCCCCACGATGGGCGGCGTCATCATCCTGCTGGCCGTGCTGGGGGCCACCCTGCTCTGGGGCGCCCTCGCCGAGGTGTACGTATGGCTCATCGTGGCGGCGACGGCCTGGATGGGGGCCTTCGGCTTTGCCGACGATTACATCAAGGTTGTCCGGCAAAACAAGAGCGGGTTGCCGGCTCGCATCAAGCTCACCGGGCAGGTGAGCCTGGGGCTGCTCGTGGGCGCCGTGCTCTACTTCCACCCGCAGTTTGCCGGCTTCAACACCATCACCTACCTGCCCTTCGTCAAGGAAGAGGCGCTCGACTACAACTTCCTCGCGCGGTTCTTCGACGGCGGGCTGGATCTGGGCTGGCTCGTCTACATCCCCGTGGTCGTCTTCATCATCACGGCCCTCTCGAACGCGGTCAACCTGACCGACGGGCTCGACGGGCTGGCAGCCGGTGTGACGGCCATCGTGGCACTCGGGCTGACGGTGCTCTGCTATATCGCCGGCAACGCCGTCTTTGCAGATTTTCTCAACGAGATGTTCCTGCCCGGGGCCGGCGAGCTGACCGTCTTCGGGGCGGCGCTGGCGGCGGCCTGCCTCGGCTTTCTCTGGTTCAACAGCTATCCGGCTACGGTCTTCATGGGCGACACCGGGTCGCTGGCGCTCGGGGCGGCCGTCGGCACGTTGACGCTCATGATCAAGAAGGAGCTGCTGCTGCCGTTGCTGTGCGCCATCTTCTTCCTGGAGGCGATCTCGGTGATCGTGCAGACGGGCTACTTCAAGTACACGAAACGCCGGTACGGCGTGGGCCGGCGCGTCTTTCGCATGGCCCCGCTTCACCATCATTTTGAGGTAAAGGGTACGCACGAGGCGAAGATCGTGGTGCGGTTCTGGATCATCACCATCGTCACGGTCATCGCCACGTTGCTGGTGCTGCGGATTCGTTAACCGGCCCGGGGGGCCTGCAGGCAATGCGTCCGGAAGAAATTCAGGGGAAGGCGGTGACGGTGATCGGCGGGGGCCGCAGCGGCCTGGCCGTGTCACGGTTGCTGGTGAAAGCCGGTGCGCGGGTCTTTTTGACCGAGCAGGGGGAGGCGCCGGCCGGGTTGCAGGCGGCGCTGGAAGCCATCGGCGCGACGTACGAATTCGGGGGGCACACGACGCGTGCGCTCGCGGCCGACTTCATCGTCATCAGCCCGGGGGTGCCTTCGACGATCAACCTGGTGCAGCAGGCGCTGCGAGGCGGGTTGCCGGTCTTCTCCGAGATCGAGGTGGCCTCCTGGTTCTGCCGGGCGCCGATCGTGGCCATCACCGGTTCGAACGGGAAGACGACCACCACCAGCCTGCTCGGCCACGTCTTTCGCACAGCCGGGCGGCGTACGATCGTGGCCGGCAACATCGGCTTCCCGTTCTCGGACTACGTGCTCGACACGACGCCCCGCGACGTGGTGGTGCTGGAGGTCTCCAGCTTCCAGCTCGACCACGTGGCCACGTTCCGGCCCCGCGTCAGCGTGCTGCTGAACATCACCCCGGATCACCTGGACCGGTATGGCAACGACTTCAGCGCCTATGCCTACAGCAAGTGCCGCATTTTTTCCAACCAGCGCGGGGACGACGTGCTCGTCTACAACGACGACGACGAGGTGATCCGCGATTATGTGGGCCTGGAGCGCAGGAAACGGGCGTTTCGTGCGCTGGCCTTCAGCCTGGAGAAAGAAGTCGAGGCCGGGGCGTTCGTCCGCGACGGCGCGCTCGTGCTTCGGATATCATCACACGAGGAGGTCCTCATGCAAGCCGAACAACTGGCCCTTCGGGGTCGACACAACCTGTACAACTCGCTGGCGGCGGCCGTGGCCGCACGGGTGATGGAGGTCCGCAACGAGGTGGTGCGCGAGAGCCTGGCCAGTTTCGAGGGCGTTCCTCACCGGCTCGAGTTCGTCCGCGAGGTGGACGGGGTGCGCTACGTCAACGACTCCAAGGCCACCAACGTGAACTCCGTCTGGTATGCCCTCGAGAGCTTCGACGAACCGATCGTGCTGATTGCCGGGGGACGGGACAAGGGCAACGACTACACCCCGCTGAAGCCGCTGGTCCGGCAGAAAGTGCGGGCCCTGATCGCCATCGGCGAGAGCGCCGACAAGGTGCTGCACGAGCTGGGGCCGTGCGTTGCGCACAGCATGGCGGCCCGCTCGATGGAGGATGCCATCCGGTGTGCCCGCGTCTTCGCCCAGCCCGGCGACATCGTGCTGCTGAGCCCTGCCTGTGCCTCGTTCGACATGTTTCAGAACTATGAAGACCGGGGCGACACGTTCAAACGCCTGGTAGCCAGCCTGTGAACATGCTCAAGCAAATGAAACTCCTGAGCCGGGCGCCGGCGGACAAGTACGTCGTCTGGGCCGTGCTGGCGCTCGGTGCCGTGGGGGTGGTGGCCGTCTACAGCGCCGTCTCCTTCCTGGCCGAGACCAAAGCCGGCGGGGACACCGAACGGTTTCTGTTGCGGCACGTGGGGCGGCTGGCGCTGGCACTCGGGATGGTGGGGCTGTTCAGCCTGGTCGACTACCGGCAACTGGCCCGCAAGGCCCGGATCGGGGTGGTGGCGGCCCTGGCGCTGCTGCTGGCCGTGCTCGTGGTCGGGGATGCTTCCGGGGGCGCCTCGCGCTGGGTCTTCGGCTTTCAACCCTCCGACCTGGCCCGCGTGGCGCTCCTGCTGCACGTGGCCTTCCTGCTGGCGAAGAAGCAGGGCTACATCGGCGACTTCAAACGGGCCTTCGTGCCGCTTTGCCTCTGGACCGGCGCCGTCGTCGGGTTGATCGGGCTCGAAGATCTCTCGACGGCGGCGGTAGTGCTCGTCTCGGTGATGCTGATGTGTTTCGTCGGGCGGGTGCGGGTGCTGCACCTGAGCGGCGTGGTGGCCCTGGGCGTCGTGGCGGCGTACCTGCTGCTGCTGGCCTCGCCGGAGCGGGCCGAGCGCCTGGAAGCCTACGTGGGCGTGAAACTCTTTCCGCACACGGACGCGGAGGCGGTCTTCTCCAGCCAGGACGAAGGGTACCAGGCCCGGCAGGCACGCATCGCCTTCGCCATGGGCGGGCTCACCGGCGTGGGGCCGGGCAAGAGCATCCAGCGTGACTTCCTGCCGGCGCCCTACAACGACTTCATCTTCGCCATCATCGCCGAGGAATACGGGATTCTGGGGGCCCTGGCGCTGCTGGCGGTGTTCGTGCTCCTGCTGTTTCGCGGTTTCCTGCGCATCGCCCGGCATGCCCCCGATCCGCTGGGGCTGTTGCTCGGCACCGGGCTGGTCACCATGCTCGCGCTCTACGGGTTCATCCATGCCGGCGTGGCGGCGGGCCTGTTGCCCGTGACCGGCCTGCCGATGCCGTTCGTCTCCTACGGTGGCACCTCGATGGTGGCCAACGGGGTGATGGTGGGCATCCTGCTGAACATCTCCCGCCAGGCAACCGGCCCGGGAGCGCCCTGAACGTTCCGCGGAAAGCCCGGCAGGGCGGTGCGTGTTGTGTCGACCCGGCTTCGAATCCACAATCTTCCATCTTTCACCCGCAATCCCTGATCCACCATCGATGGAGCGTGCGCCGAGGATATTGTTTGCAGGGGGGGGAACCGGGGGGCACGTGTACCCGGCCATCGCCGTTGCCGACGCCGTGCGGCGGCTGGTGCCCGAGGCCGCGATCGCCTTTGCCGGGACGGAGACGCGCATGGAGTGGGACGCGGTGCCGCGGGCCGGTTACCCGATCCATCCGATCACGGTGGTCGGGCTACAACGCCGGCTCACTCCGGCCAACCTGGTCTTTCCCTTCAAACTGGTGCGCGGGCTGGTGCAGAGCCGGCGGCTCATCGAGGCGTTCGACCCGGACGTGGTCGTCGGGACGGGCGGCTTCGTGGCCGGGCCGGTGCTGCTGGCGGCGCACCTGCACGGGCGGCCGCTCGTGCTGCAGGAGCAAAACGCCTATCCGGGGATGACCAACCGCCTGCTGGCCCGGTGGGCGGCCGAGGTCCACATTGCGTTCCCGGAGGCGCAACAGGCGTTCCCGCCCGGGAAATGTGTGCTCAGCGGCAACCCGACGCGGGCGGCGTTACGCACGGCCGACCCGCACGAGGCCCGGCGCCATTTCGAGCTGCCGGAAGGGGCCGGTGGTGCCGGGGCGCCGGTGCTGCTCGTCTTCGGCGGGTCGCTCGGCAGCCAGGCGCTCAACGCGGCGATGGAGCGTCATCTGGCCGCCCTGCTCGATGCCGGGGACGTGTTCGTGATCTGGCAGACGGGGAGCCGCTATTTCGAGCGGTTGCAGGCTCGCGTGCCCGCGCACCCGCGCCTGCGCCTGGTGCCGTACATCGACCGGATGGACCTGGCCTACGCCGCGGCCGATGTGGCGCTGTGCCGGGCCGGGGCCATCACGTGCAGCGAACTGATGGTGACCGGGACGCCCGCCGTCCTCGTGCCCTCCCCCAATGTGGCGGAGGACCACCAGACCGTAAACGCACGCAGTATGGAGCGGGCCGGCGCCGCCGTGCTCCTGCCCGAAGCCCGTCTGGAGGCGGACCTCGTCGAGGCGGTGCGGGGGCTCTTGCAGGATCCCGAACGCCGGGCCGCCATGGCCGCCGCCGCGCGCGCGCAGGCCCGCCCGGATGCAGCCGAGCGCATCGCCCACGCCGTCCTCGCCCGTGCCGGATACCGGCTCGCAACGACCGTATGACCATGACCCGACCGTCCGAACATACCGGCGGTGCCCCTGCGCCGCGTCGACGCCAGCCCTTCCTGGGGCGGATCCGGCATGTGCACATGGTCGGCATCGGGGGCGTCGGCATGAGCTCCATCGCCGAGGTGCTGCTCAGCCGGGGCTACCGGGTGACGGGCTCCGACCTGAAGAAAAGCGAGGTCACCGATCGGCTCGAAGCCCTCGGGGCGGTCGTCTACGAGGGGCACGCCGCCGGGCACGTGGGCGAGGCCGGCGTCGTCGTGCACTCGTCCGCCGTCGATCCGAAGCGCAACCCCGAGACGCTCGAAGCCGAGCGGCGCGGCATCCCGCTCATCCGGCGGGCCGAGATGCTCGGCGAGTTGATGCGGATGAAGTTCGGCATCGGCATCGCCGGCACGCACGGCAAGACGACGACCACCTCCATGACGGGCCTCGTCGTGAGTGAAGGCGGCTTCGACCCCACGATCATCGTCGGCGGCAAGGTGGCCTTCTTCGACGCGAGCGCCGTCGCAGGCGAGGGGGACATCATCGTGCTCGAAGCCGACGAGTACGACCGGACGTTCCTTCGCCTGACGCCCTCGATCGCCGTCGTGACGAACATCGAGGCGGAGCACCTCGACATCTACGACGGCCTGGACGATCTCAAGGAGGCCTTCATCCAGTATGCCAACAGCGTCCCCTTCTTCGGGGCCGCCATCCTCTGCCTGGATGATCCCAACGTGCAGTCTATCGTCGGACGCATCGACCGGCGCGTGGTCACCTACGGGCTGAGCCGCCAAGCCGACGTGCGGGCCGAGCACGTCGAGCAGGACGGCCTCACGATGCGTTTCGAGGTGACGACCGGCACCACCTCGCTCGGCGAGGTCACCCTGCAGGTGCCGGGCCTTTTCAATGTGCGGAACGCGCTGGCGGCCGTCGCCGTGGGGCTCGAGCTCGAGATCCCGTTCGAAAAGATCCGGTCGGCGCTGGCGAAGTACTCCGGCGTGCAGCGCCGCTTCGAGCGGCTCGGCGAGGCCGCCGGCGTCCTGGTCATCGACGACTACGCGCACCACCCGACGGAGGTGCGGGCCACGCTCGGAGCGGCCGCCCGGGCCTTCCCGGGGCGTCGCATCGTGGCCGTCTTTCAGCCGCATCTCTATTCCCGTACGCGGGACTTTGCGGAGGACTTCGCCCGCGCCTTCTTCGATGCCGACGTGCTGGTGGTGCTCGACGTCTACGGGGCACGCGAGGCGCCGATCGAGGGGGTTTCGGGCCGTCTCATCGCCGGGCTGGCGCGCCGCTTCGGTCACCGCGACGTGCACGAGGTGCCGGAGAAGGCGGACATGCCCGCCTACGTGGCCGCACTGGCCCGGCCCGGCGACGTCGTGCTCACCCTGGGCGCCGGCGACATCTGGCGGCTCGCCCGCGAGCTGCTCGGGCTGCTCAGGCAACGTGAACGGGCCGCGTAGGGCGGCCCCTGCGGCCGCTGCCGGCCGCGAAGCTTCGGGAGGCAAAACATGAGCGAATCGAAACGCAGTCGAAGGGGCCGCTACCGGCTGCCGCACCGGTGGATCCTGCTGCCCGCCTTGCTGGCGACGGCCGTCACCGGGCTGCTGGGGTGGCGGTGGCTTGCCACGCTGCCGTGCCGCCAGATCGTGATCGAGGGGGCGCACCACGCGGAGCGGGCGGCCCTGCTCGACCTGGCCCGCGTCGATACCGGCATGGTGCTCTTCGACCTCGATCCGGCGCTGGTGGCGGACCGCCTCGTGCGGCATCCCTGGGTGGCACACGCCGAGGTGACGCGCCTGCCCACCGGGACGCTCGCGATCGACGTCGAGGAGCGGCGGCCGGTGGCCCTCGTCGTCGGGGCCGACGGGGCGCCGTCGCACTACCTGGACGCCACCGGGGCGCAGATGCCGCTGGTGCCGGGCGCCGCCTACGATGTGCCGCTCGTGCGCGGGCTGCGCCAGCCCTACCACCCGGTGCAGCCCGTCCAGGAGGAGGCCGTGCGGGCGTTTCTGGCCGCGCTGGCCGCCGTGCCGCCCGAGGTCGAGGCCCTCGTCTCCGAGGTGGAGGTGCGGGGCGGCGAGCTGTGGGCCTACACCACCCCCGGCCCGGCCCGGGAGGCCGTGCCCGTGCGGCTCGGCCGCATGGGCTTCTCGGACAAGCTGACCCGGCTGCATGCCTTCTGGCACCAGGCCGTCCTGCCCCGCCCGGAGAAGCACTTCCGCCTGATCGACCTCCGTTTTGACAGCCAGATCGTTACCGAAGAGCAATAGCAACGCCGGGCCGGGGCGTCACCGTGACCGGTCCGGATTCAACAAGATTAAAAAAGGGAAGAGGCGCTTATGATGAACGAACGTATCGTCGTGGGGCTCGACATCGGGACGACGAAGGTCTGCGCGGTCGTCGCGTCGGTGGACGAGCTGGGCCGCATCAACGTGCTCGGGATGGGGCTGGCCCCCTCCGACGGGCTCAACCGGGGTGTGGTGGTCAACATCGACCGGACGGTGGCCGCCGTGCGCGAGGCCGTCTCCGAAGCCGAGCGCATGGCCGGCGTGCGCGTGCGGAGCGTCATCGTCGGCATCGCCGGGGACCACGTGCAGAGCCTCCAGAGCCGGGGGGTCATCACCATCTCGAACCGTGACGGCGAGATCACCGAGGCCGACGTGCAGCGCCTGCTCGAGGACACCACGCACCTGGCCATGCCCGCCGACCGCGAGATCCTGCACGTCATCCCGCAGGACTTCATCGTCGACGGGCAGGACGGCGTGGCCGACCCCGTCGGCATGAGCGGGGTGCGTCTGGAAGCCAACGTGCACATCATCACCGGGCTCGTCTCCGCCGCCAAGAACATCTACCGGTGCGTCGAGAAGGCAGGCTATCAGGTGGCCGACCTGGTCCTCGAACCGCTCGGCTCTTCTTTCGCCGTGCTCCATCCCGACGAGAAGGAGGTCGGCGTGGCCCTGATCGATATCGGCGGCGGCACCACCGATATCGCCGTCTTCGAGGACAACACCATCCGCCACACCGCCGTCATCGCCATCGCCGGCAACCAGGTCACCGACGACATCCGCAAGGTCCTCGGGGTGATGCGGGACCAGGCCGAGCGCCTCAAGTGCGACTTCGGCACCGCCATCGTGGACATGGTCGACGAGGACGAGCGGATCGGCATCCCGGGCATCGGCGGCCGGCCGGACAAGAGCATCGGCCGCAGCACGCTGGCGCAGATCATCCAGCCGCGCATGGAGGAGATCCTCGAGATCGCGGCCATCGAGATCAAACGGAGCGGCTACATGCGGCATCTGGCCGCCGGCGCAGTGCTCACCGGCGGCGGGTCGCTCATCCCCGGAACGGCCGAGCTGGCCACCGAAATCCTGGGCATGGAGACACGCCTGGGCCGGCCCATGGGCGTCTCCGGCGGCCTGGTCGAGGAAGTGTCCGACCCGAAGTTCGCCACCGCCGTCGGCCTGGTGCTCTATGGCCTGCGCCCCGAACTGCTCGGCGGGACGCCCTTCCGGGGCGAGATGGGCAGCCTCATCGAGACCGAATCGATCCCGGGCCAGGGTCTCGTCGCCAAAATCGCAGGGCGCATGAAGACCTGGTTCGACGAACTCTGAACGATACCCGGGCCGCTCACCCGGGCCTCGCGGCCGGCTCCGGCCGCATAGACCACAAGCGATCAGCCGCGGGCCACACGGCCAGAACCGAACGACAACTGGAGGAACCTATGGAAACGTTCAGCAACAGCTTTGCCTTCGACGACCTTTCCAGCGAGCGTGAAGACGCGAAGATCTGCGTCATCGGCGTCGGTGGAGGGGGCGGCAACGCCATCAACAACATGATGGAGCAGGGCATTCAGGGCGTCGAGTTTATCGCCATCAACACCGATGCGCAGGCGCTGGAGGCCAACCGGGCGCCGCACAAGATCCAGGCCGGGCGCGGCCTGACGAAGGGCCTCGGCGCGGGCGCCCGCCCGAGCGTCGGCGCCGAAGCCGTCGAGGAGAGCCGGGAGGAGATCGAAACCCTCCTGCGCGGCTTCGACATGGCCTTCATCACGGCCGGCATGGGAGGGGGCACCGGGACCGGCGGGGCGCCCGTCGTGGCCGCCATCGCCCGCCGGCTCGGCATCCTCTCCGTCGCCATCGTCACCAAGCCGTTCCTGGCCGAAGGCCGGCGCCGGATGCAGGCCGCCGAAGCCGGCATCGCCCTGCTGCGCGACAACGTCGATACCCTCATCACCATCTCGAACGAGCGCCTGCTCGACCTCGTCCCGGAGGCCACGCTCATTGAGGCCTTCAAGAAGGCGGACGAGGTGCTCTACAACGCCACGCGCGGCATCAGCGACCTGATCACCGTGCACGGCCTGATCAACCTCGACTTCGCCGACGTGAAGACGACCATGAAGGACGGCGGCACCGCGCTCATGGGCTCGGCCACCGCCTCGGGCGAGAACCGCGCCGAGAAGGCGGCCATCGAGGCCATCTCCAGCCCGCTGCTCGAAGGCGTCGAGATCGCCGGGGCCCGCAACGTGCTGGTCAACATCACCGCGGGGCGCTCGCTCGGCATCCGGGAAGCCACGCAGGCCACGAGCATCATCCAGCGCGAGGCCGGCGACGACGTGGAGGTCATCTTCGGTACGGTCATCGACGAGTCGATGGGCGACGACCTGCGCATCACCGTCATTGCCACCGGCTTCGACAAAGACAAATCTCAGAAAGGGCAGGGTATGCGCCGGACGGTCCCGCTGCAGCCCGAGGGGGCCGTCGCTCCCTACAAGGGCGAGGAGAACCTGAAGCAGCTCGATGTGCCCGCCTACGTTCGCCGGGCTCCGGTCTCCGTACCGGCCGACGAAGACGAGGGCCGCAGGGTGCATCGCCTCCAGATGGAGGGGGTCAAGGAGCGTTCCGACCGTATCCGCAAAGACGACACCGAGATCCCGGCGTTCCTGCGCAAGATGATGGACTGAGCGGGGTCCGGGTGTGCTCCTCCCGGCCGCGGTCCGGCCGCCTCGCCCCGGGGCGGGCCGGTACCGGCACATGGACGCCTGGCTTCATCATATCGCCCTGTCGATCCTGGGACTGATCCTGCTGGTCGAGTTCGGCGCGGCCGTGTGGCTGATCGTCCGGTGGCTCCGCGCGCGCCCGGCTCCGCCGGTCGGAGGGGCCCGGGTATGCCCGCCCGCCGCGACGATCTCGAAAACGAACCCACCGCACGTGCCTCCGGCGAGACAACGCGGGACCTCCAGCCCCGTTGCGGCCCTTGAGCAAGGCCCTCGCTAGCCCGGTGCGTCGCCCCGGCGCATCCGGGCGGTTGTGGTTCGGTACGGCCCGGTGCCGCGTCTCCACCCGGAGGCGCGGCACCGGCGTCTTTTGTCGTTCCGCCGCCCCGGGGCGCTTGATTATGCCCGCAGAACCGCTTAAGGTGAAGCGGAACACCCGCTCATCCGACGCAAGGAGGTCCCCTATGAAAACGACGGCTACATGCTTTGCGGTGCTGCTGATCCTCCCGGCCTTCGAAGGGCAGGCCCAGGCGCCGGCCAACATGCTGGAGGGAAGCTGGCGGCTCGTTTCCCAGCGCCAGGTCTATCCGGATACCGTGCTGGTGACCCGGCAGGTGCCGCCGTCGACCAAGATCCTCAACTCGACGCATTTCGCCTGGGGATACCAGACGGAAGACGGTGAGGACATACAGGCCGGCGGCGGGCGCTACACCCTCTTGGGGGACAGCGTCTACATCGAGCACATCGAATACCACAGCAGCGGTGCCCTCGTGGGACTCGACATCCGCTTCCAGGCCCGGGTGGTGGGCGATTCGCTGTGGTATCACACCGGCGTCTTCCCCACGGGCTTCCGGCTGGAGGAGGTGTGGCGGCGGATCGAACCGGCCCCGCGCAAACTGGATTACCGGCGGCATTGACCCGAAACCGCCGACGAGCCCATGAGACGAACCGATGCGTTGCCCGCCCGTTCACCGGGCACCCGGAGACGAAGCCGCGGCCGGCTCCCGGCGCTCCTGCTCCTCCTCTTCTTCGGCACCTGCAGCGACCCGGCACCCGTGAAACCGCTCGAAGCCGTCCTCGACGAGATCGTCGCCCGGCAGCCGGAGGCCGTCGTCGCCGTCAGTGTGCGCGACGCCGCCACCGGCACCCGCCTCGACCGCCTGCCCGACCGGCCCTTCCATGCGGCCAGCACCATGAAGGTGCCGGTCATGATCGAGGTCTACCGGCAGGCCGCCCTCGGCCGCTTCCGCCTCTCCGACTCGCTCACGGTCCGCAACGCCTTCCGCTCCATCGTCGACGGTTCGCCGTACCGGATCGAGGACGACTCGGACGACGCCCTCTATGAGCGCCTCGGCACGCGTATGGCCCTCCGCGACCTCGTCGATCGCATGATCACCGTCTCCTCGAACCTGGCCACGAACCTGCTCATCGACGTCGTCTCGGCGGATTCGGTGCAGGCGACGGTCGAGCGCCTGGGCGGGCACGGGATGCGGGTACTGCGGGGCGTCGAGGACCTCGCGGCGTACCGGCAGGGCCTCAACAATGTGACGACGGCGCCGGCCCTGGCGGCCCTGCTCGAAGCCCTCGCCGCAGGGCGGGCCGTCTCGCCGGAGGCCGACCGTGAGATGATCGGCATCCTGCTCGAACAGCGCTTCAACGAGATGATCCCGGCCGGGCTGCCGGCGGGGACGCGCGTGGCGCACAAAACGGGCTGGATCACCGGTATCCATCACGACGCCGCCATCGTCTATCCGGCCGGGGACGCGCCGTACGTGCTCGTGATCCTCATCGAAGGGATCGAAGACCCGCACGTGGCGGCGACGCTCGGGGCGGACATCGCCCGGGCCGTGCACACACGGCTGCGCGGAGGCGTTCCTGTCGAAGCAGACCATCAGCACTGACGTGACCGGTTCCCTCCCATGAAGCTTACCTTCTACGGCGCCGCCCGCACCGTCACCGGATCGAAACACCTCGTCGAACTCGACGGCGGCCACCGGCTCCTGCTCGACTGCGGCCTGTTTCAGGGGCGCCGGGCCGAGGCCGACCACCTCAACCGCCATTTTCCCTTCGACCCGGCCGCGCTCGACGCCGTGCTCCTCTCGCACGCCCACATCGACCACGCCGGGCTGTTGCCGAAGCTCTGGAAAGAGGGGTTCCGCGGGCGCATCTATGCCACGCACGCCACCTACAGCCTGTGCTCGCTGATGCTGCTCGACAGCGCCTACATCCAGGAGAAGGACGCGGCCTTCGTCAACAAACTGCACCGGAAGAAAGGCAAGCCGCCGGTGGAGCCCCTCTACCGGGTGGAAGAGGCCGAGGCCGTGCTCGAGCACTTCACCGGCGTCTCCTACCGGAGCCCCTTCGTCCCGGTGCCGGGCGTGGAAGTCGAATACCGGGATGCCGGGCACATCCTCGGCTCGGCCACGATGGTGCTCACGATCCGGGAGAACGGCCGTACCGTGCGCCTCGGCTTCACCGGCGACGTGGGCAACCCGGGCCGGCCCATCCTCCGCGATCCCCAGCCCATGGCGGACTGCGACGTCCTCATCTCCGAGTCGACCTACGGCGGGGAAGTGCACGAGCCGGGGGCGCGGACGAAGGAGCGCCTGGCCGAGGTGATCACGCGCACCAGCGGCCGTGGCGGCAAGGTCATCATCCCGGCCTTCGCCGTCGGGCGCACGCAGGAGATCGTCTACGCGCTCGACCAGCTGTGGAACGAAGGACGCCTGCCGCCCATCCCGGTGTACGTGGACAGCCCGCTGGCCGTCAACGCGACCGGCATCTACGCCGCCCACCCCGAGTGCTACGACCGTGACCTGCGCCAGTACCTGCTCGAAGACGACGACCCCTTCGGCTTCGAACGGCTGACCTACGTCCGCGACGTGGAAAAGTCCAAGGCCCTCAACGGGCAGCAGGTGCCCATGGTCATCATCTCGGCCTCCGGCATGTGTGAGGCCGGGCGCATCCTCCACCACCTCCGCCACAACATCGAAGATCCCCGCAACACGGTGATGATCGTCGGCTACTGCGCCGACCACACGCTCGGCAAGCGCATCGTCGAGCGGCGGCCCGAGGTGCGCATCTTCGGGGAGCCACACGCGCTCCGCGCCGAGGTCGTCGTGATGAACAGCCTTTCCGCCCATGCCGACGAACCGGGCCTGCTCGACTTCATCGGCCGGCTCGACCGCGACCGGCTCCGCCGCATCTTCCTCGTCCACGGGGCTCCCGAGCGGCAGGAGGCCTTCAAACAGGCGCTCGAAGCCCGGGGCTACCGCGACGTGGTCATTCCCGAATACCGGGAATCGTTCGAGCTCTGATGGAGGATGGTACCGGGCTGCATCCGTTCACGTTACCGGCCTGACCGATCGCGTTTCGAAACCACCGGCACGGTTGCTCGTTCACCCCTGCCTTGTTTCCTTTTTTCCCCAGACTCATCAAGATGAAAACGACTTCTTTTTTTCTCGTGGCGCTCGTGCTGGTCCTGGCCGGTTGTGGCGGTAATGCAGCGGAGGCACCGGCGACGGACGGCGCCCCCGGTCAGATGTTCGTCGCCGAGGGGGACTATGCCGCTTCGCACATCCTGATCGCCTATCAGGGGGCGCTGCGGGCCGCACCGCACGTGACGCGCACCAAGGAGGAGGCCCGGGCGCGGGCGCTGTCGTTGATCGAGCAACTCAGGGACGATCCGTCCCGGTTCGAGCAACTGGCCCGGGAGGCGTCCGACGGGCCCTCCGGGCCGCAGGGCGGTCGCCTGGGCACCTGGCAGCGCGGGCAGATGGCCCCGGCCTTCGAAGCCGCCGTGGACAGCCTGGCCGTCGGGGCCATCACCCCCGTTCCCGTCGAGACGCCCTTCGGCTACCACGTCATCCGGCGGGACGACCTGCGCGCGCCCCATTACGGGGCCGAGGCGTTCTTCATCGGCTTCCAGGGCTCCCCGCACGTGCCGCCCTCGGTGACGCGCACGCAGGAGGCGGCCGACTCGCTGGCGCGTGCCCTGCAGCCGGACGTGAACGCCGAGACGTTCGACGCCTACGCCGAAGAATACAATGACTTTGGCGACGCGGCCATCTTTCTCGGAGGCTTGAAAGAGAGCGACCCGCTGCCGGAGGGGCTGCTGGAAACGCTCCAGGGGCTCGACTACGGGGAGGTCGGGGGGCCGGTTCTGTTCCCCGCGATCGGTTACGCCTTCGTCCGGCGTGTCGCGCTCGAACAGTATGCCGGTTCCCACATCCTGATCGCATACCAGGGGGCCGAGCGGGCCGGACCGGAAGTGACCCGGTCGAAGGAGGAAGCCTATGCGCGGGCGAAGGAGCTCATTGCCCGGCTCGAGCAGGATCCTTCCCGTTTTGCTGCGATGGCCGCGCAGTACTCCGACGGCCCCACCGCGGCGGCCGGTGGTGATCTCGGCCGGTGGTTCAAGGGGCAGATGATTCCTGCCTTCGACGAAGCCCTGGCCCGGCTCCAGGTCGGCCAGATCGCGCCGGAGCCGGTCGAGACGCCGTTCGGCTACCACGTCATCCGGCGCAATGCGGTGGAGTGAGGGCCGCCAGGCGGCGGAGGAGCGCGCACGGTGCTTGCGTTTGTCCGGTGTCCGTATTTAGCTTGAGACGACGTTCTTTCGCAGACACACGTCTGGTTCCGCCTTTCCGGGTTTGTCCGGAGCGGAGGAGAGAGGGAACCCGGTGGTTCGCAGCGTGACGGGCGGTGTGTCCGTCCGTCGGGTCTGTGGAGAATCCGGGGCTGTACCCGCAACTGTGAGCCGCGTGTGCCCGCGAAGGTGAGGAAGCGTCCGGTCACTGCACCCATCGTCGTGTGGGAAGGCCGGGCGCGGAGCCTTCGGGGCCCGCCCCCCAAAAAGCGCCGGGGCGAACGTGGTAAGCCAGGAGACCTGCCAGGCGTGTTGATGCCGAAAACCTCCGGGAACTGAGGTTCGTGCAAGCCTTTCGGAGCAGCGTTCGGTGGGTCCCTGCCGCGGGCCGCCCTGCTCGTGCGGCAAGCCCGGACCTCGTCATTGAGGTTGGGGCTTTTTCATGTCGGTACGTTTTCTCCTGATCGTTTGCTGGGTGGCGCTGGAGCCGGTCGCGGCCGGGGCCCAGGTCCCGCGCGACACCGTGGTGGCCCTGCCCGGCGTGACCGTGACGGCCACGCGCTCGGCCACGACCACGGCGGCGGCGCCGGCCCGCGTGACGTTGCTCGATGCCCGGGCGCTGGCGGCCGTCGCGCCGCGTTCGGTGGCGGATCTGCTCGAGGCCCGCACGGGCGCTTTCATGCGCCGCTACGGTCCGGCCGGGCTGGCCTCGCTCACGCTCCGGGGCACGGCCGCCTCCCAGACGCTCATCCTGTTCGACGGCTTCCGCCTCACCGATCCCCAGCTCGGCCAGCTGGACCTCTCGCTGCTGCCTGCCGGCGTGCTCGAGTCGGCCGAGGTGTTCTACGGGGCCGGGTCGGCGCTCTACGGCACAGACGCCGTCGGCGGGGTGGTGAGCCTGCAGCCGCTACGGCCCGGTGCGGCTGCGCCGGTACGGCTCGTTGCCGGGGCCGGTGCCTACGGCGAGCGCACCGGCAGCCTGACGCTCTCCGGCCGGCGGGGCGCCGTGGCGGCCCTCGCCGCCGTCGAATACCGGACGACCGACGGGGACTTTCCGTACGTCAACACGTCGCTCTTTCCCCCGCGCAAGGTGCGCCGTGAAGGGGCCGACGGCACGCACCTGTCGCTCTTTTCCACGCTCGGCTACACGGGCGGCCGGCACCGGCTCCGGGCCGGCGCCTGGTACGCGCAGGCCGAGCGCGGCCTGCCCGGTCCGAGCACGACCGTTCCCCGCGGGGAGCGGCAATGGGACGAGCACCTGCGCCTCTGGGCCCGCGACGCGATGCGCCTGGCCCGGGGGACGCTCCGCCTCGGAGCCATGGTGCAGCGCGGAACCCTCCGCTATCTCAACCCGCAGCTTCGCCTCGACCAGACCGGCCGCACCACGCTGGCTTCGCTGGAGGCCGAGGCCACGCTGGCCCTGGGAGCCCGCAGTCTCCTCGGCGGCGGCCTCACCGCCGGCTACGGAAAGGCCCGCCACCCCGGCCTGCGCGACGACGCCTCGGAGCAACGTTTCGGTGCCTTCGCCCACGCCGACCTGGCCTGCGGCCCCGCCCGGCTCTATCCCGCCCTCCGCCTCGACGTCTATGCCCTCCCGGAAGGCGCCCGTACCGCCGCGCTCAGCCCCCGCCTCGGGCTCAACCTCCGCCCGCTGGACCGGGACGGGCTGCGCCTGAAGGCGTCGGCCGGCCGGGCCTTTCGCACGCCCACCTTCAACGACCGCTTCTGGCAGCCCGGCGGTAACCCCACCCTGCGACCCGAGCACGGCTGGACGTTCGACGCGGGCCTGCTCCTGCACCACCGCACGCCCGGCGCCGACCTCCGGGCCGAGGTCTCGGCCTTTCTTCACCGCCTGCGCGACCAGATCATCTGGCGGCCCGTCGCCGGCGGCTACTACGCACCGGCCAACTTCAGCCGGGTTCGTACGCGGGGACTGGAGGTCTCTGCCGAAGCACGCCTCCGGCCCGGCCGGCGCAACCTGCTCGAAGCCGGGCTCTTCTACGCCCACACCGACGCACGCGATCGCTCCGACCCCGGCACGGCCTCCTTCGACCGGCCGCTTCGCTATGTGCCCCGGCACCAGCTGAAGCTCTACGCCGGCTTCGGCCGGGCCCCGCTGCAACTCGACGTCACGGCCCGTTACGTTGGCCGGCGCTTCGTCACGGCCGACGGCCGGCAGGCCCTCGACCCGTACTGGGTGACAGATGCCCAGCTTCGGCTCTTCGGTGGCCTTCCCCCGGCCCGGCTGACGCTCGCCCTCGTCCTCGAAAACGTCTTCGATCGCACCTACGAGGGCATCAAGGGCTATCCCATGCCACCCCGCACCTTCCGCCTCCGCCTGCTCCTGGAGCTGGGCGGCGGGGCGTGAGCGGCGGTTCCGGCTTTCTTTTCACCAACCCCAGACCCGAATCCACCATGCCTGTCGTTACGTTCCTTTCGAAAAGCCTCCTCTCCCGCCTCGGGACGCTGTTGCTGGCCGGCCTCGTCGTAGCCGGCGCCGGCCGGGCGCAGGCACCGGCCCAGAAGGTGTTCGTCGGCAACCAGGGTAACTTCAGCGACGCCAACGGCACCGTCACCGTCTTCGACCCGGCCACGGGCACGACCACCGTCGACGCGGTGCCGGGGCTGAACACGCTCGTGCAGAGCCTTACCCTCCACGAGGGGCGGGGCTACGTGATGGCGAACACCTCGGACCGCATCGACGTGTTCGACCTGGCGACGCTCGAGCGCACCGCCCAGATCACGGGGGTCACGTCGCCCCGCTACATGGCCGTCGTGGCGGCGGGGAAAGCGTATGTGACCAACCTGGTCTTCGGCGGGCCCGGGACGGTCACCGTGCTCGACCTGGCGACGCACACCGTCACCGGCACCATCACGGTCGGGGACAGCCCGGAAGGGCTGGCCGTGCTCGGCGACCGGGCCTACGTAGCCAACTCGGGCTTCGGCGCCTCCACCACCGTCAGCATCCTCGACACGGGCACCGACACGGTCGTCGAGACGCGCGACGTGGGGTGCGACGGCCCGCGCTTCGTCGTCGTCGACCAGGAGGAGGAGGTGTGGGTTTTCTGCACCGGCAAGACGGTCTACAACGACGATTTTACCCAGATCATCGAACAGACGAACGGCGAGGTGGTGGTCTATGACGGGGCCTCGGGCGGGGAGGTGGCCCGCTTCCCGCTCGAGGTGCAGATCGGCGGGGGCTCGCTCGGGCAAGACGTCCACTACGACCCGATCACGGACCGCGTCTTTGCCCTGGCCGGCACCACCGTCCTCGTGTTCGATACGCGGGCGAACGCGGCGGCCGGCTCCATCCCCCTCGCGGGCGACGTGCCGGCGGGCGGGCTGGCCTACGACGGGGCGGCCCGTCGCTTCTACGTGGGCCGCGTGCCGGGCTTCGTCGAGAACGGGTTCGTGACGATCCACGACGACACCGGCGCCGAGGTCGGGCGCTTCGAGGCCGGGGTGGCCCCGGCGGCCGTGGCACTCTACCAGCCGGGCCTCGATGTGGCCGTCGAAGAGGCTCCGGCGCCGGCCGGCTTCACCCTGGCCCCGAACTATCCCAACCCGTTCAGCACCTCGACGACGATCCCCTTCGCGCTGACCCGGCCCGGGCGCGTCACGCTCCAGGTCTTCGACGGGCTCGGGCGCGAGGTGGCCCGGCTCGTCGAGGGCATGCGCCCGGCCGGACGGCACGAGGTCGTCTGGCACGCGGCGGGACGGCCGGCCGGGCTGTACCTGGTCCGGCTGCAGGTGGGCACGACCGTCCGGACGTATCCTCTGACCCTGATCCGGTGATGCAGATCGACCGCTGCCTGTGCTTCCGCACGACGTTTGCCGAGCTGAAGGCCGTGGCCGGGGCAACCGGCGCGGAGAGCATTGCGGCGCTCCAGGAGCACGTCGCCTTCGGCCATAACTGCCGCCTCTGTCACCCGTACGTCCGGCGCATGCTCCGCACCGGCGAGACGGTCTTCCGCGAGATCGTCACCGAGGCCGACGAACCCGGGGGGGACACCGGCCGGTGAGGGGCACGGCCTGTGCCGGCTCGTCGAAGCGGGGGACTGCGATTTTGCGCGTCGGTGGCGTTAAGCCGCCGGGGATCGGACCGATACCTGCGAAAACCCCCTCAGCAATCGCATACCCTTATGTTCGATAAAGAGCGAAGAAAGCAGGAGCTGCTCGACCGCATCGAGGTGTTGCTGGCGGAGTCCTACCGGTTGCCGCGGGCGCGTCACAGCTGGAACCGGCGCCTGGCCATCGACTGGGAGATCCTGTTGCTCTGCCGGGAGATCGCCAACCTCTCCTCCGGGGAGGAGGTGCCCTACTGGATGAACGGCGTGCTGGAGGCCGCCGTGCGGCCCGGTGTGGCGGCCCGTGTCGACCGCCCGGCCGTGCCGCCGGAGCAGGTCCGCCGGGAGACCGGGGAGGCCCGGGCGGCCTGAGGCTTTTCAGCCGTCGTTGCGGGGTGCGTCCCGGTTCTCCGCATAGCGACGCAGGCGCCGCGGCAGGTCCGCTTCTGCATCGCGGGTGCGCCAGTAGGCCAGCCGCTCGGCGATGGTCTTCTCGTACCCGATACCGGATGGTTCGTAGAAGTACGTGCCCTGCATGTTTTCGGGCAGGTATTGCTGGGGCACGTAGTGGTTGCGGTAGGCATGGGGGTAGAGGTAGCCCTCGCCGTGACCCAGGCCTTTCCGGTCGCGGCTGGCGTCTTTGAGGTGGTTCGGCACGTCGTCCGTCTGTTCCTTTTCCACGTATCGGAGGGCGTCGAAGAAGGCGTAGGTGGTGTTGCTTTTGGGGGCGGTGGCGAGGTAGAGGCAGCATTCGGCCAGGAGGAAGCGTCCTTCGGGCATTCCCACGTATTCGAAGCCCTGGGCGGCGGCCGCGGCGACCGAGAGGGCGCGGGGGTCGGCCAGGCCCACGTCTTCGGCCGCGAAGATGAGCATACGGCGCAGGATGAAGCGGGGGTCCTCGCCCGCGTAGAGCATCCGGGCCATCCAGTAGAGGGCGGCATCGGGATCGGAGCCCCGCAGGCTTTTGATGAAGGCGCTGGCGGCGTCGAAGTGGGCGTCGCCCTCCTTGTCGTAGAGGACGGCCCGTTGCTGGATGCTGTCCTCGGCCACGGCCAGGTCGATGTGGATGTGGCCTTCCGGGCCGGGGTCGGTGGTTTCGACGGCGAGTTCGAGGGCGTTCAGGAGCGAGCGGGCGTCGCCGTTGGCCGTGGAGACGAGATGTTCGAGGGCATCCTCGTCGATCCGGACGGGGCGGGTGCCGTAGCCGCGCTCCGGGTCGTCGAGGGCCTGCCGGGCGAGGGTGCGCAGGTCCTCCGGCGTGAGCGGCTTCAGTGCAAAGATGCGGGAGCGGCTCACCAGCGCACGGATGACCTCGAAGTAGGGGTTCTCCGTCGTGGCGCCGATGAAGACGACGGTGCCGTTCTCGACGTGGGGCAGCAGGGCGTCTTGCTGGGCTTTGTTGAAGCGGTGTACCTCGTCGATGAAGAGGATGGTGCGTTGCCCGTGGTGCGCGAGGCGGGTGCGGGCCGCGTCGATGGCCTCGCGGATGTCGCGAACGCCGGCGAGCACGGCATTGAGCGTGGTGAAGTGTGCCTGCGTCGTGTTGGCGATGATGCGGGCCAGGGTCGTTTTGCCCGTGCCCGGCGGGCCGTAGAAGATGAGCGAGGCGACGCGGTCCGCCTCGATGGCCCGGCGCAGCAGCCGCCCCTTGCCGAGGAGGTGTTCCTGCCCGACGAACTCGTCGAGGGTGCGGGGGCGCATGCGGTCGGCCAGGGGGGCCCGGGCGGCCCGGCGGGCTTCGGCGGCGTGCTCGAACAGGTCGGGCATGGGGCTCCGTGGGGTGTGCGTTGAACGGTGCACGTTGAACGCCCGGAGGCCGTGCACGGGTTCGGCGTGCGGCGGTCAGGGGGTGGTCTGGCGGTCGATGAAGCCGAGCGCTTCGACGGTGGCGGCCTCCAGCGGCCAGGCGACGGCGTACCGGCCGACCGCACCGAAGAAACCGTACCCGCCGGTGATGTTGGGGCTCTCGTCCGGGTTCGCCCATTCCGGGCTGGGCAGGGAAAAGTCCATCTGCAGGCCGAGAAACAGGATCGTGGTGTCGGCGTCGTCGATGCGCTGGAAGCGGCGCAGCAGGAGGTCGCGGTCGCGGCTGAGCAGGATCTGGAGCTGCCATCCCTGGTCGTGGGGGTGGCCCGCGTCTCCGTATTCGATCGTCAGGGGCTGGACGGCGCCGGTGCGGGCCGAGGCCAGGCGGTAGGTCAGGCGGACGTTTTCAACGGGGCAGGAGACGTCCAGCAGGGTGACCTGCTGGGTGAGGGAGCCGGTGCCGGTCTCGATCGTTTCGGCGAGAACGTCGGGTACGGGCGGGACGGTGACCCGGGCCTCGGTGCGGGCGCCGTCGGAACGGGTGACCGCCAGGCGGTAGGTGCCTCCCGGTACGGGGCGGAAGCGGGCGTGGAAGAGGTGGGCGAGGCCGCCGTCGACGAGGGCAACGAGCGAGTCGCGCCACGGTGTCGTCAGGCCGGTTTGCAGATGGGTGCTGGCAACGTCGGCGTCCAGGGCCGGGCCCGGGTCGGGACGGACCGTGGCCCGCAGCGCATCGACCCGCACGAACTGCGTGTCCGCACCGGTGTCGAGAAAGCCGTGCACGGCAAAGAACGTGCTCGGGTCGTCGCGCAGGGGGGCGATCTCGTTCTCGCAGGCCGCTGCGAGGACGGCGAGCGCGAGCGCAAACGGCACGATGAGGCGGGGGCATCTCATGGCAGTTCCACCTTCAGGCCCAGCGACGGGATGAGCGGGAGCTGGTCGACCCGTTCTCCGGAGAAGGTGTTGTACTGGAAGATGTTGGCCCGGTCGTAGGCATTGACGAGGCCGAGCTGGAGCGTGGCCGCGGCGCGGGCGAACGTGAACGTGCGCCGGAGGGCGACGTCGAGGCGGTGGTAGGCGGGCAGGCGGGCGCGGTACGGCTCGCCGCGTGCGACGAACGTCGTGCCGCGGCGGGTCAGGGCGGTGCGGTCGTCCGGGTCGGTGATCGGCAGCCGTTCGTAGTAGCCGTCGATCTGGGTGAAGGGCAGGCCCGAGCCGAACTGCCAGAGGAGGGTGAGGCGGTACGCGCCCCGGGTCACCTCCACGAGCGCGTGGATCTGGTGACGCCGGTCATGCGGGGGGGCGAAGCGCTCGGTGGCCGGGTCGCGGAGCGGTCCCTCGTAGGTGACGGCGGCCAGGCCGTAGGCGAGCATGGCATAGAGGGCGGGCCGGGCCAGTTCCAGCCGCACGTCCAGCCCGCGGGCGAGGCCGTCCACCCGGGTGAAGCCTTCCAGCTCGTTCAGGGTGGTCGAGAAGCGGGGGAAAGACAGGTTTTTCAGGTCCTTGACGTACGCTTCGAGCGAGAGCTCGAGCCAGGGCGCCAGCCGTCGCTGCCAGCCGGCGATGACGTGCATGGCCCGGGGGATGCCGTTGCGGGCGGGGGTGGCGGTCCAGGCGGTGAAGACGTCCGTCACGTCCTGTTCGTTGGTGAAGCCCACGGTTTGCTGGTGGTAGAGGCCCCAGGCCAGGTTGAACTGTTGCCGGCTGGCGCTGCCGCGGGGCAGCCAGCGCAGGCGCAGGCGGGGGCCGAGTGTGGGATCGGTGCCCGAGGAGAAGGCTTCCAGGCGCAGGCCGGGCTCGAGCCGAAGCCGCCGGCTCGGCTCGAGCCGCGCCTCCAGGAAAGCACCGCCCGAGGTGACGTTTTCCCGGCGGGCCGGGACCCCGCCGCCGAGGTCGAAGTCGAACCGGGTGGAGCCGCCGAAGAGGCCGAAATGCAGCTGGGTGCTGCCGAGCAGGTAGGCAAAGAGGATCTCCGCGTTGAAGTGCTCCACGTCGGCGTGGCGTTCGTCGTCGGAGGTGAGGCGGTACCGGCTTTGCAGGCGGGAGCCGTAGACGGCCGCCTGCGTCATGACGGCGGACTCGGCGGGCAGGTACAGGTAGCGGGCGCCATAGGCCCGGTTGCGCCAGACCGAAAAGCGTTGCCCGGTATCGGCGGCACCGGCAATGTTCCCCTCGTCGAAGGTTTGCAGGAGCGTGGCGGAGAAGCTGCTGGTCTGGTTCAGAAAGGCGTGGAACTTGAGGAAACGGTCGCCGAAGCGGAACGGCAGTTCCCGGCCGAGCAGTTCCGGGGAGATCCGCTCGATGACCGATTCCCGGACGGAGGCCAGCACCGAGACCCGGTTGCGCACCAGCGGGAGTTCCAGGCGGAGGGTGCTCAGGAAAGGCGCCAGGGAGACGGCCCCGGTGATGCGCTGTTTGTTGCCGTTGCGGGTGCCGACGTCGATCACCGACGAGATACGATTGCCGTAGCGCGCCCCGAAGCCGCCGGCGTACACGTCGGCGTAGGCCACGATGTCGGCCGGAAAGGCGCTGTAGAAGCCGACGATGTGAAACGGCTGGTAGATCGTCATCCCGTCGAGCAGAACGAGGTTCTGCGTGGGGGTTCCACCGCGCACGAAGAGCTGCCCGCCCCGGTCGCCGGGGGCGACGAAGCCGGGCAACGTCAGCAGGTAGCCGGCCAGGTCGTACGTCACGTCCGGCAGGGGCACCCGGGCCAGGGCCGACGGGGGGATCGTCGTCAGCCCGGCCTGCCGGCGATCCGGCCGCTGCTCCGTCTCGACGACGATCTCTTCCAGTTCCGTCGTCGCCGGCATCAGGCGCACCGCCAGGTGCCGTTCCTGGCCGAACGTGAACGTGAGCGTGTCGGTGTAGCTGTCGTAGCCGATGAACGAGGCGGTGAAGACGTAGCGGCCGGGCCGGAGGCCGGCGAGCCGGAAGAAGCCTCCGGCGTCGGTGGTGGTGCCGTTGCGGGCGCCGGCGGCGTCTTCGACGAAGACGTGGACCCCGGCCAGCGGCCGGTCGTCGCGCCCGTCGCTGACCCGGCCGGAAAGGCGACCCCACTGGCCGTAGGCCGGCACGGGCAGGCCCAGCAGGACGACCAGCAGGACCGGGAAGCCCCGCCACCGTCGCCCGGCATCGTCCGGCATGATATCAACACCTCCCATGCTTCAGGCCGCAGGACTTCGCGATAAACAGTTTTTTCCGCCGGAACCGCAGGCGCCGTGGGCGGATACGAAACCATAAGCCGCCGGTGCAGCCGGATGTTCCGTGCGCCGGAATACGAACATCAGGTCCACGTTCTCGGATGCGTAAACCGCTTCGCTGGGCGCTTCTCGCCGTCGTTCTGGCCTTCTTTGGCCTGGTGCTGGCCGACTCGATGGGGGTCTTCGACGACCGGCCCTACTTCGAGGTCCCCCACGGCAATCATACCCACTATGTGCCAAAGGACTGTGACCCGCCGCTGAGCCCGGGTGATGCCCCGACGCGGCCGCCGGGGCCGGGTGAGCGGATCAACTGCCAGGGGCAGATCGTGCCGGAATGAGCGGCTGACGTCAGCCGGCCGGGGTTGCGCGCGGCTCCGCAGGCCGGCCCAGGTGTTCGAGCGCCGGGCCCGTCAGGCGCATCGTCGTCCAGTCGTCCATTGGGCGGGCGCCCAGCTTTTCGTAGAAGCGGATCGCCGTCTCGTTCCAGTCCAGCACGCTCCATTCGAGGCGGGGGCACCCCCGTTCGACGGCGACCTCGGCCAGGCGTTTCAACAGGGCGAAGCCGATGCCCTGTCCCCGGGCTTCAGGCACGACGTAGAGGTCCTCCAGGTACAGCCCCCAGGCGGTCAAGAACGTCGAGTAGTGGTAGAAATACAGGGCAAAACCGAGGGCCCTGCCCTCCTCGTCCTCGGCGATGAAGGCTTCGAGGGGGGGCGTGGCCTCCGGTGCAAGCTGGCGGCGGAGGGCGCCGGCGTCGGGTCGTGCCTCGTGCGAGAGGCGTTCGTATTCGGCCAGCCCCCGGATCAGGTCGACCAGGGTGCCGGCGTCGTCCGGCGTGGCGGGGCGCAGGCGAAAAGCGGGCATGAGGTGCTGTCAGCGCTCGTACGCTTCGGTGATGGCGAGCTGGATGGTGTTGAGGAAGGTGTTGATCCGGCGAAGCAGGCGGCGGTTCGTGGTGGTGCGACCTCGGGTGGTCTCCGGCAACATGATGGCCGACTCCACGATCTGATCCCGGAAGAACAGGGTGGCCTGGATGGCCTCTGTCAGGCTCAGGCCCGAATGCCGGGCGCTCTCGGCGTAGACGTGGCCCAGCGCGCGCGCCTCTGCGAGCAGGTCGGCGCCGTCGTCGCCTTCGAGCGAGATGTACTGCATCATCAGGCCCATCACGCGCTGGCCGAGGAGGCGTTTCTCCTCCCGGTCGTGCTCGTCGAGTTCGGCCAGCCAGCGCTCGTCGCGGTGCCCGGCGATCTCGGCGCGGGTGTGCGTCAGGGCCCGCTCGGCCAGGGCCTTGCCCACCGGCTCGCCCGTGTCGCCCCGCCGCTGGATGCGCAGCTGCTCGACGGCCGAGCGCGGGAAACGCCGGTGCCCGCCCGGCGTGACGACCACCGGGATGGCCCCCTGGTCCGCCCAGCGGCGCAGCGTCGTCGGGTGGACGCTCAGCCGCGCGGCCGCCTGCTTCAGCGTCAGGAGCGGATCACCGGGAGAAGAGGAGGCAGGCATGGTTTTGCACAGGGTTGACATTCTACAAAACTATCCAAAGATAGGCATCGCCCCGGTTCCGCGTCGCCCCGCCCCGTTGAATTTCTGCCGGACAATGGCGGCGTCGTGCTGCTCCGGTTTCGGCATCTGAAGACCGGCAACCACCCGGGGGGATCTCTGCCCGTGACGAGGCGTCATTATGACGCCAGTCACTGTATACCAAGTTTCTAAAACAATGGCCCTTGAGCGCATCACCATAGATCCTGCGATCTGTCACGGCAAACCCTGTGTACGGGGTTTGCGCTATCCCGTCGAGACCATTCTCGAATTGCTTAGCTCCGGTATGACGCCCCAGGAAATTCTGGCCGACTACGAAGATCTCGAATATGAAGATATTCTGGCCGTGCTGGCCTATGCGGCGCGGCTCAGCCAGATCAAACGCGTGCAGGCGGTAGCGGCATGAAATTTCTGGTCGATGCCCAGCTTCCTCACCGACTCAGCCTTCAGCTCCGTGCCCTGGGGCACGACGCGGTGCATACGCTGGACCTGCCGCTCGGTAACCGCACCCCGGATGCAGAACTCAATCGGCTTTCGATGCGTGAGGAACGTGTCCTGATTACGAAAGACACCGACTTCGTCGACTCCCTGATCGTGAAAGGTGTACCCCACAAGCTGTTGCTCGTCGCCACAGGTAACATCCCGAATGCTGAGTTGGAGCGGCTATTTCTCCGGAACCTCGAAACGCTGATTACCGGCTTTGCCGATCATGTGTTCATCGAGATCGACCGCGAAGCCATTCGTTTCCACTTTTGAAGTTCATAGGATTCATCCGGATGCTTTTCGATGCTCACAGAAGCTGCCAAAGCGTTTGCTGAGCCGGCAGACCTGCGCCATGCCGGTCCCTGACCTACGACCGGGGGACCTTTTACCCCGCCCCGCCCGTACACCTCCTCCACGTGCGCATTTTTTCGTTGTAAGAGACGGGAGGGTGCGGCGAAGACGGAAGATTCATCAACGAGCGGAGGCACCCTGTTTCATGGCCAAGCAAGCACCCATCAAGCAAGAAGGATTCGTCACCGAGGCCCTGCCCAACGCCCAGTTCCGCGTCGAACTCGACAACGGGCACACCATCCTGGGTTTTCTCTCGGGCAAGATGCGCAAGTACTTCATCCGCATCCTCCCGGGCGACCGCGTGGACGTCGAGATGTCCCCGTACGACCTGACGAAAGGACGCATCGTGTACCGGTACAAGGGCTGACCCCCGCTCCGGTTCCCTGGGCAAGGAGGCCACGCTGCGGCGTGCGGCCTCCTTCTTTTTTGCCCGTTTCTCCGGCGTCGTGCCTCCGGGGGCTGCCCGGCGTGTGCTCACCGGTATCGCCGGTAGAAGTCGTCCTCGTCGTCGAAGCCGTCGTCGTCCTCGTCGTCGTCGTCCAGGTTGCCCAGGGAGGAGAGCATCGAGCCCATGATGTCGCTGTAGGTCTGCTCGCTCTCCAGCAGGTCTTTCCCGATGAGCGAGTTCTGGTGCAGGGCTTCGAGGACGAACTCCATGGCGGAGGCCGTCTCGGCGGGCGTTTTCGGATCGGTGAAACGGCGGACCACCTCGCGCAGCCCGTCGACGGCGTCGAGCGCCTTCGCGTAGTCGGCGAACGGCATGTCCGGACGAAGGGTGACGTGCCGCCCGCCGGCGAACCAGGCCAGCACCTTCTCATAGGGCGCGCGGCCGGTCCGCTTGTCCGACGGGTCGGGAAAGTAGCGGGGGAAGATGGCCTTGACGGCCCGCCCGATGAGCAGCCGCGCCACGTTCTGCGCCCCCTCCTGCTCGCCTTCGTAGACCAGCTCGATCTTGCCCGTGACGGCGGGCTCGACGTGGATCAGGTCGCTGATGCGGGCCGTCGTCTCGGCCTCGCCGGCGAGCAGGGCACGGCGCTCGGCGGCGGAGATCAGGTCCTCCAGCGCCGCCCGCGTCATGCGCACCGACACGCCCGACTTCTGGTCCACGTACTCGCTCTGCCGCGCCTCGAAGGCGATCTGTTCGATGATTTCGCGGAAATAGTGCGGCACGTGCACCCGGGGGGCGAGGCCGTCCCGTGCCTCCCAGGCCTCCTGCCGGGTGATGGCGATGCCCGTCTCGAGGTCCTTCGGGTAGTGGGTGATGATCTGGCTGTCGATGCGGTCCTTGAGCGGCGTGATGATGTTGCCCCGGTTGGTGTAGTCCTCCGGGTTGGCCGTGAAGATCATCAGCACGTCGAGCGGGAAGCGGACGTTGAAGCCGCGGATCTGGATGTCCTGCTCCTCCATGATGTTGAGCAGGCCCACCTGGATGCGGGGCTGGAGGTCGGGCAGCTCGTTGATGGCGAAGATACCGCGGTTGGTGCGGGGGATGATGCCGAAGTGGATGACTTCCTCGTCGGCATAGGTGAGGCGGTGGTGGGCGGCCTTGATCGGGTCGATGTCGCCGATGAGGTCGGCGATGGTGGTGTCCGGCGTGGCCAGCTTCTCGCCGTAGCGCTTGGAGCGGTGCAGCCAGGCGATGGGGGTTTCGTCGCCCCGCTCGGCCACCAGGTCGCGGGCGTACTTGGAGATGGGGGCGAACGGGTTGTCGTTGAGCTCGCTGCCCGCGACGACGGGGATGTACTCGTCCAGGAGCGAGGGGATCATCCGGATGATGCGGCTTTTGGCCTGGCCCCGCAGGCCCAGCAGGATGAAGTCGTGTCGCCCCAGGATGGCGTTCTGGATCTGCGGGATGACGGTGCGGTCGAAGCCGAGGATACCGGGGAAGACCTCCTCACCGCACTGCAGCCGGGCAATCAGGTTTTTGCGCAGTTCGTCCTTGACCGAAAGGACCCGGTAGCCGGACGCCTTCAACTCGCCCAGGGTGCGAATGCTCGTCAGGGATTGCGTGTGCTGCTGCGTGCTCATGCCGTCGCCTCTCTTTTTGCGGAGGGTTAGCACGCGGGGCCGAGGGCACGGTTCCACCGGTTGGCGGCCTTCCGGGCAGGGGCTCAGGGGGCCGGGCCGGCAAGGCGGCCGGCAGAACTACGGCCTATGTTTGATTGGCACCAGCCTCCCTGGAACTGTCCGGAGCATTAATCCCGGGAGCTTCGAGCGGAGTCACGGCAGCGGGCTGGCCGAGGCTGTCGAGCGCGACCATTACGAACTCGCCCGATGTTGCCAGCAGCCGGTCCTCCCGGTCCATCGGCTCGACGAACATCTCGACACGGATCGTCATCGAGCTCCGACCGGTCTTGACCACGCGGGCCACGAGTTCGACGATCGACCCCTCCGGCACGGCGTGACGGAAATCGATCTCGCCAATGTGCACCGTAACGACCTTCCGGCGGCACCAGCGGGTCGCGCAAATGAACGCGGCCTGATCCATCCACGCCATCGCCGTCCCGCCGAAGAGGGTATCGTAATGGTTGGTGTTGCCGGGAAAGACCGTAAACGCCATCCGTGTCTCCGCGGTGCAACGGCTGGCGGAGTCTGATGTATGGTCCATCATTCAACGTCGCGTATCGTTCGAAGAAGATCCAGATAACACGTCCTTGCTCCCTGGATTCCGAAGAATGTACCCCGGTGCACGTGGTTCAGGCATCTTCCCTTCACCGCCACCATCGAACACGTGCTCCGATGAATGAGGTAAGCCGGGGGCACGGATCCCACGTTCCGTCAGCCGTCCCCCCGCGAGAAAGACAGGGGGCGTTCCGGGGAGACGGCGCACTCGGCGTGCGCCTGCGAGAAAAACGGCACACGGTCCGAACCGGGCGGGGCTACTGGCAGGCCTCGCAGGTACCCCCGTTCAGCAGCACATCCAGGCTACAAGCGTTCGGGTCGTCCCGATCCGTGGCGGCAGCGGCCACCCGTTCCACCGTCGCTTTCTCGATATGCGAGGCTCCCAGCGTGCGCAGATAGTAGGTGGTTTTGAGCCCGGCGTGCCAGGCGTGACGGTACATATGGCTGAGCGTTTTCATGTCGGGCTCAGCCAGGAACAGGTTGAGCGACTGGCTCTGGTCAATCCACTTCTGTCGACGTGCTGCCGCGTCGATGAGGGCGTGCGGATCGATCTGGAAGGCTGTTCGATAGCGGTCTCGGAGCTCTTCGGGGATGCCATCGACCTGGCTCAGATCTCCATCGAAGTATTTCAACTGGTCGACCATTTCCTCCGACCACAACCCGTGGGCTTTCAGGTCGCGGACCAGATACGGGTTGAGCACGACAAAATCCCCCGAAAGATTGCTTTTGACGTAGAGGTTCTTGTAGAGCGGTTCGATGCAGGGCGAGGTCCCCATGATGTTTGAGATGGTGGCCGTGGGGGCGATGGCCAGCACGTTCGAGTTGCGCATCCCCTGGCGCGCGATCTTCTCGCGGAGGGGTGTCCAGTCGAGCCGGCCGCCGCGAGGTACGTTGATGGGTTCGCCCCGCTCGGCTTCCAGCAGATCGAGCGTGTCCTGGGGCAGGAGGCCGCGGTCCCACTTGGAGCCCTGATAGCTCGGATAGGTCCCCCGTTCGGCCGCGAGGTCGCTTGACGCCTCGTAGGCATAGTAGGCGACGGCCTCCATCATCTCGTCCGAGAAGGCGACGGCTTCCGGCGAACCGAAGGCATGACCCCGGGCATAGAGTGCGTACTGAAGGCCCATCACACCGAGCCCGATGGGCCGGTGTCGCAGGTTCGACCGGCGCGCCGCCTCGGTCGGGTAGAAGTTGAGGTCGATGACGTTATCGAGGGCCCGGACGGCGATGCGGATCGTCTCGCGGAGCCGCTCATGGTCGAGTGTGCCGTCGGGCAGCAGGTGGCGGTCGAGCACGACGGAGCCGAGGTTGCACACGGCGGTCTCGTCGGCGCTGGTGTTCAGCGTGATCTCGGTGCACAGGTTACTCGAATGCACCACCCCGGCGTGATCCTGGGGACTACGCACGTTGCACGGGTCTTTGAACGTCATCCAGGGGTGTCCCGTCTCGAAGAGCATCCGCAGCATCTCTTTCCACAGTTCGAGGGCTTCGATGCGGCGGCCCCAGAGCTTGCCTTCATCCACGAGCTGCTCGTAGTGCTCGTAGCGTGTGCGAAAGGCCCGGCCGTAGCACTCGTGCAGGTCAGGCACATCGCTGGACCGGAAAAGGGTCCAGTGTTGCCGGGCCTCCACGCGCTGCATGAACAGATCCGGGATCCAGCAGGCTGTGTTCAGGTCATGGGTGCGGCGGCGTTCGTCGCCCGTGTTGCGGCGCAGTTCGAGGAAATCAAAGATGTCGTTGTGCCAGACCTCGAGGTAGGCACAGCCGGAGCCGGCCCGCTTGCCGCCCTGGTTGACGGCCACAAGCTGGTCGTTATGCAGCTTGAGGAAGGGGATAACCCCCTGGCTCTCCCCGTTGGTGCCACGGATGTGGCTGCCGGTACCGCGCACGGCCGTCCACGAGCCGCCGAGGCCGCCGGCCCACTTCGAGAGGAAGGCGTTCTCGGCGATGCCCCGGATCATGATCGACTCCAGGGAATCGTCCACCTTGTAGAGGTAACAGGAGGAAAGCTGCGGATGTCGTGTGCCGCTGTTGAACAGGGTCGGGGTAGAAGAGCAGAAGCGGCGCTCCCGGTAGAGCCGGTAGAGGTCCAGCACCCTTGCCTCGCGATCTCCGTCTTCGTTCAGGAAGAGTCCCATAGCCACCCGCATCCAGAAAAACTGAGGCGCTTCGATCCGGCGAGGCGTGCCGGTGGTCTTGTCGACGAGCAGGTAGCGGTCGTAGAGTGTCTGAAGGCCCAGATAATCGAAGTCGAGATCGGCCATGGGATCCAGGGCGGTGGCCAGGCGCTCCAGGTCGTAGTCGAGCAGGGCGGGATCGAGGCGCTCGATCTCGACGCCGTGCCGGAGGTAGCCTTCGAAGGCGCGTTCGTGGCACGCCTTTAGCCCGGCGAGTCCATCACGTTCCAGGCTCCAGCCGATCGTTTCTTCATAGATATAACCGAGCAGGATGCGCCCGGCAAAGCGGGCAAAGTCGGCATCGCGTTCCAGGAGGGCCTTTGCATTCAGCAAGATCGTCGTCTTCAGATCGGTACGGCTGATGCCGTGGGCAATACTGCGGCGCAGGTGCCGTTCAATCTCTGCCTCGCCCAGGCACAGGTCGAGCCCGGCCGTGGCCAGCCGGATCCGCGCACGCAGCTCCTCTCCGTCCCACAGCGTCGAGGTACCATCCGTCTCGACCACCTCGATAAGCGTCTCCTGTACCTCCGCGGTCCGGGCGGCTTGCATGGCCCGGAGCACGGCCCGCTCGGCGCGATAGGTGATATAGGCCTCCGCGACGCGCGCGTGTCCGGCCAGCAGGAGCTCTTCCTGGACGAGGTCCTGCACGGTCTCGATAGGCACGTAGGTAAGCCCGAGCTTGCCGGCGCGCTCCGTCACGCGCAGGGCGATGTCGGCGGCGGGAGACGAGTCGAGCCGGCACGAGAGGAACGCCTTGCGCACGGCTCGTTCGATCTTCGCGGGATTCCAGGTGACCACCTGCCCGTTGCGCCGGATGAGCCGGGGCATCGTGCCTGGCACGGCGGGACCGGCCGGCACGGCGGCGGCGCGGTGGATCACGAGTGCCCGGGCCACGTCGAGCGCACCGGCTTCGAGAAGGGTACGTTCGGTCAGGGCCACGACGTCGGCGAAAGTAGGACGGGCCTCGGACGGGAAGGTGTCCAGGTGCGCGAGTACCTCCCGGACCACCCGCCGCACGAACGCTCCCCCCGTCTCGGCGTCGGCCGGGTGCCCGGCGGCCAGACGAGCCGTGATCCAGGCCTCGGCGACGAGGGCGGCCAGCGCCGCCGGCTCGAAGCGGACGTCGTGGCCCGCTTCTTCGTGGAGAAACAGAAGCCGCCCGGGTTCCAGACCGGCTACCAGCGCCGCCGCGTCGAAGGCCGGACGGTCGGCCGGCGACAGCTGGGCAGCCCGCTTGAGTTCGAGATCACGGACAATGTCGGTTGTCGGGGTCCACATGGTCGTCAGTGCTTGCAGGAATGGGACTACGGGGCCCGGCAGAGCCGGCGCGTGACGGGGGTAGCCCTACAACTCGTCGTCGTCGGCCGGAATGAGTGCCGACGCCTTGCGGTATTCGGTCACGCGCCCCTCGAAGAAGTTCTGCTCCTTGCGGATGTCCATCAGCTCGGCCAGCCAGGGCAGCGGGTTCGCCTGCGCGGGAAAAAGCGGCTCCAGCCCGAGTCCTTCGAGGCGACGGTTGGCGATGAAATGGATGTAGGCGACGAACTCGTCGGGGTGCAGCCCGACGGAAGGCAACGGAAGGCAGTCACGGATGAAGGCTTCCTCCAGTGCCACGGCTTCGGCCATCAGCGCCCGCAGTTCGTTGCGGAAGGTTTCCGTCCACACCTCCGGATTCTCGGCCACCAGTTCGAGCAGGAGCCGGCGAAACAACTCGATGTGGTTGGATTCGTCCCGGAGGGTGTACCGGAACATCTGCCCGATACCCGGGAACTTGCCCTGCCGGTAGAGGCTGAGCACCATACCGAAGAGGCCGTAGAACTGGGTGCCCTCCATGCACTGGCCGAAGACGAAGAGGTTGCGTGCCAGCAGTTGTTTGTTCTCCGTGCGGGTCAGGTCCAGGTCCCGCCGGAGGGCGTGCGAGATGCGGGTGACGAAGGCGTTCTTGTTACGTATGGTGGGGATGTCCTCGAACATGGCTTCGCACTCGTGCGGGTTGATGCCAAGCGAGGAGATCATGTAGAGGAGCGAATCCGCGTGGATGTTTTCCTCGTGCGCATGGCGGCCGAGCACGAGCTTGAGTTCGCTGGCCGTTACGAGCTCGCGGACCACATGGAGGATGTTGTCTCCGACGATGCCTTCGGCGGCCGAGAAGTAGCCGACGGCCATGCGGACGATCCAGCGGTCGATATCCGTGAGGGTATCGCTGCGCCACTGGGCCACGTCCCGGTGCATGGGAATGTCCTCCGGTTCCCAGTGGTTGGCCTTCATCGTGCGGTAGAGATCGTAGGCCCAGGTGTACCGCAACGGCAGGAGGTTGAAGGCCAGGGTTTCGCGACCGTTGATGACGCGTTTGGCAGCAAGTGCGGCCTCGGCCCGGGCCGCATCGAGCACGAAGGTGCGGTTGCCGAGGGTGTAGCGGGTCTGCATAGACGGTCCGGAACGGCTGGGACCGGGATGCAGCAAGGCACCCGACCGGGTGCCCCCATGCCGGCGGTACGGGCATCAAAAAACCCGAACCCCGGCATGGGTTCGGGCGACATACAGATCCGGCACCTGCCCACGGCAGACCCCGTCACGGTAGTGCTCCGAACCTCTGATCCCGGAGGTGGAAAGCAACGGGCGACGAGCAGGTCTCCTGGCTCGCGACGTGCTGGATCCCCAGCCGGCATCCCCGCTCCCGCGCGTCCTTCCCAGCCGGACAGGCCAGTGAACGCGCGTTCGCTGCGGGTAGCCCTGCGTCGCTTACAGTTGCGGGCACAGCCCCGGCTTTCCCTTCTCAGGGGCACCGGTGTTCCCTCTTACGCCCGGCCTATCCGGCCGGGACTCCTCGCCCTATGGACAGAGATCAATTTACGTGTCGCGGCAGACCTCGGCAAGCGGGCTTATCAACAAACGATCCACGCCGACCCCTGGCATAACGGCTTGCGCATAACCAGCGCGGGGCCTACGGGCAGGTTCGTTCAGCATAGCAACCAGCCGGCGCGACAGCAATGCCGGCCACGGAAAACGCCGAGCGCCCCTGCGACCGCGTTGATGCGCTTGATGCGCTCGTTATACAGGTGATTACCTTCTAGGCTCGAACGCCTTGATTACACGCGCCTTCGGTGCATCGACAGGAACAGGAGTTATGCAGTAGGCGACGAAGCCGCCACGTTTCAGGGCGACCCCCATCCCCCCTTCGGGGTACTTCCCCCTGTTCGGCCGCAGGTGCGGCCAGGAGGAAGGGCTCGTAGGGCGTTTTTTCAGCTTTTCAGGCCCCTCCCTTGCGAAGGGGAGCGACTGAGGGGTAGCCCTCCCTCCGCACAGGTCTCAACTGCGTAACTCCTGAGGAAATTTCATCAGATTGCCGCGCCGGGCCGCCACCGGTAGAGCGACAGGACCGCGTCGGGCTTGACAGCGATGACGGCCAGCTCGTAAGCCCCGTCCGCCACCCGGCGTACGGCCAGATCGGCCGGATAGTATTCCTGGTTGAAGGCCGGGTTTTCCTGCGTGAGGATATGGCGGATACGCCCCGCGGCGTCGTAGACGTCGACGCGGAGCCAGCCGGGGCGCATGTTGAGGACGAATAGATAGTCGCCGGCCGCGTCGGCCGAGGCGGTCAGCAGGGGCGGCTCGTGCGTCTCGCCCAGGAGGAAGAGACGGCGGCGCGGGAGCATGGGCGAGTCGAAGCCGGTGAGGGCGAGCGAGTCGAGCCGCCCGTCCGGGGTGAGCACGTCGATGGCGGGGGTGAAGCCGGCCAGGCTCAGGACCGTGTCGCCCCGGATGCGGAGCAGGCCGGCATGGCGCCAGGCGGGGCCGGGCAGCGGGTACCGCTCGGCGATGCGGCCCCGGTCGTCGAGGCGGGCCAGGTAGCCCGCGAAGTCTTCGCCGAGCACCTTCAGGTACAGCCCCCGGCCGGTGGTGGCCAGGTACTGAAGGGTGCCGCGCTTCGGGAGGTCGCCGGGCGTGGTGACGGCGCGCACCACGGCGCCTTCCACCAGGAAGTCGGCCCGGCGTTTCATCGGGTGGAACACGACCAGGGTGTCGCCCCGCCAGCCGGCCAGGTACGGGTACTCGAAGTCCGGGCCCGTCAGGTTGGCCGCGAGGGCGCCGTCGCCGGTGAAGGCGAGCACGTGGTGGCGCTCGGTGTCGGCCACATAGATCCGCCCGTCCGGCCCGAAGCGGACGGTGCGCGGGTGGGCCATCGGCACGTCGTCCGAGGCGGTGACCTGCCATTGCAGGCGGAGCGTGTCCACGGGCAGCGTGGCCGCCAGCGCCCGCGAGAGCGAGTCCGCCGGCAGCAACGCCCGCGACTCGATCCGGTTGCAGGCGTGGGGCAGGCAGCCCGTCAGCCCCAGCATCAGGGATGCCAGCACGGCTGCCGTCCACCGGCACGGCAGAGGAGCTTTATTGCATGAAGACATCACAGAGGGCGATGGGTCGGGAGCAAGCAGGTCTCCTAATCCATGCACCGGCGTGGGGTTTCGCCCGGGCGCGGCCGGCCGCCGGAATTCCCCGCCGCTTTGCAGAAACGGCACGGTTGCCGGATCTTACGGGTGGTTTGGCCTGTCTTCAGGCATCCCCGACGTCGAAACGACCATTTCAACCATTTCCCCCGTGCCATGTCGACCCGTCTGTTTCCCTGGCTGGCCGGCTTCTTGCTGGCCGCCTGCACCGTCGAAACACCGCCCGCCCCCTCCGACGCCCCGGCTACCCGGACCGTCCCCGAGCCGCAGTACACCCTGACGAAGGACCAGACTCACAACCGGTTCAGCGCTGCCATCCCCCCGGTGCTGCGCGTGCCCTCGGGCGCCGTCATCGAAGTGCACACCGAGGAAGCCTCCGACGGGCAGCTCACGCCCGAATCGACGGTCGAGGACGTGGCGACGCTCGACTTCGACCCGATCCACCCGCTCACGGGGCCGGTCTACGTGGAAGGCGCCGAGCCGGGCGATGTGCTGGCCGTGACGCTCCATGAGATCGAAATGGGCGACTACGGCTGGTCCGCCATCGTGCCCGGCTTCGGCTTCCTCGCCGACGAATTCACCGAGTCGTACCTCAAGCTCTTCACCCTCGAAGACGGCGCCACCGTGGCCCGCTTCAACGACGACATCACCATCCCCCTGAAGCCGTTCCCCGGCGTGATGGGCGTGGCCCCGGCCACCGATGAGATGCTCTCGACGATCCCGCCCCGCGCCAACGGCGGCAACATGGACGACCCGAACCTCACCGAGGGGGTGACGGTCTACTTCCCCGTCTTCGTCGAGGGCGCGCTCTTCTCCATCGGCGACACGCACGCCGCGCAGGGCCACGGCGAGGTCTGCGGCACGGCCATCGAGGCGCCCATGCGGATCGTCTACGAGGTCAACGTCCTCAAAGGCGGGCGGCCGATCCCCGAGCCGCAGTACGAGTCGGACGACTTCTACGCCGTCACCGCCTTTGCCGAGACGCTCGACGAGGCCGCCAGGAAGGCCACCCGGTACATGATCGACTACCTGGTCGCCGAGCACGGCCTCACGCGCGAGGACGCCTACGTGCTGGCCTCGCTGGCGGGCGACCTGAAGATCGCCGAGGTGGTGGACGTGCCCCACGTGCTCGTGTCGATGCACCTGCCGAAGGCCGTCCTCGGACGTTGAAGCGTTGCACGTTCGTGCGTTGGCACGTTGGAACGTGGCACGTTTGAACGTTCAACGTGGAACATGCCAGCGCTTACCGTTCGCCCGTGTGGGGTGAGGCGGTGTGGCATCGTGCCCGGCGGTGTAGCCGCACCCTTCACGGGTGGGCCCTTGGACCCGTCGGCCGTCCCGGGCTGAAGCCCGCGGCTACGGGGACGTCCCAGTTGGCACGTTGGAACGTTGGAACGCGGAACGTTCAACGTTTCAACGCCCGGTGTACGTGATCCGGTAGACGACGCCGTTCTGGTCGTCGGAGAGGAGCATCGAGCCGTCGGGCATGAGTTCGAGGTCGACGGGGCGGCCCCAGTTGTCGTTGCCCTCCAGCCAGCCCTCGGCAAACGGCTCGTAGCTCGTGGGGCGCCGGTTCTCGTCGAGGCGGACGAGCGTGACGCGGTAGCCGATCTTCTGGCGGCGGTTCCACGAGCCGTGCTCGGCGATGAAGATCTGGTTGCGGTATTCCCCGGGAAACATCTCGCCGGTGTAGAACTCGAGGCCGAGCGGGGCCACGTGGGGGCCGAGCTCCCGGGCGGGCGGCGTGTAGTCGGCCGGGTCGTGCCCCGCGCCGAACTCGGGGTCGAGGATGGCGCGGCCGTGGACGTACGGGTAGCCGAAGTGCATCCCGGCGCGGGGGGCGTGGTTGAGCTCGCACGGCGGGCTGTTGTCCGTGATGTCCTGGTTCTGCCCGCCGATGTTGTCGCGGCCGTTGTCGGTAAACCACATCTCGCCGGTGAGGGGGTCCCACGTGAAGCCGACCGTGTTGCGCACGCCGCGGGCGAAGACCTCCACGTCCGAGCCGTCCGGGTTCATGCGGAGGATGGCCGCGTAGGGATCGCCCTCGTCACAGATGTTGCAGGGCGCGCCCACGGGCACGTAGAGCTTGCCGTCCGGCCCGAAGTCGATGTACTTCCACCCGTGGTGGCGGTCCGAGGGCAGGTCGTCGTAGACCACCACCGGCTCGGGCGGGTCGGCCAGGCGGCGTTCGATGTCGTCGTAGCGGAGGATGCGGTTGACCTCGGCCACGTAGAGGGCGCCGTCCCGGAAGGCGATGCCGTTGGGCATGTTGAGCCCCTCGGCGAGGGTGTAGACCTCGTCGGCCACGTAGTCGCCGTCGGTGTCTCGCACGGCATAGACCTTTCCTTCGCGCCGGGTGCTCACGAAGAGCGTCCCGCCCGGCGTCAGGCGGAGCGACCGGGCGTTGGGCACGTCCTCGGCGAAGATGCTGATCTCGAAGCCCGGCGGCAGCTTGATCTTGTCGAGGTCGACGTCGCGCGGGTTGCCGTGGAACGAGCAGGCCAGCAGGCCCGCGGTCAGGAGCAGGATCAGTCGGGGCATCGGATTGCGGATGTCGGATGGCTTCGCGGCAAGGGTGCAACCACCGGGTTCCTCATTCCGTGAGCTGGCCGGGAGGAGCGGGGAAAGCACCCTGGATGAGATGCATCACCTCATCGGCCTGTTTCCGGTTGTGTTCGAAGGTGAGCTTTTTGATGTTGAACAGGTCCACGATGGTGCCGATGAAGCAGAGGCCGGCGGTGAACAGGTAGAGCAGCCCCATGCCGATCTGGCCCAGGTAGAAGCGGTGGATGCCGGCCATGACGACGAAGCCCAGCAGGGCCAGGATCAGGGCCGTGTTGGCGTCCCGGCGGCGGCTCCGGTAGACGTGGGCGAACTGCTCCGCCTGCTCGTCGGTCATGTTTTTCAGCAGGGTGGCCACGTAGACCTGCTCGTCGCCTTCGAGCTCGGGCAGGTAGCGGATGACTTTGGACATAAGCGTGTTCAACCGGTGTGCGATACGTTCGGGGTGTGCCGGGCCTGTCGCACGAGGGCCACGATGCGTCCGGCGAGCACCAGGACCGCCGGCAGGCCCAGCGGGTGTGCCTGCCACGAGGCGACCAGGTCGCCGCGAAACAGATGGGCCACGGCGTGCCCGAGGCCGCAGCCGGGGCAGAACGTAAAGCCGAGGTTCCTGAGCGGGCACAGGCTGAACAGGTGCCGGGCGTTCGGGTCCAGGCAGGCGAGGGCTGCCAGGCCGGCCGCCCAGACCAGGGCTTCTACCGGAATCCGTTGCAGCACGGAGCGCATCGACGGCACGGCGGATGAGGTGTGAGGAAAAACGCTCTAAAGGTGCGGCAGCGGCGGGCAAAAGGCAAGTCCCCTCACAGCGGGATGGCTTTCAGCAGCGCCACGAAGGTTTCCCGCCCGGGAGGGGCGGCACGCGGCCGGATGCGGTAGAGCCGCTGCCCGGCCAGCGCCAGCATGCGTTCCTTGAGACGATCCTTCTCACGGCGGGCGTCGTCGTCGTGGTGCGGGCTGTCCAGTTCGAAGAAATAGCGCGGGCGATAGCCGGCGTGCTGGTCGAAGACGACGCAGTCGATCAGCGCCCGGAAGAAGTAGCGGCGTTCCGCACCCGAGAGCCGGTCCCGGAGGCGCTCGTAGTCGAGGACGCTGCTGAGGGCCACGTTCGGATAGACGAAGTAGGTGGCGAACACCTCTCGCACGGCCAGGAAGAAGTCCGCCTCCTGTTGTGACCGGAACAGGCTGCGGGTGGCGTCCGCCTCCGCGAACGGGCGGGTGTGGGTGATTTCCAGGACGTCTTCGCGGGCATGCCCGACGGTCTCGATCTCCGGGGGACCATGTGCGCGGAGGAAGGCCGCACAGACGGGATGTTCCGGGCGGAAGCGGGCGTAGTCGAGTGCCCGGGCCGGGTTGCCGGCATGCCGCTGCACCAGGTGTACCACCAGGGCGTCGAGGTGAGCGTCCGGGAGGGAGAGAAAGCCGCCCCGGTGTAGCAACAACAGCTTCTCGAGCAGTTCGTCCGTCGCTGTTCCGGCCTCCCGGTCTGTGAAGAAGGCCGTCACGAATGTCTGCATCGCCCGGGCCAGCAGCGGGTCGTCGCGGAGCGCGGGGGCGTGCCGGTGGGCCACCTCCAGCACCTCCGGCCACCGGCGCTCGTAGATGAGGCGGTAGATCGCCTCGGGATCAGGCGGCAGGTTCGATTCGGTTTTCAACGACTCCGTCGGGTAGCGCTTGCTCCGGCAGCTTGCGGGGGCTTGTGCCCGGGCTGCGGATGGAGGATGGGGGCAGGAGGCCCCGGTCATATCGTGCAGGCCCGACCCGCCCGCAGCCACGACCGGACTTTTTCGCGTGCGCCACTTTAAACGGGGCGGGCTTTGTTCGATGCTAGGGATGCCGTGTCCGGCATGGCGCCACGCTCACATGCCCGTTGTTCTCATGAAACACACCTCGCTTTATCAGCACCGCGACCTTCCTGTTCCCGTTGATCGGGGATCGGAAGCGGTTGGGGTTGTTCCACCCGCATCGCCGGATCCCGACGTTGGTCCCGGAGCTTCTCCGCTGGCCCCGGCCGTGCGTGCCGGTACGGACGGCATGACGCCGTTCACCATGCTCCTGCAGACGCAGGCCCGGGCCAAGGCGGCCGACAAGGCCGAGCGCGAGACCGTCGCGATGCTGGCACACCGGCTCTATGCGGCCCTGCTCGCCTTCCTGGGCTGCGACAAGAAGCAGCTCGTGCTGGGTATCATGGTGCTGCCCGAGCGGCAGACCTACTACGACTTCATGCTGCTGCTCCGCCTCGACGACGGCGTCGAGCCCCGCATGACGATGCGCGTTCAGCCCGGCGATGAATATGAACTCATCTTCCTGACGGAAGAGGGAAACGTGCTGAGCCGCTGCACCTTCCCGTCGCCCGTGGACGAGTCCGAGGAGGCCCGTCGCCGCCGCGCCGAAGCCACCACCCGGTGTTTCGCCGGTCTCGTCGAAGCCCTGCGCCATCGCCTGGAGACGCAGGTCCGCACCTGGACCGAGAAGCGGGCGATCTATTGAGCCGGCGGGCGTGCCGCCGCCCTCTCCTCGGCCAGCACCGCGTCGAGCGTGCCGGTGAGGCGGTCGGCGTCGGCCTCGGAGAAGACGAGGGGGGGCTTGCATTACAATCGCGTTTCTACAACCATGTATTGAAACGCCGGATAACTTCCTCCTGGGGCAGGTAGGCGCCGGCCGAGAGGATCTGCTTGAGTCCTTTCTCCAGGCGTCGGGGCGAGAAGCCGTCATCGTAGAGCTGGTCCAGTACCCAGAGCACCCCGTGTACTTCGATTCCCAGGCTCTGGGCGAGCTTTCGCAGCGCGTTGTCACCGGTCAGCAGGAGCATCCCTTCGTCGAGGGCCAGCAGGAGCGCGGCTAGGTCGCGGATCGAGGGAGCGCGGTGACGGGCTGCCAGCTCCGTGATGCGGATCAGCTGTGATGCTGTCAGGTGGCGTACCTGCAGACCGAGATACCTGAGCCGGGCGGGCTCGATGGTGTTGATCTCAGCGAGGATGAGGTCGGGGACGTACCACTCCCCTACCCTGCTCAGTGCTTCTTCGAGTAGCCCGCCGTTGTCTAGATCAATAAGTATGTTCGTGTCGGCAATGCATTGCATCAGTCGTCTTGGGTGGGCTCCAGATGCTGGAGGTTGCGCTGTTCGTGGCCCAAGAGTTCTTTGGCGCGTTCGGGAGTTATGAGTCCTTCACCCAGGCACCGCAGGGCCAGGAGCTCGAAGTGCAGAGGAATCTCCGGCTGTACCTGGTCCCCGGGCTCGAGTTGCCGCCAGCCGTTCCGGCTGAACTGCTTGACCAGGCTAGTGTAGAGGCTATTGGTAATGATGTCCAGCTCGAGGGCCCGCCGGATCAGCGCCTGCATGCTGATTCCATAGCGGTGTTTGAGCAGGTGTAGCTCACGCAAGGAAAGGCTATGGCGCCGGTGGCCCAGGTCACGGAGCAGCGCTTCCCTCGGGGCCAGGAAGGCGCCGGCGAAGCGGTGACAGGCCTTCTCTTCATCGAGATCCTGAACGCGTAGCATCAGGTGGCCCAGCTCATGGGCCAGGTTGTAGCGCTGCCGGTCACCGGTGATGTCTTTGCGGGTGACGATGACGGGCACTTCCCCGTTGGTATGTACCCTGAAGGTCAGCGCATCGAACTCTTCGGGAGCGTCTACGGTGCCGACCAGGATGTGATGCTGCTCGATGAGGTCGGTCAGGTTCTCGATGGGGTCGGTACCCGCGCCCCAGGCCTCCCGGAGGGCCTGGGCGGCCTCTTCGACGTCCTCCCCCGAAGCTACGGTGCGGGGGAATCCCCTGGGGTAGCGAAACTGCAGCGGCTCTTCTTCGGCGATACTCAAGAGGGTCAGGTAACGCTCGAGCCAGTCGCGCACCTCTTCGATGATCTTGCGCTGCGCCTTCTTGCCCAGGGCGACTCGCTTGCGAAAGGCAGGTTCTATCTCGCCGACGATGGTGGGCCGCAGTAGGTACGAAGGCTTGACCTCCAGAGCTTGGGCCAGCCGGATGAGCATCTGGGAGTCGGGAGTCAGCTCTCCCTTCTCGTACTTGCTGACGGCTACGTGGCTGATGCCGGCGCGCTCGGCTACGGCCCGGAGGCTCAGCCCGCGGCGCCGTCGGGCCTGCTTGATACGGGCTGGGATCGACATGGTGTACCTTGGGAGGGAGGGGAGCTTAGCGCATAAACAGGGAGTTAACAAAATCGAACAATGTTCGACGTTTGTAAACACTAAGGAGCATAAAAAAGATCCTGTCCCTCCTCTCGTACTCCGTGCTCTTCGAGATATACGCTGCCTCTCCGAGAGCACCCGGGCACCGAAGCCGAGTGCTTCTATCGCTTAGGGAAGGTCATACAGAAAGCCGTCCTCGCTCTTGCGGTAGGTGAAGCAGCTCCGTTTAATCATGGGGTGGAACGTCTTGAGGGTAACCGGTCTGGACATCTCCGCGATGGTTCCAACCGGTTGCAATCATCCCACCTCGGCCAGCACCGCGTCGAGCGTCCCGGCGAGGCGGTCGGCGTCGGCCTCGGAGAAGACGAGGGGCGGCTTGATCTTGAGCACGTTGTGGAGCGGCCCGTCGGTGCTCAGGAGCACGCCCCGCTCCTTCGCCCGCTCGACGACCTCGGCGGCTTCTTCGGCGGCGGGTTCGAGCGTGGCGCGGTCGCGCACGAGCTCGACGCCCAGGAAGAGGCCGCGCCCCCGCACGTCGCCGATGAGGGCGTGGCGGGCCATCAGGCCCCGGAGGCGGCCGGCCAGGTAGGTGCCCACACGGCGGGCGTTCGCCTGCAGGTTTTCCTTCGCGATCACGTCGAGCACGGTCAGGCCCACGGTGCACGAGACGGGGTTGCCGCCGAACGTGTTGAAGTACTCCATCCCGTTGGCGAAGGCGGCGGCGATGGCGGGCGTGGTGACGACGGCCCCCAGCGGGTGACCGTTGCCGATGGGTTTGCCCATGGTGACGATGTCCGGCACGACGCCGTGCGTCTCGAAGGCCCAGAAGTGCGAGCCGACGCGCCCGAAGCCCACCTGCACCTCGTCGGCCACGCACACGCCGCCGGCGGCCCGCACGTGCTCGTACGCCGCACGGAAGAAGCCCTCGGGCGGCACCACCTGCCCGCCGCAGCTCAGGATGGGCTCGGCGAAGAAGGCGGCCAGGCCCCGCCCGGCGGCGGCAATCTCCTCCACCGCCTCGGCCACGTGTGCGGCGTACTTCGTGCCGGCGTCCGGATCATCCCGGCGATACGGGCCGCGGTACGGGTCGGGCATGGGCACGACGTGCGTGTGCGGCGGCGCGCCCGCCCCGCCGGGGCCGTCGAACTTGTACGGGCTGAGGTCGATGAGCGACGACAGGTTGCCGTGGTAGGCGCCGTCGAGCACCACGACGTCGGTGCCGCCCGTGTAGGCGCGGGCCAGGCGCAGTGCCAGGTCGTTGGCCTCGCTCCCACTGTTGACGAAGAAGCACACCCGGAGCGGCTCGGGAAGCGTGGCCGTCAGCCGCTCCGCATAGTCGATGATCGCGTCGTGGAGGTAGCGGGTGTTTGTGTTCAGCACGGCCATCTGCCGGCAGGCCGCCTCCACCACACGCGGGTGGCAATGTCCCACGTGGCACACGTTGTTGACGCAGTCCAGGTAGGCCCGGCCCGTCTCGTCGAAGAGGTACGTGCCTTCGCCCCGCACGATCTTGAGCGGGGTGCGGTACGAGAGGCTGAGCGAGGGACCGAGCAGATGCGCCCGCAGGCGCAGCAGATCGTCTTTCGAGCGGTTCATGGAGACGAATACCGGACGCTCACCGTGCTCCGCTGAGGCTCAGAGGTCCTGCGGGATGCGGATACGCTGGCCCGGGTAGATGAGATCGGGGTCCTCGATCACCTCGCGGTTGGCCTCGAACAGGGCCTTCCACTTCGAGGCGTCGCCGTAGTGCTCCCGCGCGATCTTCGAGAGGGTGTCCCCCTTCTGAATCGTGTAAAAGACGGGCTCCGGTGCGCGGATTGTCAGCCGGTCGTCCACCTTCTCGACGCCCTGCACGTTGCCGGCCAGCAGCACGGCCTTCTCGCGGGCGGCCTGATCGGCCACGGTGCCGGTCAGGATCACCGTCCCCTCCGCGTACGTGACCGTCAGCTCTTCGACCTGACCGGCCAGCTTCTGCTGGATCTCGGCCTGAATCTCCTCGGCCTCGTTGCCGATACCGACGGCCTTACCAATGTTTTTGATGAACTCGAAAATGCCCATGGTTCTTCTCTGTCGGGGATGAGGTTGAAAAGGGTAAAAGGTGGGAAAGCACTCATTTCTTTCCGAAGAGCCCGCCGAGCAGCGAGCCGGCACCGCCCAGGAGGGAGCCCGCGTCGGAGCCTTTCGTCAGCGAGCCCAGCAGCCCGCCGCCGGAGACGCCCAGCATCCTGGCGAGGGCTTCCAGATCGTTGCCCTCCGCCTGATGCGCGCGCGTCCCGATGAAATTGAGCACCATCGGGACGACGGTCTCCAGGATACCCTGTGCCTTGCTGGCATCGAGGCCCAGGTGCCGGCTCAACGCCGACGCCACGCCGCCGAACCGGTCGCCGAGCACCTGCCCGGCCAGCCCCGCCAGTCCCTGGGACGGTACATCCTCGCGGTCATTCAGGAACTGGGAGGCCAGCGCCTGCAGCAGCCCCAGGTGTTCCTGCGGATTCTGCAACGCCTCCTGCAGTGAGGTCAGCACCGGCGGCGTCACCGCCGGCAGCACCTGCGCGGCCTTCTCCTGCGGCAGGCCGAACTGCCGGCCCAGTATCTCGGTCACCTGCCCGCCCAGCGCGGACAGGATCTGATTCTTCAACGCTTCCATCTGTTTTCTTCCGGATTGGTCAGCAATATTTTTCGTCGACAAACCACACGAACGTGCATTTCATCTGCCTCATGATACGACGTACGGGGCTCGGAAGAAAAAAGCGGCCGTGAAGAAACGCGCCGGCGGCCGGGGTTCTATGCCCCGGGGCAGTGTACCTCGTGGCGGTAGTGCACCTCGCGCTCGGCCAGGTAGGCGCGGACGAAGTCGAAGCAGCCGTCGGTGCGGCCGACGAGCTCGGGCGGGAAGACGCCGCGCTCGGTGAAGCGCCCTTCGAGGAGGAGGTGAACGGCGGCCGTCGCCGTGAAGCCCGTCGTGCGTGCCATCGACGAGAGGCCGGTGACGGGGTCGCGCTCGTCGTAGAGGTGGTAGACGTGCGTCACCGGGTGGCCGTCCTCCTCGCCACGGACGGTCACGCGCATGACGGTGAACTCGTCCTCGTCGTCGTCCAGGCGCCAGGCATCGAACAGGATGCGGGAGGTGACCTCCCGGGGCGTGACCGTGGCCTCGCCCACGCGCAGGGGGGTCTCGTCGAAGAAGCCCGCCGTGCGCAGCGCCTCGATGAGGCGGATGTGGCCGGGGTAGCGGAGCGTCTTCTCCTTCATGTTCGGGATGTGGCGCATGGTGAAGAGCAGCGACCGCAGCCCGTCGGTGTTGAAAGCTTCGAGCGTGCCCACCTCGTCGAAGGTGACGAGTTCGGGGTCCGAGAGGGCCGGGCGGACGACCACCTGGCCGTGCTCCACATACCGGGCCGGGCGCGTATACTCCTCGATGACGTCGACCGGAGAGAAGGGGGCTTTGTACTCGAAGGGCCACACGCGCCGCTTCGGGAGGCCGCCCACCAGGCACTCGAAGGCGTGGACCGTCATGCGGGCGTCGTGGTGGCCCAGGATGAGGTGGTCCATCCCCGGCGCCACGCCCATGTCGACCAGGGCCGTGACGCCGCGTTCCCGCGCCGGCGCGTCGAGGTCGAGGGCGTTTTCGGGGAAGAAGGAGATGTCGACGACGTGGTGCCCGGCCTCGATGACGGCGCGGAGTGTGGCAAAGCCCATGAAGCCGGGCACGGCGCACACGACGAGGTCGGCGCCGTCGAGCACGTTCCGCACGACGGCGGGGTCGGCGAGGTCGGCGCGGCGGGTGCGGATGCGCCGGTCGCCGGCGAGGCGTTCGAGCGCCTCCGCGCGCACGTCGACGGCGGTGACGGTGTGGGTGCGGGCCAGGTCGCGGGCGATGGCGCGGCCCACCATCCCGGCCCCCAGCACGACGAGGTTGGCCATAGATGCGTGTCCGGTTTCGGAAAAGCCCAAGATACGCACGGTGCGGTGAAAACGGGCCGGAACGCCGGTCGGCCACGGGGTAAATTTCAGGGTTGTTGGCCGCCTCCCTTGCCGTTCAGGCGGACAGCGTCTACATTGGCCTGTGGTCGATTCGGAGCACCTCGGGTTGAGGATGTGGGGGGCTCATATTCCATGCCACGGGCCGGTCTTCGGCCGCGACGGTCCGGTGGTGCAAGCCCGGAAACGTGATGTCTGCCCCCTGGACGGATCCCCGAAGCCCCGATGTCGATGAGCTTTTTCCCTGGGTACGTTCCGGAGAAGCCGAGGCGGAAGTCATCGGATGGGAGGCCCGGCGGTATTGTCCCGAGTTGCCTTTCCGGCCCGTTCCCGGGGAGACGTGGACGAAGGAGGTCGCCTTTTACGAAGACTACCGGCTGGTGCGGCTGGCGCCGGCCGGTGGCGACCGGGAGGTCTATGGTTTCTACGCGCCGGGCGACTTTCGTCCCCTCGACGGGGCCGGTCGTGCCATCGAGCGGTTGAACCGGCTCGGGCCGCTCAACCTCACGTTCCGGACCGTGCTGGACTATACGCTGTTGCGGGTGCGGCTCGAACTGCCGCATCACCTGGGGGCAGGGGCGGCCTGGCGGCGGGCCGGGGTGGTCAATGACCTTGCAGCGCTGCCGGTCGAAGGGCGTGCGGAGGCGGCCCGGGCCGGCGTGCCGGTGGCGAACCCGGTGGTTCGGATGGTCCCGGCATGGGAGGCGGGGGCCCCCGCCGGCGTGCCCCGGGGCGATGCCTTTCATGTGGCTGCCACCGCCGTGCTGTACCACGAGGATGCGGCGTGGGAGCTGGTACAGGTCCTGGCGAAAGTCGAGCCCGACGGGGTTCTGGCGGTGCGCCGGGATGCCCTGCGCTCCGGCCGCCTGAGGCCGGCGTGGCCGGGACCGCGCGTCTTCGGTCCCCTGCGCACCCGCACCGCGATGGCCGTGCGGCGGTGGTACCGGCCCGGGGAAGAGGACCTTCCGGAAGCGCTGCAACGCAGGCTGGGCGATACCCCCGGGGCCTGGCATACCCTCCTCCGCGAGCGGTACGGCCTCGGGGAGGAGGGGGCGTCCCGGCACCCCGTCCTCCTCCGCGTCGCCGACCTTGCCTTCTACCGGACGTTCTGCCTGCTCGAAGTGCTCGAGCGCCGGCCGGATGGCTACCGGCGCAGCTACGCCCTGGCCCGGATGCGCCGGGACGGCCCCGAACTCCGCCCGTTGAACGGCTCCTCGGCCGTCATCCACGAGACCAACGACGAGCCGGACGAGCTCCTGCTCAACGAGGAAACCGCCGACGAGTACCTGCGCTTCTTCTGCTGGGCCGTGCATGGCGATGAAGGCCCGTTTTATCTTCCGGCCTCTCTGCGTGAACTGCCGCTCCGGGCGGCTCCTTCCCGGGCTCAACGCGACCTCCTGCATGACGTCCGTTTCGGGGTGCACGCCCATCCGCCCTTCGAGGCGTCCGTCGTCCGGCGCCGGGCCCACCTCCTGTACGGAGCGATGGTCTTCAAGGCCTGGTTTCAGCTCAAAGCCGGCGGTGAGGTCGAGATGGTGGAGGATGCGAGGCAGGAGGAACTCGGAGAACTCCCGGTCGACAGCGAGCGCTTCGACGAAGGGGACCTGTTTCGCCTGCGGGAAACGGCACAGGAGACGGCAGAGACGCCCCAAGACCAGGACGTCGAAAGCCTTTTTCGCAAAACCCGGGAGAACCTGCTCAAGAAGTCCCCGCACCATGCGAACGCCCTGAAAGAGGTCGTACAGGTTCTGCACGAGCGGCCCGATCTCGTCCCGGCAATGCGGGATTTCGCGGTCGTGCTCGGAAAGCTGCTGCCGCTGCTGTCCCCGGACCAGATTGCTTCCCTGAGGGACTACCTGCATTTGATCGAAAAAACGGGTGGCCTGCTGGTCCGCCTGAACTGGTTCCGGCTTTCTCCCGAAGAGCAAAAGCAGCGGTTTGCGCGGCTGTCCCCGGCGCAGCAGGAGGCGCTTGCGGCGGCGGATCCCGGGGAGGTCTGGCGTCTCCTGGGGGCCGTGGTGCCGGAGGCGCGATCGGAAAGTTTCCCGGAGATGGCGCAGGCGCTGCGCTCGGCGCTGGACCGGCTGTCCCCGGTGCAGCGGGCTGATCTGGTGTCGGGCCTCGCCGCCGAGGAGCAGGGGGCGTTGAAGGATGCCCTGCACCTCCTGCATGCCGTGCTGCACGGGGTTTCCCCGGAGGCGTTTCTGCGTGAGCTGGAGGCGGCGGGAACGGCAGCGGGCAGGGAGGTGAACGGGCCGCTCGTTTTCAGCTCGGCCACCGATGGATCGAGGACCATTCCTGAAACGGGTACGACCGATGAGAACGCCGGGTGAGCGGGCGGAAGTGACGATCCAGAACTGTCGTTTCCGGGAGGAGGTCCGGCTGGCCGATCTGGCGGGGGGGCCGTCCCTCGTCTTTCGCAACTGCATCTTCGAGAAAGGGCTGTGTGCCCGGGAGGCCGAGGTGGGGCGCTCGTTGCGGCTGGAGGACTGCACGCTGCGGGCCCTGGAAGGCCGGGAAGCGCCCATCGCGCTGGACCTGAAGGATGCCCGCATGGGGCAGGAACTGGCCCTGTTCGGCTGTCGCCTGGAGGGGGTGCTTTTCGCACCCGGTCTCCGGGCCGAACGCGACGTGCGGGTGCGGGGCTGCGTGGTGACGCCTGTGCTGAAAGGCCTCCCGGCCCTCCTGCACCTCCGGCAACTCGGCGAGGGACGGGAGCGGCTGGGCGAGGCCTGGCGACAGGGGGCGGGCGACGGCATCCGGACGTTCGGGGCGATGCCGGCCGTCGTCCTGGATGACGCCCGGATCGGCGGCGACCTGGAACTCTCGGCCGATCTGCCCGCACACCGGCAACAGCGCGCCGCCGACGCCCTGCGCCTGGCCGGGCCGGCAGCCGGCAAAGCCGTCGCGTCCCGGCTCTTCGGCTCGGTGCGCGGGCGTCGCCTCCACGTCGGCGGGCAGGCCGGGCTCTTCGGCACGCGCTGCCACGGCTACGTCGACCTCACGCGCGGGCAGCTGGGCAGCCTGGCGCTGTTCAGCCCGGAAGCCGAACCCTATGTGGAGGGGCCGCAGTGTCACGTCAGCGGCTACCTCACCCTTCAGGAAGACACCATCGTCAGGGGGCTCGACTTGCAGCAGGCCCGGATCGAGGGAGAGGTCGTGCTGGACCGGCTCTCGGCCGGGGGGCGGGTCGACCTCACCGCGTTGCACACCTCCCGGAGCCTTTCCCTGTATGCCGCCGGGATCGAAGGCGATCTGGCGCTGGACCGGGCGGCGGTCGGGGAGGACGTCTCCCTCTACCTGGCCCGCGTCGGCATGAACCTGGACCTGCAGGGCCTGGACGTGCAGGGGGACCTTACGCTGACCTTCGCCACCGTGCAGGGCTATCTGACGGCCTTCGGACGCGGGCGCGGGCTGACCGTCGGTGGCACGCTGAACCTCTCCGGCGCCGACGTGCGGGCCATGGAACTGCGCGGCGCCACGATCCGGGGCAAGATCGAGGTCATCACCGGCACCTTTCGAAGGCTGTTTCTGAGCCTGGGCGTGGAGGCCGTCCCGGACGACGGCGACGGGACCCCGCGGCTGCGGCCGAAGCCCTGCCGGACCCAGGCGGTGTACATGACCGCCATCGAGGTCGAGGAAACGATGGACGTGTCGGGGCTGGAGGTGGCCCTGCCGGCGGACCGGGACGAACACGAGCGGGAACGCCTGCGCATGGAGCAGGAGGGCGCCGGGTTCACCCTGACACAGTCCCACATCGGGCAAGACCTGCGCTTCTTCCCGGAGAATCCACGGCTGCTGCTGGAGCGACGCTTTGCCGACCGGGACGATGTTCCCTGGCAGGTCGTCCCGGTCGGCTGGGACGTGGCCGCCGGCGTCTGGGGAAACCTCGTGTTGCAGGCGAACGAGATCGGCGGGGCCCTGGACCTGCGCCAGGTGCGCGTGGAGGGCGACATCCTGCTCAACGATACCACCGTCGGCCGCGATCTGGACATGGGCGCCGGCGATCCCGCCTTCGAACGCTTCGAAACGCGATGCCGGCGCGTCGATGCGGAGAAGCTGACCTGCCACGGCGACGTCGACCTGACGGGGTTGCGGGCGCAGGGCGATCTGCTGGCCCGGGGAGCCCGCGTCCAGGGGGAGGTCCGGCTGTTGCACGGCCCGGAAAGATCCGCCGCCGGCGAGCCGCCCGCGGCCACGGAACCGGCCCGGCCGGGCTATGCCCGGATCGAGGGGCGGCTGGATCTGACCGCGCTCGAGGCCAGCCACGTCGTGCTCTCCGGTGACAACGTGCCGGATCCGGCAAAGGACGTGAGCCTCGAACGGGGCCGTTTCGGGCGCCTGGAGATCGTGGAGCCGACCCCCGGCCCCTTGAACCTCTCCAAGATCAGCGTGGACCGCTGGGTCTTCGGAGACCGGCAGGTCCCGTCCGCGGAAGACTACAAGGAGGTGCTCATCCGGATGGACCCTTTCGACCGGGCCGTGTGGGTCGACGTCGAGACGACGCTCCGTAACCAGGGAGAGGACGGCGAGGCGAACCGGATCTATCGCCAGATGCGCTGGAAGGCCCGGCAGGAGTGGAAAGCGCGGCGGGCCCATCGCCGGTGGTCGTGGTGGGTGCCGGTGGGGCTCGTGCCGGTGCTGGTCGTGCTGGCCTGGAGACGGCCTGACCTGGCGCAGTTCCTGGCCGGTGCGGCATTTCTCGTGCTGGGCGGCTGGGCGGTCTACGACCGGCAAGGGTTCTACGGCATGATCCTCGGCTTCGGCACCGTGGCCTGGTGGCCGATGATCGGAGCCCTGCTGCTCTTTCCGGTCTCGCTCTCCCTTTTTTCACAGCCGGCGTACGTCCGTGCCTCGACCTCGCTGCTCGAAGTGCTCGGGGCGGAGGGGCGGCCGCAAGGGCCGGGCGGGGCGCCGGGGCTCGAAGCGTCTCCCCGGGATCTCGGCGTGGACTGGACCTGGCACGACGGGCTGGCCATGACGTTGCGCTATCAGGTCCCGATCATCCCGGCCGTGACCCATACGTGGTGGGAGGCCGGCGGGGGCAGGCTGCCCGTGCTGGGCCTGACCGCCGAACGCTATGCCCTGTGGCTCACCCTCTACCACTGGATCGCCTGGCCCCTCTTCCTGATCTGGCTCGCCGCACGGGTGGTCCGGGGCCGGCAAACGTAGGAAACAGACGGAGATTGCTTCGATGCTGGATCAATGGAAATGGGAGCCCCTTTCCGTCCCGGAGGCCGGGCGGCTGGCGGTGCGCATCTTCGGGGACGAACGGGCCGGTGTGCCCGGGCTCGCCGGGGTGGAAGGGCGGGTGGCCGACCTCGCGTGCTATGCGGGCGTCGACCTGTATCACCTGACCCTCCGGGCGGACGGCGGCGAGCCGCTGGACGTGTTCGCCCTGGCGGGCGACGAACGGGTCGTGGTGCTCGACGGCACCAGCGAGCCGTTTCAGCCGCTGAATGCCACGGAAGGGGCGCTGACGGCGGAGAACGTCGCCGACTACCTGCGCCTCTTTTGCTTTGCCGTGCGCGGCGAGGCGGGACCGTTCGTCCTGCTCGAGGCGCTGGCGTCCGAGCCGCCCGAAGGCGATGGGCAGGCTGCGGCCGTCGCGGGGATGGTCGCGCCGCTCAAACATGAAGGACGGGACGGCCGCGGCCGTTTTCTCCTGCGGGTTCCCGTTCATTACGGCGGCGATCTCTTTGCCTGCCTCTTTGCCGTCGGTGCGGACCGGCGCGTCGAGATGGTCGATGACCTGCTGCTGGTGAGGAACGTTCCGGGGGCGCTCGTCCCGGTCCTGCCCGAGCTCTACGCGCCCGGTGTGCTGCTGGCGCGCCTGCAGGGGGTGGCCTACACCGGCCTCACCGGGGCAGCCATCCTGCGGGCTTTCGTCGAGCTCTTGCTCGAACAGGCGTTGCACCGGCAGGAGGCGTCGCAGCTGCTCACCCATTTCAATGCCCGGCTCCGGGGCCGCACGGCGCTCGACCGGTTCGCCCAGCTGGTGGCGGTGGCCGCGCCGGTGGTGGCGATCGAGAGCACCCTGCCCTTCGTCGAAGAGACGGTGGCGCACATCGTGCAGGAACGCCTGGCATCCGGCCAGCAACTGGCCTGGGTACGGCCCGAAGTGGACACCGGCGACGACACGCGCCTGCACGTTCGTGTGCCGGAGAGCGGCAAGGGCGTCCTGCTCCTGCCGTTTCATTCCTACCGGAGCCTCATCGACGTGGAGCGGGTCGCCCACGAGATCGCCGCCCGGGACGTCGCCTGCCTGATCGGCTGTGAGCGGGCAGGCGACCTGCCCGAGAGCCTCCGCCGGGTGGTCGACCTGACCCTCCGGTTGCCCCGCCTCGACCCGGACCTGTTCCGTCACCTGTTCCTTCGCATCATGCGAACCGCACTGCCGGAGGACTGGCAGGACGAAGACACGCACTGGGTCACCCACGTCCACCACGCCGACTTCCAGCACCCGCAGGGGCTCGGGCTACCGCCCGGGGAAGCCCTGGCCTACATCCGCGATCGGGCCCGCGAACGCCTCCGTGACGTTGAACCCGTCGACGGGCTGGGCCTCAAAGACCTGCACGGGCTGGGCGAGGCCCGCATCTTCGCCGAGGATCTGATCGCCGACATCCACGACGCCATCGCCGGGCGGCTTGCCTGGCAGCATGTGGACCGGGGTGTTCTGCTCGTCGGCGCCCCCGGCACCGGCAAGACGACCCTGGCCCGGGCCATCGCCCGGGACTGCGGCATCCGCTTCGTCAGCGCCAGCGCTTCGAGCTGGCAGGCCGCCGGCTATCTGAACGACCACATCCGGGCCCTGCGGGCCGACTTCGCCCTTGCCCGCCGCTTCGCTCCCGCCATCCTCTTCATCGACGAGATCGACAGCATCGGCAACCGGGAGGCCTTCGCCGGGCACAACGCCCAGTATGGCACCCAGGTCGTCAATGCCCTGCTGGAACAGTTACAGGGCATGGATCCCGAGGCCCCGGTCGTCGTCATCGCCGCCACGAACCACCTGGACCGGATCGACCCGGCCCTGAAACGGGCCGGCCGGCTCGACCGTGTCATCGAGATCCCACACCCCAACGTCGAGGCCCTGGCGCGGATCTTCCGGCATTACCTGGACGAGTACGCGGCGGAGGTGGCCCCGGACGTCGACGTCCGGGCCCTCGGGGCGCTGGCGTTCGGCAAGACCGGGGCGGACGTGGAGCTGTTCGTCCGGGGGGCCGTCCGGCGGGCGCGCAAGCAGAGACGGGCGCTCTGCCAGGCCGACCTGATCGACGAGATCACGAGCAAGCCGCGCGATCCCGGCACCTCGCCCCGGCTGACGCCCACTGAACTGCGCCGCGTGGCCGTACATGAAGCCGGGCACGCCGTGGCCTCCTTCCTGAGCCAGACCCGCGCCGCGGATCTGACGTTCGTGTCCGTCGTGCCCCGTGCCGACGGGCGCCTGGGCTTCGTGGCCAGCATGCCCTCCGAGCGGGCGCTGCTGACCCGGAAAGAATACCTGGAGGAGATCGAGGTGCTGCTGGCCGGTCGCGCGGCCGAGGAGATCGTTTTCGGCCCGGAGGGGGTCACGGGGGGCGCGCAGCACGACCTCAAGGTGGCGAGCCACTTTGCCCTGCTGCTGACGACCCGGTACGGCCTGGGTCCCGAACGGCGGCTTATCTGGTCCGAGACACCCGGGCGGGCCGAGCGCGAGGAAGCCGGGCGCATCCTGAACGAGGCCTATGCCACGGTCCTGGGCAAGCTGCGGGCGCGGGCCGGGGCCCTGGAGGCCCTGGCAGATGCCCTGGTGCAGCGGCAGGAGATCCCCGGCGAGGAGGTGCGTACGTTGCTGGCGGCCGCATAGGGCCGGCGGGCAGGGACGCATCAGGGGCGGGATACGCCCGGCGCTTTGGACGCGCCACGCGTTCCGTGCGGCAAACCTTCGGGCGGGCGCTGCGTTACCTTGGCGCGCGCCGGAGCGGCTGCGTAGCCGCGTCGTCCCGTGCCGAACCCCTTCTCGCCGGATGCCTCGATCATGATGACCCGTGCCGCTGCCCTGCGTCTGTTTGCCTGCCTCCTTCTCGTCCCCGGCGGGTGTTCCGCGCTCGCCCAGCCCGTGCCGGCCGACACCGTGCACCTCGGCCTGGCCGAAGCCATCGGCCGGGCGCTCGCCGTGAGCCCCGAGGTGGGGGCCGTGGCGGCGGAACGCGACTTTGCCGAGGCCCGCGCCGGGCTGGCCCGCGCCAGCCGGTTCCTGACCGAGTTCAACTTCACCTCGGCCCATGCGCCCGGTCCCGGCCTGAAAAACGTCGGCGACACCCCGGTCGACGCCCTTTACCTGAACCCCGACGTGCGCAATGACTGGGACGACCTGCGCCCGTTCACCCGCGTCGAGGTGGAGATGCTCCAGCCCCTCTATACCTGGGGCGAGCTGGGGGGAAACATCCGGGCAGCGCAGCACGGGGTGGCGGTGGAATCGGCGGCGGTGCAGGCGAAGGAGGCCGAGGTAGCCCTCCGCACCGGCGAGCTGTACTACAACCTGCTCCTCGCCGGCGCCCTTCGCCGTGTGGCCGGCGAGGCCGGCGACGCCGTGGCCCGCGCCAAAGCCGAGATCGAGAAACTCCTGGACGAAGGCGCCGAGGACGTCGACGAGGCCGACCGGTTTCAGGTGCTGATCACGGAACAGGAACTCCGGCGCCGTGCCGCGGAGGTCGAGCAGAAATACCTCACGGCGCAGGCGGCGCTGGCCCGCCAGCTTTTCCTGCCCGAGGGGACGGTCGTGGTGCCCGTGGACGCCACCCTCGAACCCGTAGCCTTCACGCTGGAGCCTCTCGAGGCCTACACGGCCCGGGCGCTGGCCCGCCGCCCCGAGCTGGCCCAGGCCGAGGCCGGTCTCGCCGCCCGCGAAGCCCTCATCGACGTGGCCCGGTCGGACTATTACCCCAAGCTGTTTCTCGGAGCCTCGGCCACCTTCTCGGCCATCGCCGGCCGTCACCGCCAGCGTAACCCGTATGTGGGCGACCCCTTCCTGTCCCGCGGGGTACAGGTGGGGCTGGGCCTCCGGCAAAAGCTCAACTTTGCCCAGACCCGTGCCCGCGTCGAGCAGGCCCGGGCCGCCTACGAAGAGGTGCGCTTTCAGGCGGAGGCGGCCCGGCAGCTCATCCTGTTCGAGGTGGAAGAGGCCTATCGCAACGTCTCCATCGCCCGGGAGGCCCTGGCCGCCCGGGAGGAAGCCCTGCGTCTCAGCAAGGAGTGGCTGCGCACCGAACAGATCAACTTCGACCTCGACATCGGCGACACCGACAACCTCATCAAGGCCGTGCAGGCGAACCTGGAACTGCAGGCGGCGGTTTACGAAGCCATCCGGGCCTACAACGTCGCCGTGCTGCGGCTGCAACGCGCCGCCGGCCTCCTGCCGGGCGATGCCGGAAACGGCACGCTTGTTGACTGACACCGTCACCATCCCGGGGCGGGCACTGCACGGCCCGTCAACCCGGCCTCGACGAAACGCCATGTATGCTATGTTGAACAGATCCGGCCTGCTCCTTTTGCTGATCGTGGGCGCCTTTTGGCTTCCCGTACGGCACGCCCTTGCCCAGGATCGCGCCCGGGAGGTGCGGGCCCTGCTCGAACAGCGCGACCGCGAGATCAAAGCGCTCCTCGGCGATAAGGAGACGTTCACCGACCGCCAGCGCGAGCAACTCAAGGACGTCATCAACGCCAACATCGACTTCGCGGCCATGGGGCGCGCCGCCCTCGGCAAGTACTGGGACGAATTGACCCCCGCACAGCGGGCGGAGTTCGTCGAGGTCTTCAGCGACATCGTGCGGGCCCACTCCCTCTCCAACCTCGACGCCTATCGCAGCAAGGTGACCTACGACGAGATCACCGTCGAGGGGAACCGGGCCCACGTCGTCACGACGACCACCTACAACGAGGTGGAAATGAAGATCGAATACGAACTCGGCTACCACGACGGGCAATGGTGGGTCCACGACATCATCCTCGACGACGTGAGTACGGCCGAAGGCTATGCCCGCTCGTTTCAGTCGCTGATTCGAAAGCGGGGCTTCGAGGTGCTCATGGAACGCCTGCGCGAACGCCGCGACAAGGCCCTGGCCGAAAGCGGGACCACCTGACCCGGCCGGTCAACGTCTTTTTCAAAGAACCTCGCGCCGGGGGCGGCGTACCGGTACAGTTTGCAAGCGCTTATACGGCCCCGTGAGCAGCCAGAACATGCCGACGCCCGCCGAAGGATACGTCCTGCACTCGTATGGCGCCGCGCGGTACCTGCGCCATGTGGTCGCTTCGGTGGTGACGTTGCGGCGCCACGATACGACGCGGCCCGTGGCGCTCTACTGCACGCCGGAGCACCGGGACCTGCTGGTACGACACGGCCTCGACACCCTTTTCGCCCACCTCGGCGATCTGCCCGAGGCCCATCGTTCCATCGTTGGCTTCAAGCACCACCTCGAGCGCTTCATGCCTTTCGAACGGACGCTCTTCGTCGATGCCGACATGGTCTGGTGCCGCAACCCCGACCCCCTCTGGCAACAACTCGCAGCCTTCCCGTTCACCGCCACCGGCCTGCCCCGGGCCGACTTCTACTTCGGCGGGCCCAAGGGACTCGGCGTCATCGTCGACTTTCTCCTCAACCGGCGGGATCGGACGCTGCGCCGCTTCGGCCTCACCCACTTGCCCCGGGTGCAGGCCGGGATGATCTACAGCCGGGATCCGGAGCTGACGGCCCGTGTGTGTGAGACGGCCCGGGATTTCCTCGCCCGGCGCGCCGAAACCCACTTCCGCAGCCGCCTCGACGAAGGACGCAGCGAAGAATCCTGCGAATGGAGCATGGCCATGGCGATGAGCCGCCTGCACCTGCCCGTCTTTCTCTGGCACCAGGGCTACAACAGCCCCCAGCTCGACTTCGTCGGAGACTTCGTTGCCTGCGATCCGGATTTCGAGCAGGTCGTCTGTCGCTACTACAGCGATCGCTTCGTCCACAGCCTGCGTTTCATGCCCAACGTCCGGCTGCGCGATCTGTTGATGGCCGTATGCACGCGCATCCCCGGTCGCGGGGACTATATGGACGTGACACCTTTTGCGCTGCACTTCGGCTGGATTCATCAGAAACAGCCCTTCTACGACTTTGCCGAGCGGACCTGGGCGCAGCTGACACAGCGCCCCGTTGCCGTCGGTGAGGAGGCCTGATACCGGGTACGACCTCTTCCAGGGCGCGGTGGGGTGTTTCGAAATGCCGGCGGCCTCGATGCAATCCGGGGGAAGCCGCAGGTGCGCCGTGCCCGGTCGCGGCTACCGGGTTCGTATGTCGCCTCAACCGAGGGCGCCGTAGAGCAGGCGCAGCGCCACGAAGACGGCGACTACGGCGAAGCTGAGGCGCAGCGCCCGCGTGTCGATGCGGTGGGCCGTCCACACGCCCAGGCGTGCGGAGAAGAGGGCGGGCAGTGCAAGCAGCAGCGCCCGCCCGGCATCGACGTAGCCGAGGGCGGTACCCGGCACGGTCGCATCGGAACCGGCAATGGCATAGCCGACCACGCCGAGCAGCGCGATGAGAGGAATCGTGGCGCTGGACGTCCCCACGGCCCGGTGGATGGGCAGGCGCAGCAGGTGATGGTAGGCCGGTACGAGGACCACGCCGCCGCCGACGCCCACTGCGGAAGCCACGGCCCCTGCTGCGGCGCCGACACCGAAGAGTGCGGGCCAGGGTACCCGGTCGCGGGAAGGGGTCCCCTCGGCTTCAGGCGGAACCCTTCCATGACGCGGCGGCCGGATCATCTGCACCACGGTGGCCAGCAGCAGCAGGCTGAAGACGATCTGAAACACGGTGGCGTCATACCACGGCTGCGTCGTCACGAAGCGCGTCATCGCGAAGACGGCCGCCGCACTCGAGAGGCCGGCAAAGAGGGCCACGCGGGGTTCCACGGCCCGGCGCCGGTGTTGAAACCACGCACTCGCCACGGCCACGACGAAGGTGCAGAGCAGGCTGGTGCCGATGGTCAGCGGGGCCAGCACTTCCGGTGGAACGCCTGCGCTCCGGTAGTAGAAGAGCAGCACCGGGGCGAAGATGATCCCCCCCCCGACGCCCACGAGCCCGCCGAGGAAGCCGGCAGCCAGGCCGGCGAGGAAGAGCAGCAGTGCCGTACTCACCGGGGGCGCAGGATGGCGGCGTAGGCCGCCGAATCCTGCAGGAGCCGGAAGGCGGCGCGCACCGTCTGGTCGTGGGTCATCGAGGCCCGGATCCGGGCTTCCTCGCTCAGGTAGCGGGCCAGGAGCTCGGTGCGGAGCCGCTCTTTCAGCCGCGCCCGGTGGCGTTCGAAGTCGGCCGCTTTCTGGCGCTCGATCTCGGCGCGGAGGGCGGCTACCTCGTCGCCGGTCTCCGCCATGTAGCCGCTTTCTTCGAGCCGCTCCGTGAGGGTTGCCAGGGTATGCTCGGCGGGGGTCTGGTAGGTGAAGTGCTGGGTGTCGAGCCACGACCGGAAGGCGTCCAGCACGGTGTCGCTCACCTCGAAGTCGGCCGGGGCGACCCCGAAGGTCCGGGCGAAGCGGTCACTGGCGCTGCCGTCCCCTTCGGGGAGCGGATGGGTGGCGGCGAAGTGGCTGGCGAAGAAGAGGAAGGCGGCCCGGCGGTCGAGGGCCTGTTCCAGGGCCCCCGGTGCCTCGGGGGCGGCCTCGACGTCCGGCTCGACGCCGCGCCCGTCGAAGACGGTGCGCCCGCCGGCGGTGGTGAACGCGTGGCGGAGCGAGTCGGGTGTGGTGGTGGCGGTGCCGTCGTGGCGGCCGTAGTCGAGCGCTTGGATGCTGCGCCCGCTGGGGATGTAGTAGCGGGCCGTGGTCAGCTTCAGCGAGGTGTTGTAGGGCAGCGGGCGGACGATCTGCACGAGCCCCTTTCCGAAGGAGCGTTCCCCGACGATGACGGCGCGGTCGAGGTCCTGCAGGGCCCCGGCGACGATCTCGCTGGCCGAGGCGCTCAGCCCGTTCACCAGCACGGCCAGGGGCAGCTCCGGTGCCAGCGGGGCCTGAGGGGTCCGGTAGACCCGCTCGCTCTCCGGCTGCCGGCCACGCGTCGAGACGAGGGCCGTGTGGCGGGGGACGAACAGGCCGGCGATCTCGACGGCGGCTTCGAGCAGGCCGCCGGGATTGTCCCGCAGGTCGAGAATCAGCCCGCGCAGCCGGCCCGTCCGCTGCAGGTCCTGCAGGGCCTGCCGGACGTCGGCTGCGGCCCCCTCGGCGAAGCGATCGAGCTTGATGTACCCGATGCCGGCGGCGGTGTCGTCGTCCACGAAGCCGTGGAAGGACAGGTTCTTGAGGCGCACCTGCTCGCGCATGAGCAGGAAGTGAAGCGGGGCCGGTTCGCCCGCGCGCTCGACCGTGATCTCGACCGTCGTGCCCGGTTCGCCGCGCAGCAGGTTTTGCACGTCGTCGAGTGTCAGGCCCTCGGTCGGCTGGCCGGCGATGTGGGTGATGACGTCGCCGGCGCGCACCCCCTGGCGGTAGCTGCTGGTCCCTTCCACCGGCGCGGTCACCGTCAGCTTGCCGTCGAAGAACGCCGCGTTCAGCCCGACGCCGCCGTACCGGCCCCGCATCATGATGTCGATGTCGGCATGGTCGGCCTGGTCATAGAAGACCGTGTACGGGTCGAGGTCGCGCAGCATCGCGTCGATGCCCCGGCGCATGAGCTTCTCCGGGTCGAGCCGGTCCACGTAGCCGGCGACGAGTTCCTCGTAGAGCGCGCCGAAGATCTGGTAGTTCTTGCGCAGGGCGAAGAAGTCGTCGTCCCGCGGCACCCAGAAGCCCACGGCGAAGCCGAGCGCGAGTGCCACGAAGAGGCCGGCAAGCAGCCGGACGTGCACGCGTCCGAAGAAGGTCTTGCTTTTCATCAACCTGCACCTCCGCGCCTCATTCGAGCGCTTTCTTCAGGGCACGGGCTCGTTGTCGTTCCACCACGGCGGCCAGGTAGATCGAGAGCTCGTAGAGCAGCATCAGCGGGAGGGCCACGAGAATCTGAGAGATCGGATCCGGCGGGGTGAAGAAGGCCGCCAGCACGAGCGTCACGATGATCGCGTATTTGCGGATGCGGCGCAGCACGGCCGGGGTGGCGATGCCGAGCTTCGCCAGGAAATAGATCACCACCGGCAGTTCGAACAGGATCCCCACGCCGAGCGACCAGAACGTGACCATGCTGAAATACTTGTTGATGTCGAACTCGTTCTCGATCTCGGGGGAGATCTGGTATCCGGCGAAGAACTGGAGGGCCAGCGGGGTGATGACCAGATAGCCGAAGGCGATGCCGAGCATGAAGAAGACCGTCGCGAAGACGGAGGCGAAACGCATGCCCTCTTTCTCGTGCGGGTACAGCCCCGGTTCGATGAACTTCCAGAGGCTGTAGACGAAGAGGGGGGAGCCGAGGACGGCCCCGACGGCGACGATCGTCCCGATGTCGGCGAAGAACTGCCCGGTGATGGTGCGGTTTTGCAGGACGAACTCCTTGGCCTCGATGCCAAAGAGCTTGTACATGAAAAAGTCGGGTTTTTTGGGCCCGAGGAGGATGTTTTCGATAATCCACTCGCGGAAGAACACGGCCACGAGGGTGGCGACGAGGATGCCGCCGAGTCCCCGGATGAGCGCCCACCGGAGTTCTTCGAGATGTTCGAGGAAGGACATCTCGGCCATGTCGGCGGTGCCGGGGGCATCGACGGGCCGGGCCGCACCGTCTCCCTGCATGCCCGGCGGGAGTTTCTTTTCGGCCGTGCGTGACCCGAAGCGTTTCATCGTTTACGGGGCTGCGAGGCAGCCAGGCATGGTCAGTACGGAGAGTCGGAGCTGCTGCGACTGCTTTCGCGCAGGTTGAGGTCGAGCAGGGTATCGACCCAGAGGCCCTGGGCCTCCAGGCGGGCGCGGCCGCCGCTCCAGGTGAAGTTGAAGAGCGTCATGAGGCCGCAGACCTCGAAGCCGTCGCCGCGCAGGAGGGCGAGGGCCCGTGTGGCGCTGCGCCCGCTGTTGAGGATGTCGTCGAGGAGGACGACGGGGCGGGTGCGGTCGAGCGGGCCTTCGACGAGGCGGCGCCGGCCATGCGGTTTGCGCTTCTCCCGGATGAAGCCGCCCGTGAAGCGCGGGGTGCCGGGGGCGGCGAGCACCGAGCAGACCAGGGCGTAGGCGCCGAAGCCGAAGCCGGCCACCTGATGGAGGCCGCGGGCCCGGAGCCGCGCCGCCAGCACCTCGCCCACCTCACGGAAGAGGGCGCCGTCGAGCATCGGGATGCGCGTGTCCAGCAGCCAGCCGATGGGTTGCCCGCGCGGATCGGTGATCAGTTCCTGCTCGCGTCGCACCAGGGCGCGCTCGTACAGGCGACGGCCCAGCTCGACGAGATCGGCATAACTCGATGGGCTCAACGTGTCGTTCGCCATAACTCGTAACAGGTCAAGCGCGGGAGTCCGACCTCGTGCCGGGCCCTTCCCGTGGTCGGGCGTCGGACGGCGGTGCCACCCGGGCGGTGCGCCCGATCGCCTGCGTAGCGTGAACCTCCGTCGTCCCGATCCGTTCCACGGCCCGCGGCTCAGGCCACCACAAAATCGTACAGGGGGAAGCGGCGGCAGAGCTCGTGCACCTCGGCCCGGACGGCCCGGAGCACGGCTTCGTCGCCGGGGGCCGAGAGCACACGGTCGATGAGTTCGACCACGTGCCGGAATTCCGCCTCGGTGAAGCCGCGCGTGGTCATGGCCGGGGTCCCGAGGCGGATGCCGCTGGTCACGAAGGGGCTCTGGTCGTCGTAGGGCACCATGTTCTTGTTCACCGTGATCTCGGCGGCCTGCAGGGCCTCTTCGGCGGCTTTGCCGGTGAGGCCCTTGTTGCGCAGGTCGATCAGGATCAGGTGGTTGTCGGTGCCGCCGGAGACGAGGTCATAGCCGCGTTCGAGGAAAGCATCGGCCATGGCCCGGGCGTTGTTAACCACCTGCCGGGCGTATTGCCGGAACGAGGGCTGCAGCGCCTCGCCGAAGGCCACCGCCTTGGCCGCGATGACGTGCATGAGCGGGCCGCCCTGGGTTCCGGGAAAGACGGCGCTGTCGAACAACTCGCTCATCATCCGGACACGCCCGCTTTTGGGCGCCACCTTGCCGAACGGGTTCTCATAGTCCTTGCCGATGAGCAGCATGCCGCCCCGCGGGCCGCGCAGCGTCTTGTGCGTGGTCGTCGAGACGATGTGCGCGTGGGGCAGCGGATCGTTGAGCACGCCGGCGGCGATGAGGCCGGCCGGGTGGGCCATGTCCATCCACAGAAAGGCCCCCACCTCGTCCGCGATCTCGCGGAAGGCCGCGTAGTCGAAGTCGCGCGGGTAGGCGCTGGCGCCGATGGAGATCATCTTCGGCCGGACGGCCTTCGCCTTCTCCCGCACCTTGTTCATGTCGATGCGGCCGGCCAGCGGGCCGTCCTTCTCGACGCCGTAGTACGCGGCCCGGTAGAGGATGCCGGAGAAGTTGACGGGGCTGCCGTGCGTCAGGTGGCCGCCATGGGCCAGGTCCAGGCCGAGGAACGTGTCCCCGGGCTCGAGCAGCGTCAGGTAGACGGCGGCGTTGGCCTGGGCGCCGGAGTGGGGCTGCACGTTCACCCACGCGGCCCCGAAGAGCGCCTTCGCCCGCTCGCGCGCCAGGTTCTCGACCACGTCGACGAACTGGCACCCCCCGTAGTAGCGCTTGCCCGGCAGTCCCTCGGCATACTTGTTCGTCAGCGCCGAGCCCATGGCCTGCAGCACCGCCTTCGAGACGAAGTTTTCCGAGGCGATCAGCTCCAGGCCGTTGTTCTGGCGCTCCACCTCCTGCTCGATGGCGCGAAAAACGTCGGGGTCGTTCCGTTCAAGGTCGGTCATCGGGATGCGGTTTCGGATTGCGGGATTCGGGTGTCGGGATTCAAGGTAAAGCGCGTCACGCTTTCGAGCCTGACAATTTTCAGTGCATCATGGCATAGACGAGGATGTTCGTTCCCATGCGGAGGGCGTCGAGGCGTTTTTCGGGGGGGTCGTTGTGCACCTCGGGCGGCTCCCAGCCGTCGCTCAGGTTCGTCTCATACGTGTAGAAGGCTACCAGCCGTCCCTCGTAGATCAGCCCGAAACCCTGGGGCGGCTTGCCGTCGTGCTCGTGGATCTTGGGCAGGCCGTGGCTGAATTCGAAGTGGGTGTGGTAGATCGGATGGCTGAAGGGCAACTCGACGAATTCCAGCTCGGGGAACACTTTTTTCATCTCGCGCCGGATGAAGGGGTCGAGCCCGTAGTCGTCGTCGATGTAGAGAAAGCCGCCGCCGGTCAGGTAGCGCCGCAGACGCCGGGCCTCGTCGTCGGTGAAGGACACGTTGCCATGCCCGGAGAGGACCAGAAAGGGATAGTTGAACAGCTTGTCGCTCGACGGCTCGACGACGGCGGGCCGGGGTGCCACCTCGAGCATCGTCTGTTCGCGCACGAAGGCGATGAACGTGGGAAGCGGCGTCTGCGCCTGGTACCAGTCGCCCCCGCCCCCGTATTTGAGCGCGGCGATCTCGATGGCCGAACCCTGCTGCGCCGCCGCCGGTGCAAGCAGCCCGGTCGTCCAGCCCAGCACCAGGAGCAGCCAGCCGGTGCGCATCGTCATCTTTTTCTCCGGTAAGACGTACAACGTCGTGTATGACCGACCCTCAGGGAAAGCCAAGGCGACCCTCCAGGTTCCACCCCGTGGCCTCCCGGTCCGGAATCCCGCCCGTGAAGCCCCGCTCAAATGCAGCGAACCCGGCGTGTTACGGCCTTCCGGGAGACGGGTTTTAACGTTGCGGTAACATCGCGCTTCGCTCCCCGGCGTAATTTCAGCCGGTTCGTTCCCGATGTATCACCTGCCCACGGCAAACGATGACCGTTGCCCCATCCTTTCCGGACCACCCCACGATCCTGATCGTCGACGACGAGGAGGACATCCTGGATCTCTTGCAATACAACCTCGCACGGGAGGGTTTTGAGACGACGCTCGCCCACGACGGCGTGGAGGCGCTGGAGAAGGCGGGAAAGAATCCGCCGGACCTGGTCATTCTCGACATCATGATGCCGCGGATGGACGGCATCGAGGTGTGCCGGCGGCTGCGCCAGGACGCCCACCTGCGCCACATCCCGATCCTGATGCTGACGGCGCGCAGCGAGGAGGAAGACCACGTCCGGGGCCTCGACGTCGGCGCGGACATCTACCTCACCAAGCCCATCTCCATCCCGGTCTTGCTCAGCCAGACGAAGGCGCTCCTGCGCGGCGTACGGCGCTACGAAACCCCGCCGGACCTGCTCCGCATCCACGATCTGTCCATCGACCGCGATCGCTATCTGGTCTATCGCGAACGGGACGGCCGGCAGGAAGAGCTGCGCTTTCCCCGCAAAGAGTTCGAGCTGTTGCGCTTCCTGGCCGCGCATCCGGGCAAGGTCTTCACGCGCCAGGCCCTGCTCGACGAGGTCTGGGGGCGCGACGTCTACGTGGTCGACCGCACCGTGGATGTGCACGTGCGAAAGATCCGGGAAAAAATCGGCAACGAGTATATCGAGACGGTCAAGGGAGTCGGCTACCGGTTCAAGGAGTAGGTTTTTGTGGGGCCGGTTGCGTAGTGCGTAAAGGGCTTCACTACGCCCCGCGCAAGACGCCCCCCGCTCCGCGTCTTTTCCCCATGCCTGAATCGTCTGACGTACCGCGGCGGGCTTTTCGCCTGCACCGTCTCTCGTTGAAGCTGGCGCTCGCTGGAGCGGCGGTCACGGCGGGGCTCTGGGGAGGCCTCGGCCTGTTTTTCCCCCTGCCGTCGTTCGCGACCGGATTGCTCCTGAGCGGGCTGACGGGGCTGGCGCTCTACGGGGTGGCGCACCGGCTGCTGGCGGCCCGGCTCGAACTGGCCCACACCACCCTCCGGCAGATCCGCCGGCACGAGTTCGACAACCTGGAAGCGGCCCACCTGCCGAAAGGGGATGAACTGGGCGGTCTCCTCTGGGAAGTCTATCGCACCGGAGAGGCGCTCGAGAAAGACTTCCGCGAGTTCAAAAAGGTGGAGAACTACCGGCGCGAGTTCCTGGGCAACGTCTCGCACGAGCTCAAAACCCCGATCTTTTCGATCCGGGGCTTTGCCGAGACGTTGCTCGAAGGCGCCCTCGAAAATGAGGCGGTACGCCGGACGTTCGTCGAGAAGATCCTGCGCAACGCCAACCGGCTGAGCAATCTGGCCAGCGACCTGGCCGAGATCTCACGCATCGAGACCGGAGAGTTGAAGATGACGGTGGAGCCGTTCGACCTCCACCGGGTGGTCCGCGACGTGCTCGAGCTGCTCGAACCCATCGCGGTGGAGAAGCCGGTGACCCTGCGCAGCCGCCTGCCCGAGCGCCTGGCCCCGGTGCTGGGGGACGGTAACCACATCCGGCAGGTGCTGATCAACCTGGTCGAGAATGCGATCAAGTACAACAATCCGGGCGGCTACGTCGAGCTTGTGGCGGAGCCTTCCGGTCCGGACGAGGTGCGCATCGCCGTGATCGACAACGGCATCGGCATCGCACCGCAGCACATTCCCCGGGTGACGGAGCGCTTCTACCGGGTGGACAAGAGCCGGTCGCGGGCGCAGGGCGGCACGGGGCTCGGCCTGGCCATCGTCAAGCACATCCTGGGGGCCCACGGGCGTACGCTGCTGATCGAAAGCATGCCGGGGCGCGGGTCCACGTTCAGCTTTACCCTGCCGCTGGCGGTCACGCAACCGGCCGCCAGGCGGTCGCCGGCCGGCGGGCGGCGGGGCCCGTAACGGAACGGAAACGTTTCTGGATGGTTCATGCCCGTTGAAACGAGCACCTGGCCCGGCCGGTGCGTTCTCGCCATGATGCCCGGAGGCAGGGAGGCGAACAGCGCCGGGTTCCGCCGCCGGTGAGGTTTGTTCTCCTTCCCCTCTCTTCCGTCCCGGCCCCGGATCGCCGGACCGCATCGGCGGTACATCCTTTCGGCTCGGTTGCAGCGGTCAAAGCGATGGATGGAAGCGTTCAGAGCGGTTCCCACGGGCTCCCTCCCACGATGATGACCCCCGCGCTACGATGAAACTTTCGGAGCTCATCCGGCAGGAACGATTTGCCTCGACCGGGCAGGAGGCGATGTTCAATGTGATCGTGACGAGTTCGTGGTTGCTCGGGGAGATGGCCGCCGTCATGGCCCCGTTCGGCCTGACCCCGGCGCAGTACAACGTGCTCCGCATCCTGCGCGGCAGCCATCCCCGCAAGCTGACGTGCAGCGATCTGGGCGCCCGCCTGCTCGACCGCACCCCGGACGTGACGCGGTTGCTCAACCGGCTCGAACGCCGGGACCTCATCCACCGGGCGCGGGCCCGGCATGACCGCCGCGTCGTGGAGGTGGGCATTACGCAGAAAGGCCTGGCCCTGCTCGACGAGATGCACGATGTCGTGCACGAGGCCATGAACCACATCACCCGCCACCTGAGCGCCGAGGAGCACCGGCTGCTGTGCGACCTGCTCGAACGCCTGCGCACCGATCAGACGGTCTGACTGCCTTCATCACCGGCGCCGCCGCCCGTATGCTTCGCACCGCGTATACCCTGAGCCGCCCGCAAAAGCTCTACGTCGTCTGTGCGGCCATCTTCATCACGGCGCTCGTCATCGCCGAGGCCACCGCCGGCAAGTTCTTCGTCGCCTTCGACCTGCCCTTCACCGTCTCGATCTTCGGGCAGACCTTCGAGCAGGTCATCATGACCGCCGGGGTGCTCGCTTTTCCCATCACCTTCATCATCACCGATCTGCTCAACGAGTACTACGGCAAGCCGGGGATCCGGTTTGTGACGTACGTGGGCATGGTGATGATCGTCTTCGAATTCGGCCTTCTGCAACTGGCCATGGCCGTGCCGACGGCCGACATCTCGCCGGTGCCGGCGGAGGCGTTCGATACGGTCTTCGGAGCCACGGGACGGGTCATCGTCGGGAGCATCACGGCCTACCTGCTGGGACAGCTGGCGGACATCACGCTCTTTCACTGGCTGCGCAGGCTCACCCGGGGAAGGCACCTCTGGCTCCGCGCCACCGGCTCCACCTTCGGCTCGCAGTTCATCGACACGCTGGTGGTGCTGACGATTGCCTTTGCCGGGCAGCTCTCGGTGCAGGAGATCCTGGCCGTCACGCTGTTCAACTATGCCTACAAATTCGTCATCGCCGCCGGCATCACGCCGCTCATCTACGCGGCGCACTGGCTGATGGATCGCTACCTGGGCCATGAGACGGCCGAGGCCCTCATTCACCGGGCCGAGGGGGCACAGGAAATACCTTCGACAGGCTGAACGGATGGATCTGCCCTGCGACAAGGGAGCGTTTCGGGCGCTCGTCGGGTTGCTGCACGGACGGCGTACGGTCGTGCTCAGCGGAGCCGGGTGCAGCACGGAATCCGGCATTCCCGACTACCGGGGGCCGGAGACGCGGCGTCGCGCCCGCCGTCCGATGCCGTTTCAGGCCTTTGCCGGCGACCCCGAGGCCCGCCGGCGGTACTGGGCCCGCAGTGCCGCCGGCTGGCAACGGGTGGCCCTGGCCCGGCCGAATGCGGCCCACCGGGCCCTGGCCCGCATGGAGCACGGGGGGCACGTGTGCGGCGTCATCACGCAGAATGTGGACGGCCTGCACACAGCGGCCGGGAGCCGCCGCGTGGTGGAGTTGCACGGGACGCTGGCCCGGGTGCGCTGCCTCGATTGCGGCACCACCGAAGCCCGCGCGGCCTTCCAGCAACGGTTGCTGGCCCGGAACCCGGCCTGGCGGCCCGAGCACGTCCGGGTGGCGCCGGACGGCGACGCCGAGGTGGACGAGGCGGCCGTCCGCTCCTTCGTGGTGCCCGGTTGCGCCGCCTGCGGCGGGGTGCTCCGGCCGGACGTCGTCTTCTTCGGCGAGAGCGTGCCGCGCGAGCGGGTGGAGGCCGCCTGGCAGCTGTTCGAGGAGGCCGAGGTGCTGCTGGTGGTCGGTTCGTCGCTGGCGGTCTATTCGGGCTATCGTTTCGTCCTGCGGGCCGCCAGGGAAGGACGCCCCGTTGCGCTCATCAACCTGGGCCCCACCCGGGGCGATGCCCTGGCGGCGGTCCGGGTAGCGGGACGCCTCGGTGAAGTGCTGCCGCGCCTGGCGGCGGCCCTGGAAGGGGGATGCAGCGCGTAGTAGGGCGGGCCTGAACCGCGCCTGCTCAACGCCGGAACAGCACCTTCCCGCCGACGATGGTGTAGAGTATCCGGGTGTTCAGGATCTCCTCTTCGGGAATGGTGAGCAGGTCCTGCGAAAGCACCACGATGTCGGCCAGCTTCCCCGGAGTGAGCGAGCCTTTGACCTCCTCCTCGAACGCGGCGTAGGCGTTGTTCCAGGTGTACGACTTCAGGGCCTGCTCGCGGGTGAGACGCTCTTCCGGGAAGAAGACGGAGCCGTCGGCCAGCCGCCGCGTGACGGTGGCATAGAAGCTGGCGATCGGATCGATGGGTTCGACGGGGGCGTCGGTGCCGTTGGTGACCACGGCGCCCGTCTGCCAGAGCGACTGCCACATGTATGCCCCTTCGCGGGCCCGCTTTTCTCCCAGGCGTTTGATGACCCACGGTGCGTCGGAGGTGCAATGGATGCCCTGCATGGAGGCGATGACGCCAAGTTGTGCGAAGCGAGGGATGTCGCTCGGATGGAGGTGCTGGGCGTGCTCGATACGCCAGCGGAGGTCCTGCGCCTCGGGGTGGGCGGTGAAGGTGTGTTCATAGAGGTCGAGCACCTCGCGGTTGGCGCGGTCGCCGATGGCGTGGATGCAGAGCTGGTAGTCGTGTTCGACGGCCAGTTCGGCCACACGGGCGAGGTCGTCCAGGTCGTCGGTCTGGAGGCCGAGGCTGGTGGGCATGTCCGCGTAGGGTTCGAGCAGCCAGGCCCCGTGTGAGCCGAGCGCGCCGTCGAGCGAGCGTTTGAGGGCCCGCACCGTAAGCCGGTTGCCGCCGTAGCCGACGAGCCGGTAGGCCGCCATCTTTTCGGCCAGCTCTTCCGTGGCGGCACGGATCATGACGTAGAGGCGAACGGGCAGGCGGCCCTCGTCGGCCAGCTTCTTGTAGAAATCGACCGTCTCGAAGGAGACGCCGGCATCATGGAACGAGGTGATGCCGTGCGCCAGGGCTTCCTGCGCCGCCAGTTCGGCCATGCGGCGCATCTCGGCCTCCCGTTCTTCGGGGGTCATGGCGGTACGGGCCTGCTCGAGCGCGCGGGCCACGAGCTGCTGGGCGGTCTCCCGCAGCAGGCCCGTCGGCTCGCCCCGGGCGTCGCGGACGATCTCGCCGCCGGGCGGATCGGGGGTCTCGGCGCTGATCCCACCCTGCCGCAACGCTTCGGCGTTGGCAAAGGCGGCATGCCCGCTCGCGTGTGTCAGGAAGACGGGGTTGCCGGGCGAGACGGCGCTCAAGGCATGGTGCGTCGGCACGCCTTCGACGGCGCCCTCGGGAACCCGCTCCCACTTCTCCTGGTGCCACCCGCGTCCCTGGATCCAGGCCCCGGGTTCCGCCGCCCGCGCGGCTTCTTCGACCATCGCCACGATCTCGTCCCAGCTTTTCGCCTGCGTCAGATCGAGGATCATCTGGGCCCGTCCCAGGCTCATGAAGTGCCCGTGCCCTTCGATGAAACCCGGCAGGACGAGCCGTCCCTCGACGTCGAGCACCTCGGTGTCGGGGCCGGTCAGGGCGTCCACCTCCGCGTTGGTGCCCACGGCCACGATGGTCTCGCCCCGCACGGCCAGGGCCTCGGCCTCGGGCCGGGCCTCGTCCATCGTGACGATCTTCGCATTGCGGATGATGAGATCGGCCGGAGCGTCTCCGGGAGCGGGGTTACAGCCGGTCCACAACAGCAGGGCCGTCAGGAGCGGCAGGCACAGGCGGGAGCGAGCAGCAGGCACGGCGTCACCGGGTTGATGGTTGAAGAGGGAAAACGAGTATGGCGCGTGGGGCCGACAATGTCAAGATCTGTTTCACGTTGCCGGTTGCGGATTGCAGGATCTCTGGCTGCCCCGGGACCTGAAGCCTGAAACCCGAAAGCGACATGCGTGCCCGTTCGTCCTCTGCCGTGCTGCCCGTGGAGACCGTTTTGCCGTCGTTGAAGGCGGTGCTGGCGGAGGGCCCGTGCGCCGTGCTGCAGGCCCCGCCGGGGGCGGGCAAGACGACGCGGGTGCCGCTGGCCCTGCTCGGCGAGGCGTGGCTCGAGGGACAGCGCCTCCTGTTGCTGGAGCCCCGGCGGCTGGCGGCCCGGGCGGCGGCCCACTACATGGCCGCCCTCCTGGGCGAGCGCGTCGGGGAGACGGTGGGCTATCGCATGCGGATGGATAGCCGTACCGGCCCGCGCACGCGGATCGAAGTGATCACCGAAGGGGTGCTGACCCGCCTGCTCATCGACGACCCGGGGCTGAGCGGCGTGGGGCTGATCATCTTCGACGAGTTTCACGAGCGGAGCCTGCACGCCGACGTGGGGCTGGCCCTCTGCCGCGAGGTGCAGCAGGTGCTGCGCCCGGACCTGCGCCTGCTGGCGATGTCGGCCACGCTGGCGGCCCGTCCGGTGGCGGATTTCCTGGGCGGGGCGCCGGTCGTCGAGAGCGCGGGCCGGACGTACCCCGTCGAGACGCACTACCTGGTGCCGGAGCGGGTCGAGCGACCGCTGCCGGTGCGGGTGGCGCGGGCTGTCCACCATGCGCTGGCCCGGCACCCGGGCGACGTGCTCGTCTTCCTCCCCGGTGCGGCCGAGATCCGGCAGGCGGCGGCCCGTCTCGAAGCGGCGGTCGGGCCGGCGGTGGACGTGTATCCCCTCTTCGGCAACCTGCCGTATGCGGCCCAGGAGCGGGCGCTGGCACCCGCCCCCGAAGGGCGCCGCAAGGTGGTGCTGGCCACCTCCATCGCCGAGACGAGCCTGACCGTCGAGGGGGTGCGGGTGGTCGTGGACGGCGGGCTGATGCGGGTGCCGCGCTTCGACCCCGCCACGGGCATGACCCGGCTGGTGACGGTCCGCGTGACCCGGGACGCCGCCGACCAGCGGCGCGGGCGGGCCGGGCGCACGGCGCCGGGCGTCTGCTACCGCCTCTGGCCCCGGCACGAGCCGCTCGTGCCGCACCGCACGCCCGAGATCCTGGAGGCCGACCTGGCCCCGCTCGTGCTCGACCTGGCCGCCTGGGGCGTGTACGACCCCGCCGCCATCGCCTGGCTCGATCCCCCGCCGCCGCCGGCCTTCGAGCAGGCCCGCGATCTTCTCCGCCGGCTCGGCGCCCTCGACGCCTCGGGACGACTCACGGACGAAGGCCGGCGCATGGCGGCCCTGCCGCTCCACCCGCGCCTGGCCCACATGCTCCTGCAGGCACGCAACCTCGGCCTGCACGCCCTGGCGGCCGACCTGGCAGCGCTCCTCGAAGAGCAGGATGTGTTGCGGGGAGAGGAGGGCCCGCCACCGGTCGACCTCGGCCTCCGGCTCGAACTGCTCCGTACGCTGCGGGCCGAACGGAAGGTGAGGCGATGGTGGCACGGGCATCCGGTGGAGACGGGTACCCTCCACCGCGTGCGCAAGGTGGCGGAACGCTGGCGCCGAAACGCCCCGCCCGCGGACACGGCACTCGCCGGACGGGTCCTCGCCCTGGCCTACCCGGACCGCCTGGCCCGCCTTGATGGCGCGCCCGGTCGCTTCCGCCTGGCCGACGGGCGTCGCGCCACCCTCTCCGAGGCCGACCCGCTCGCGCATCAGGACTATCTCGTCGCAGCGGTCGTGGACGGACCGGCCGGCCGGGCCCGCATCCACCGGGCCGCCGCCCTCACGCGCGAGGACATCGAGGCGGTGCTGGCCGGGCGGATCGAGGAAACGGAGGTGGTGGACTGGGATCGGGAACGGGAGGCGGTCCGGGCCCGGCGCGTGCGGCACCTCGGCGCGGTGGTGCTCTCCGAGGCCCCGTTGCCGGACCCGCCGCCCGAAGCCGTCGCGCGCGTCCTGCTCGACCGCATCGCGGAGATCGGGCTGCACGTCCTGCCATGGACACGCGAGGCCACCCGCCTCCGGCAACGCATCCGCTTCCTCCATTACCACCGGCCCGGCGACTGGCCCGACGTTTCCGACGAGCACCTTCTGGCCACCCTGCCCGTCTGGCTCGGGCCGTACGTGCAGGGTCTCCGCCGCCTGGACGACCTGCGCCGGGTGGACCTCGCCGCCGTGCTCGCCGGCCTGCTCGACGGGCGGCAGCACCGGGCCCTCGACCGCCTGGCCCCGGATCGCCTCGAGGTGCCCAGCGGCTCCCGCATCGCCCTCGACTACAGCGATCCCCGGCAGCCCGTGCTCGCCGTCCGCCTCCAGGAGGTCTTCGGCCTCACCGAAACCCCGCGCATCGCCGGCGGGGCCGTTCCCGTGACCCTGCACCTGCTCTCGCCCGCGCATCGTCCCGTGCAGGTGACGCAAGACCTGGCCGGCTTCTGGCGTACCACCTACTTCGAGGTGCGCAAGGACCTGCGGGGACGCTATCCCAAACACCACTGGCCCGAGGACCCCACGACCGCCACCCCCACGCGCCATACCCGCCCCCGGCGGTGAGGGGCCGGCTCAAACACCGGCCTTCCGCTGCAGCACGAGAATGACGGGCACGGCGGTTGGTCTCTTTAAGCATCTGGAAAACAGATCTTTGGCGTTGTGGTGTGTGGGCGGTACGCGTTCGTCCCGACGGCTTTTCTCCTCGATCGTTCTTGAAAACCAGGGTTTATATCGCTTCCTTATCTTCTAGAAACATGTTAAATCTGAAAAGGAGATTCAATCATGGCTACACTGACCACCATCGAAGGGATCGGGGAGGCACTGGCCGAGAAGTTCAAGCAGGCCGGTGTGGGTTCGGTCGAAAAGCTGCTGGAGAAAGGAAGTACGGCGAAGGGCCGGAAGGAACTGGCGGAGGCGACCGGCATCGACGCCTCGCGGATCCTCCGGTTTGTGAACCACGCGGACCTGATGCGCCTGAAGGGCGTCGGCGGAGAGTATGCCGAATTACTGGAGGCTGCCGGTGTCGATACGGTTGCCGAACTGGCCCGGCGCAATGCGGCCAACCTGCATGCAAAGATGGTCGAAGTCAACGAGCAGAAAAAGCTCGTGCGGCAGGTGCCGGTGCTCGCGCAGGTCGAGGCCTGGATTGCTCAGGCGAAGGAGATGCCCAAAGTCGTCACCCACGGATAACCGGTTGAGGAGGTTACGTATGTCTGTTGCCAAAGTCATTGAGATCATCGCAGAGGGCGAAAGCATCGAGGATGCGATCCGCAACGGGGTTGCCGAGGCCGGCAAAACCGTACGCAACATCCGGAGTGTGTACGTGAAGGATTTTCAGGCCCTGGTGGAGGATCACCAGGTGGTCAAGTACCGTGTCAATGCGAAGGTTACGTTTGTCGTAGACTAGGGCGCGGGAGGTTTCGTCGGGCGGTGTCGCGCCTTTTCCTGCTTTGAAGGGGGGCCAGGGTGGGTTCGTGCCGTTCGGGCACGAAAAAAGCCCCGTCTTCCGAAGAAGCCGGGGCCTGCACCTGTGGGCCCGACGGGACTCAACAGCCCGTTTTGTGTTGCTGGCCGTTGCACCCAAAAATGCCAAATTAGGCCCGTACGGCGCAAAAATAAGGTATCCGTTGCATTGACTGGATGCAGGCAAATCCCTAAAATGTTTTACCTGTTGTTGTACCTGTTGCCGCCCGTGCGGTAAAAAACACCGGGTGGCGTCCCTGTCCGTTTGGCCTGGAGAGAGAGACGCCACCCGCAACACACGAGGTGCTGATGGCAAGTGTACGCATCATCCAGCGTAAGGACAAGAGCCGGGCCGACGGGACCGCCCCGCTCTACGTCCGCATCACGGCCCGCCGCCGGAGCCGCTACGTCTCGACGGGCATCTACGTCGAGCCGCGCCACTTCAACGAGGCCCGCCAGGAGGTCCGCCGCTCGCACCCGCTCTCGGATGCCTACAACGCCCGCCTTGCGGACCTGCGCCTGGAGGCCGAGCGGGCCGCCCTGGAGGCCGACGCGCCGGAGGCCGTCAAGGACGCACTCCAGGGACGCGCCGGGAGCCTGACCCGCTACTTTGAGCGCTTCATCGAGGGCCTGGAGCAGGCCGGCCAGTACTGGGAGCGCAAAAAGTACCTGACGACGCTCCGCAAGCTGCGGGCGTGCCTGGGCGACGAGATCGACTTTGCCGACCTGGACCGGGAGGCCCTGCGCCGCTTCGAGGTCTACCTGCGCGACCGGGTGGGCAACCGGCCCAACACCCGGCGCAAGGAGTTTGTCCGGTTGCGCCGCGTCGTCCGCCAGGCCGTCAAGGACGGGGTAATACCGCCCGAGCGGGACGCGCTGGCATACTTTGACCTGCCCAAAGGCGAGCGGCCCGTACGGCGCAAGCTGGCGCTGGAGGAGGTGCGGGCGCTGGAGGCGGCCGACCTGGAGCCCGGTAGTTGGGCGGCCCTGGCCCGGGACGCCTACCTGCTCGCCTTTTACGCCGGCGGCATGCGCGTCTCGGACGTGTGCAACCTGCGACGCCGCCACGTCGAGCGCGACGGCGATACGCTCCGCATCCGTTACCGCCAGCTCAAGACCGGCAATCCCGTCTCGATGCCGCTGCCGCCGCCGGCCCGCCGGATCGTCGAGCACTACCTGGACGACGATGGACGCGTGACGCGTCCTGATCCCGATGCCTACGTGATGCCCCTTTTGCGTGACCGGGACACCGGGGACGGCGTGCGCCTGCGCCGGGCCATCGGAGCGGTAAACGTGATGCTCAACCGGGGCATCAAGGAGGCGGCCCGTGTGGCGGGCCTGGAGCGCCCGGAGACGATCTCGATGCACACGGCCCGGCATAGCTTTGCCGACTACGCCCGGAGCCGTACGGGCGACCTGTACGCCGTGAGCCGGGCCCTGGGGCACTCCAGCCTGCAAGTGACGCAGGCCTATCTCAAGAGCTTTGACGAGCAGGCCGTCGATAACCTGGCGAGGGAGTTATGGAGCGAGTGAACGACGACGGTCGGGCCGGGCGTGAGGCGGCCCTGCTCAAGCTGAGGGAGTGGCTGCAGGAGCAGGTTCCGGTCGAGGGCCGCCCGGCCATCCGGCTGCCCTTCGTCGCGGTTCAGGAGCGGATGCCGGGGGAGCGCCGCCTGACGATTCACCCCTTCGTGGGCGAGATGATAAGGCGGCTGTGGGATCAAGTGGCCGAGGACCTGAACCGGGGCCGCTACGGCGACGTGCTGCACCTGCGCCGGCGGCTCGACGAGCAGGTGACACAGACACGGGAGAATTATTACGCCTGGAGGCGGACTCAAAGCACGCTGCACTACACCCTGCGCTTGTTGAAGGACCACATGAGCCGGTACGGAGACGAGGCGACGCTGGCCGGCTCGCTGGGCCGGCGCCCGCCCTACACGCCCGAGCAAGGCTTTTACTGGGCAGTGGCCGGCCCTGTCGCAGACCGTGAAGGGCCGGAGTACACGCTGACGATCCCGCCGGCAGTTGTGAGGAGCGAGCGCCTGGGCCCAACCTTCCCGGTGCTTCCGCTCGGGGAGTGCCTGGCCTACGGGCCGCTACCGGGGCGCCTGACCTGGCGGGAGGCCCTTGCCCTGCCGGAGGCGGCCCTGAAGGACAATCCTGCCGAAGAAGCGGCGTCACGCCTGCACCTGCTGCAATTTCGTCTCTCTGTGCTCGATGCCGCGATCTGGGAATATGAGACGTACGGCGTCGTGCCGCCGCTGACCGAGCAGGAGGTGGCCGACCTGTTCGAGGCGGAGATGAGGCGCCGGGAACGCCTGAAGGACCTGAGGAAGGACCGGGACGTCTTCTTCTCGGAACTGGAACGCCTGCACCTTCACGAGAAGCTGAGCCAGCGGGCTGCCCTGGATCGGCTGCTCGATGAGATCGGCGGACCGCCGGAGTTTTACGCGCCGCGAAAAGAGGAGACGGACGAGGAAGACGCGAAAGACAGCCTGGTGCGCAGCTTCCACAACTGGCGAAAAAAGCGCCCGGGGTGATTTTGTGAAAGGCTTTCACCGCATTTAGTGAAAGCTTTTCCTGGGCTGTGCTGCGTGCAGCGGCCTACCATAGGACGCACATACTCACTAGCCTATGCGTCCTATGGCACAGCACATCCTGACATCGACCGAGGACCTGCGCGAGATCGTCGCCGAGGAGGTCCAGCGAGCCCTGACCGAGGCCCTGCCGAGGGCCGTGCGGGCGGCCACAACAAAGCCCTACTTGACGACCGAGGAGGTCCGGGAGTGGCTAGGCGTCAGCGAGCGGACGATCCGCTACCTGACTTCGCGGCGGAAGCTGCCCTACATCAAGCGCGGGAACCGGGTGCTGTTTCGCACCGAGGACGTGCTGCGCTACGTGGAGGAGGGCGCCGTGCCCGCCCGGAGGGCCGAGCGATGATCCCGCGCATCTATCCGCTGGTGCCGCCCGCCCTGCCGCCGGAGCGCCGCCGTGCGTGCCGCTTCGAGCCGCTGACGCCGGAGGACCTGGCCCGCGCCCGCGCCTACCTGGAGCGCATCCGCGCCCGTGAGACGAGACGCCGCCGGCTGACGGCGGGGAGGGCCGCCCGATGAGGCTCGAGGACCTGCTGCGCCGTCTCCACGGCGTCCGCCCGTCCGGGAGCGGCTACGCGGCCCGCTGCCCGGCGCACGAGGACCGAGAGCCGTCGCTGTCAGTCTCGGAGGGCGAGGGCGGCCGCGTGCTCCTCTACTGCCATGCCGGCTGCTCCACCGAGGCCGTCGTGGAGGCTCTGGGCCTGACCCTGGCCGACCTGATGCCGGCCGCGTCCGGTGACGGCCGCCGTGGCCGGGAGCCCGCACCGCCGCCCATCGAGACGGCCCGCTACACCTACCGCGACGAGGAGGGCCGCCCGCTCTACGAGGTGCGCCGGTACCAGCCCAAGCGCTTCGTCCAGTACCGCCGGGAGGGCGACCGCTGGGTGCCGGGCCTGGGGAACACCCGCCGCGTGCTCTACCGCCTGCCCGAGGTCATCGAGGCCGCCCGCGCCGGCCGCGTCGTCTGCGTCGTCGAGGGTGAGAAGGATGCCGACCGCCTGGCCGCCCTGGGCTTCACGGCCACGACGTGCCCGGGCGGGGCGGGGAAGTGGCGAGATGAGTACAGCGAGGCCCTGCGAGGCGCCCACGTCGTCATCCTGCCGGACAACGACGAGCCCGGCCGCCGGCACGCCGCCGAGGTGGCCCGGGCCGTGTGGGGCGTGGCCCGCTCCGTCCGCGTCGTCGAGCTACCTGGCCTGCCCGAGAGGGGCGACGTCTCCGACTGGCTCGATGCCGGCCACCGACCGGCGGACCTGCGCCGCGTCATCCGCGAGACGCCGCCGCTGGAGGCGCCGCCCGAGACGCCGCCTGAGCCGCCTGAGCGTCCGCAGGAGGCGCGATCCCACGATACCCGGGCTCTGGCCGTGCGCGTCGCTGACGTCGAGCGAGAGGCCATCCGCTGGCTCTGGCCCGGCCGCCTGGCCCTGGGCAAACTCACCATCCTCGACGGCGATCCCGGCCTGGGCAAGTCGACGCTCTATTGCGACCTGGCCGCCCGCATCACGACGGGCCGGCCGTGGCCCGACGCACCCGACGCACCGCCCGGTGAGCCGGCCGCCGTCGTCATCGTCACCTGCGAGGACGGCATCGCCGACACGATCCGCCCGCGCCTGGAGGAGGCCGGGGCCGACCTGAGCCGCGTCCACGTCATCCAGGCCGTCCGGGAGGGCGAGGACCTGACCGTGCCGCGCCTGCCCGATCACATCGACGCCATCGAGGCCGTCGTCCAGGAGACGGGCGCCGCCCTGCTCGTCGTCGATCCGATCATGGCGCACCTGGGCGACCGGATCAACGCCCACCGGGACGCCGACGTCCGCCGCGCCCTGACGCCGCTCGCCCTGCTCTGCGAGCGCTGCGGCTGCGCCGCCCTGGTCGTCCGCCATCTCAACAAGATGACCGGCGGGGACCCGCTCTATCGTGGCGGTGGCTCCATCGGCATCATCGGGCAGGCCCGTCTCGGGCTCCTGCTCGCGTCGCATCCGGAGCACGAGACGGCCGACGGCGTGCGCGTGCTGGCCACGACAAAGGCCAACGTTGGCGCGTGGCGCCCGTCGCTGGTGCTGCGCCTGGAGAGCAGCGAGCACGACCCGGACACGGGCGTGATCCGCTGGGGGGGGACGACGCCGCTCACGGCCCGCGACCTGCTGGCCCGCCCGAAGGCCGAGCGCCCGCGTGACGAGGCCGCCGACTGGCTCCGGGAGCGCCTGGCATCGGCCGCCGACCCGGTGCCGGCCCGTGACCTGTTTGCCGAGGCCGAGGCCCGGGGCATCAGCGAGAAGACGCTGCGCCGGGCAAAGAAGGGCCTGGGCGTCGTCGTCGAGCAGGTGCCGCCGAGGCCGGGCGGGACGTGGTACTGGAGCCTGCCGGGAGCCGGCGCGTCACACATATGTTCGGACAATGTGTTCGACGTCCCGGAGGCCCCAGATGGCCAGTTTTACAAAAGTGGCCATCTGGGAGACGGCGCAGACGACGAAGTGCCCTTCTAGGCACCAAAAACGCCGATTTTGCCAGATGGCCACCAGATGGCCACCTGGGACGCCCAAAAAAAGTGGCCATCTTGCACATATCACATATGTGTAACCGTCTGGAGGAGGGGTGACATGACCCTGACACAGACCCTTGACGAGGTGCAGCGGCGCCGCCTGCGTATGTGGCGGGCCCGCTCGGGAGCGGGGGATCGCCTGCTGGTCGAGCCGCGCCGTGAGATCACGCCCGACCTGGCCCGGGCCCTGATCCGGCACCGCCGCCTGATCCTGGACCGGCTCCTGCTCTCCGAGGTCCTCGATACCATGCGCGACGCCGTGCCGCCGGGCGCGGACCCGGAGCGGTGGCGTGCCTGCATCGAGCCGCTCTCCTACTTCGACGAGGCCTTCGGCGACCTGGAAGAAGGCTACCTGTGCTGCTGGTTCTGGTACAGCTCCATCCTGTTGCCGCGTGCACCGTTTGAGTTGCCCGGCTGGGGGGCGGTGGGGGAGCCGCACGAGTTTTACCACAGCATCGCCGAGGTCCTGCGGAGCGCCGACCGTGGCCCGTCGCTGAGCGTCGCCTTCGACCTGGTGCGCGAGCTTTACCGCGCCTTCGGCCGGGAGACGATGGAGGCCCTGAGCCGCCGCTATCTGTTAACCGATGAGGGCGTTCCCGGGCCGTGAGGGCGTATTCGTGAAGGACGAACGCCGCGGGCCGGGGGCGTTTGTTAACCACGGGGGCGTCTGGCTGCAAGGGCCGTCCGCGCAGGGAGTTGGTGCAAGTTGTTACACTAAGGGCCGGAGCAACTCGAAATGCCTGAAAAGACCTGGAAAGCCGTCGAACGCGCCGTGGCCGCCCGCCTGAATGGCCGCCGCGTGCCCGTCACCGGCCGGAGCCGTGGCGACGCGCCCGACGTAGATCACGACTGGCTCGCCATCGAGATCAAGCACCGCACCCGGCTGCCCGCCTGGATCGAGGACGCCCTGCGGCAGGCCGAGGCCGCCGCACGGGAGGATCAACTACCCGTCGCCATCCTCCACCAGAAAGGGCGCGACCATGGTAAGGACCTGGTGGTGCTGCGGCTGGCGGACTTCGAGGCGTGGCTCGGGAGCGCCGGAGGTTGACATGGTTGACGCAGAACCGGGGCATTTGGACGCGTTGGCCGTGTAGGGCCGCAAGGGCCGTGTAACACGGCCAACGCGGCCGGACGGCCCTTGCGTCCGGTCGCCAGTTTTTCAGTCCGCGCCGGCGGCGATTTCTAGAGTTAATAAACTGAGCGAGGGGGTAAAAAATGGCCTACTCATCACGAGCACAAGCCCTGCGACGTTGCCGCCACGTCTACCCGGAGGGCCACCCGAGGGCAGGTGAGCGGTGCCGCGCCTGGGCCATGTGGGGCCACCCGGAGCAGCTGTGCGCCGGCCACGGGGGCCACACACGCGGCAAGCACCGACCCTTCACCCGCTACGACCGGGAGACGGTGCCCGTGTGCCGCTGTGCGGCCTACGACTGGCCGCACCGGCCCGGCGGTGGCCGTTGCCGGTGGCCGGACCCGCCGGAGGGCCACACGGAGCCGCCCCCGCCCGTGGTGGTCATCCGCCGGTGGACGCGTCACGCGTCCAGATGCCGCCCGTGGGGGCTGTGACTGTTTGCGCGCAAACATCGGGGGGGGGACGTGGACCCGCTGGAGCACATCCGTTACGAGGACCTGAACGAGGACGGCCGCCTGGTGTGGGACGTGCTGGGCCGTGAGGCGACACTGGAGCTCATCGAGGCCGTCGGAGGCGGCCGGATCTACCTGCAGGCTCCGCACAAGCTACGCGCCCGCGTGCGCCGCCGCCTGGCCCGTGAGATGCTGGCCGAGGGCCTGACGCCCGACGAGGTGCGCCGCCGGCTACGGGCCCGGGTGAGCCGCCTGTAGGCCGAGCTCACTGGAACATTGTTCCAGTGACACCACCGAGCGCACCTGATGCCGAGCCGTTGTATATTGGCCTGCCTCCATCCTCTGCCGTGTCCCTGCCGGGACCGGGCGGCCACCCGTAGGCAGAGGTTGGGTTGAGGATCGGGCACCTTCGCTTATGCCGGAGGTGCCCGTTTTTTTATTGCTTGTCGATGATAAAAAATTATCACTTGCTATTGACAAGAGCATAGCAATTGCTTATATTACCATCAGTCAACGGGACGGTGGCCGCCGCCCGATCCTCAACCCAAAACATGGAGGTTTGCCATGACACGCACCGAGGCACTTCAGACGATCCGCCGCCACGCGGGCGAGTTACTGGTCGTCCACTTCACGAAGCGCACCGACGGCACGCACCGCCGTATGGTGTGCATCTTCAACCCGGAGGCGGCCGAGCGGGAGGCGTTCCGCTTCAACCCTGCCGCCCGTGGCCTTGTCCCGGTCTGGGACGTGGAGAAGGGCGGGCGCCGCTTCGTCAACCTGGACGGCGTCGAGAGCATCCAGGTTATGAAGGGCCGCCCGCGCAACTGGACGCAAGGGCCGTCCGGCCGCGTTGGCCGTGTTACACGGCCCTTGCGGCCCTACACGGCCAACGCGTCCTACCGTGCTCCGATGCCGCCGGGTCCCCGCCCCCGCACGTGGGCAGAGGCCCGCATCGAGGCGCACCAGTTGTTCTGATAGGGACGCGTCCAACACCGGGGCGGCCGGCAAGACCGGCCGCCCCTTCACCTTCAACCCGAAACGACTATGCCGAAGAAGAAGCCTGAAATCCTCGACGAGGCTGGCCTGCACACGCTGGCCCGCGAAGCGTTCGAGCGCAGCGGCCTGACGCAACGAGAGGCGGCCGAGCGCCTGGGGGTGACGCAGGGGGCCGTGAGCCAGGCCCTGCGTAACGCGGGCGGCCGGTACGTGGCCCTGCAATGCCGCATCGTCGAGCTTGCCGGCTGGCGGTGTGAGGGCCCGCGCTGGCTGGTGTACCGGTAGGGGGGGCTAAATCTCTGCGACCCGTGCCCGGGGGCCGGCGCGGGGGCACTACGCACACGCGTGCAAATCAAGGGGGGGTGGGGGGTAAGCAAAAAGGCCGCCCTGGCTGGTGCCGGAGCGGCCCTTACTATGCTCGGTAAAACGGCCCGATCTGGGAGTAAAATCGGGACTTTGTTGTACCTATGTTGTACCCGTGTGTCCGTAAGTGCTTGTCCTGCAGGCACTTACGGACAATCGTTGTGGGCCCGACGGGATTCGAACCTGTGACCTCTCGCGTGTGAGGCGAGCGCTCTAAACCACTGAGCTACGGGCCCGGAAAGAACGGGAAGATGAAAGCACGTACGGGCGAAGAAGTTCCGTGACGTTGCAACTTAATCGTGTTTTGAAAAAGCACGGTCGTGGTCGGGGGAGGGCGGTTCCGGGGAAGCCGAAGCGGGTGACGGGGAAGCGATCGACCAGACGGTGTCCGGCTGGTGCGCAGAGAGGCCGGCGGGGTGATCCTGGTGGGAGGAGGCGGGTAGCGGGGTCGCAGGCCCGGAGAGGGCCAGTTCGATGGGCGTTGTTCGGGTCCACCAGAGCGGTTGCATGGTGGAGGGAAGCGCGGACGGCAGGGGGGCATCCGGGCGGGAGGTGACCGAGGAGCCGGACCGGCCGGGGGGCTCCCGGAGGAAGGTGGTGCCGGCCAGCATCCCCACGATGAACACCACGATCATGACGGAAGCCCACGTGGCATAGGTACCGAGCCGGCTGACGATCCCGGGCCAGAGCGGATGCTGGGTCGCCATGAGCTCGCAGGCCAGCCGCCGCTGCAGCCGGGCCTGGAAGCCACGCGGGGCATGGCAGGCACCATACCGGCACAGGAGCTGTCGCGTGCGGCGCAGGCGCTGAACGTGTTCGAGCAGAACCGGGTTGGCACGCAGGTACTCCTCAAACGCGGCGCGTACGCCGGGATCCATGGTGCCGTCTACATACTCGCACAGAAACTCGTCCAGCCAGGAATAAGAGGCATCCTCTTTTCCGGCATCGTATCCTTCCGACATAAGCGAGCAGGGACTGGGTCACATGGAGACGGGCTGCTTCCACATATGCCCGGAGGCGAGCCAGGATCCCGGTGACAACAAAAAAGACCGGTAACGGGGGCGTTACCGGTCTTTCGGAAGGGACGGGGGCCGGTGAGCCGGCCCGGGTTATTCCTCGGCCGGAGCGTAGATGTCCTTGAGCAACGCCTGCAGCTTGGTACGACCGCGGTTGATACGGCTCTTGACCGTACCCATCGGCAGGCCGGTGATCTCGGCGATCTCCTCATAGGCCAGCTGCTGTACGTCGCGCAGGACGACGACCTCGCGGAACTCCTCCGGAATCTGCTTGAGCGCCTCCTGGATGTAATGATCCTGGATGGTGCTTTCCGTGTGGCGATCCGGCGAGAACGTCTCGTCCGGGATCTCGACCTCATACTCTTCGTCGTCGCGGTTGACCGACTGCAGCGAGTAGAGCCGGCGACGCTTGCGCTTGCGGTACTCCGAGCGTGCCAGGTTACCGGCGATCGTATAGAGCCAGGTCGAATATTTGGCGATCCGGCGATACGAGTGGCGGTTGCGATAGACCCGGAGGAAGGTTTCCTGCAGCAGGTCTTCACACTCCTTCATGTCGCCCAGGAAGCGGTAGATATAGTTCGTCAGCGGATCCTTGTACCGGCTCACGAGGATGTCGAAGGCCTCGACCGTCCCCGCCTGGAACTGCGACATGAGGTCCTCGTCGCTCATCTGCGAGAGCGCCTCGTAGTGCCGGTTGTTCGGATTGCTTGTCCCCGCCAGCCCCGTTGCCGGTGCCTTGAGGGTCAAGGTCTTCTTGCTGAGCTTCGGTTTGAGCGTGTTGGTCATAATGATCCTGCGTTTGATGCAAAGGGTGCAGGCACCCTTTTTTGTTCGGTTCGTCGTGTTGGCCCGAGGAGCCGGTCAGTGGACGAGCCGCCGGAGCATCAGGTCCAGCACCAGGTGCTCGTTGCGGCTGCCGCCTCCCTTGAGCTCGTAGTCCGCCGCCAGCAGGGTGGCGAAGGCTGCCTCGAGGGCGGCGGGGGGATAGCGCCTCAGGCTCATAAGGTACTCTTTTATGAAGTAAGGGGAAACCCCTATTCTAGACGCCATAGCCCGGTCCGTCATTCCCCGGGCC